>CATKXN010000001.1 GCA_949840605.1 uncultured Alistipes sp.
CCGCCGTCACGACTGGCTGATCGTCGACAAGGTGTACGACGCTGCGGGCGGCGTGGTGGCTTCGACGGCCGACGGCAAGCTGAACTATCCGTTCTGCCGCAAATTCATCGACCCGAGTTTCTCGGGAGACAAAACCTCCACGCGCCCCTACCTGCTCCGCTATTCGGACGTGGCATTGACCTATGCCGAAGCCGCCGGACCGACGGCCAAGGCGTACGAACTGGTCAATTTCATCCGCAAGCGCGCCGGTCTGGGCGACCTGGAGCCGGGGCTGGACAAGGCGGCGTTCCGGGAGCGGGTGATGGACGAGCGCCGTTTCGAACTGGCTTTCGAGGGGAACCGCTGCTATGACCTGCGGCGCTGGAACCGCCTCCATACGGATGTCGCCGAGGCCAAGGGACAGGGCCTGAGCGCCGAGCAGATGGTGTTCTATCCGATCCCGTCCGTCGAGTCCGACCTGAACCCGAATCTTTAACCTTTCAAGAAAACGCAGAATTATGAACAAGCTGAAATATTTGCTGAGCGCTTTCGTCCTGCTTTGCTTTGCATCCTGCAAGGACGATCCGTGGGAGGATGTCGCCGACGGCGGCTGGAACCACGAGCGGTCGATCATCGACGTCAAGTTCGAGGGTCAGGCCGGAACGCCGACCATTACGGAGACGGATTCCGAAACGGGCGTCATCGAACTGCAGCTGGCTTCGGACAGGGTCGCGGACATGTCGAAGGTCCGGGTCGAAACGCTGACGCTCTCCTACAAGGCCACGGCGAACGTCGCCTCGGGCGGAACGATCGACTTCACGAAGGGCGATCCGCAGATCGTCGTGACCTCTCCCAACGGCGAGTCGCGCACCTATACGCTCGAAATGACCGAGTTTACCGAGACGCTGACCGGTACGTATACGATCGGCAACCTCTGGGTCTACGGAGGCACGGGCGCCGCATACGACTGTACGAAGCTCTACAGGCCCGCCGACAAGTCGTGGTGCTGGAACGGTGAAGGCCGCGGGCCTGCCGCCGAGGCCGACAATTACCTGGTCTTCACGCTCGGAGAGATTCTCGCCGACGGCAATACGACCGGAACCTGCATGAACTGGGCCGGCGAGGACGCCAAAAACTGGGACTGCGTCTTTGCCGGGGCGTCGAACCCCGACACCGGAAAGCCGGTTGACCTGACGCAGTTCTACCGTCAGATTCCCAAAGGCGAGAGCACCTGGCTGCGCAACTACGCCGACGGGACGATCACCTTCACCGACGCCGACGGGCGCAAGACCTCCTGCACGCTCGTGCCGAAGGGTACCTATCAGATGCCCAATGTGCCGCCGATTCCGCTGACGCTCGAATACGAGGCCTTCAAGTTCAATCTGAAAGGTACGGAGGACTGGAACAACACCTACAACGATTACGGCGTCTTCGCCCGCAATCCGGTGACGTATTACATCGAGATCGTGAAGCAGCCGGCCGGGTTCGAGGTTCCCGAGGCGTCGAAGACGATCGAGGAGCCGGTCGATCCCGAACCGGAGCCGGAGCCCGATCCGGAGGAGACGTCGCTCGCCGGAACCTACTCCGTGGGCCGTCTGACGGTGTACGGCGGTTCGGCCGATCCGGCGTTCGTCAACCCGGTGGACAAGAGCTGGGTGTGGGACGATTCGATCTGGAAGGAGTCCGACAACGTCCTGGTGATGACCGCCACGGGCGCCGACGCCGCCGGCCGCGAGACGGGAGCGTGCGAATACCTGCCCGGCGAGGACGGACGCTACTGGAACTACATCCTCAAGGCCGACCAGAACAAGGACGGGACGGGAGCCCTCGACCTGACCAAATATTACGGCCTGCTGCCCCACGGCAAGAGCGCTTACGTGTATGACGCCGAAGCCGGAACCGTGGTGTTCTCTTCGGGAATCGTTTCCATCACGGCGAAACTCCTGCGGGAAGGGGATTATACCTACGGCTCCTCGACGCTCAGCGTTCCCGGAATCGCCTTCGATTTCGCGCTGCCCGGGCAGACGACGCAGGGGGCTTATCCCTGGACCGATTACGACCGGTTCGCCGTCGGGCCGCGCAACTATGTGATGCTCTTCAACAAGCAGGCGGAAGCCGGCGAGTGATCCGATAACGTCCGCATGCAGGCTGGACCTGCATGCGGATTGACGACCGATGCCTATGAAAAACTTCGGAAACATACTGCTCGCATGCGCGGCGGCGCTGCTGGGGGCCTGCGCGGGAGAATCCGCCGGGGAATGCGACGTCGTGGTGCGTATCGACGCCGACAGCGTCGTCAACCGCGGCTACATCGGCAACGGGGTCCAGTGGGACCCTTATGCGCTCGACTACGGAAAGGGTCGCGTCGAGATCAGCGACGCCGACTGGGCGAAGCTCTATGACCGCCTCGATTTCATGCGGCCGGCCTTTATCCGCGTGATGACCAACACGACCTCGGTCGTGCGCGACGGACGGCTCGACCCCGGGCGCGGATTCGAACACCTTTCGCACATCCTCGACTACTGCCGTTCGCGCGGCGTGACGGTGATGTTCGGCGACTGGGGCGGATCGCTCCTGGACGCCCGGGCCGGGACGGTGAATTATCCGCTGCTGGACCACGCCGCGGCCTATGCCGCCTGGCTGGTGCGTGAAAAGGGCTATGACTGCATCCGTTACTACAACCTCGTCAACGAGCCCAACGGCTTCTGGTCGGCCGCCGACGGCGATTTCAGTCTGTGGGCGAAGGCCGTGAGCTATTTCCGCGGGCGGCTCGACGCCGAAGGGCTGGCCGGGAAAGTGGAGCTGGTCGGTCCCGACGCCGCGATCTGGGGACCCGAAGAGGCGTGGTGGGTGAGCCGCAGCCGCGATGAGCTGGGCGACTGCATCGGCCTGTACGACATTCATACCTATCCGTCGAAATGTACGGTCAACTCGGGGGAGTACACCCGTATCCTGCAGGCCTACCGGAAAGAGGTGCCTGCCGATAGGAAGATCGTGATGGGGGAGATCGGCTTCAAGTTCGTCGAGCCGGCCGATTCGCTCCTGCAGGCCGAGAACCTGCGCCGCGCCGCGGCCCATCCGAACGCCTCGACGGACGACTCGCAGCTGTTCGTCTACGACTGGATGTACGGCACGGACATGGCCGACGCCCTGTTTCAGACCATCGGGGCGGGGTATTCGGGCTGTATCGCCTGGATGCTCGACGATGCGATGCATAGCAAGGAAGCGCCCGACAAGCTCAAGATATGGGGGTTCTGGAATATCTTCGGCGACGAGATTTTCGGGGCCCGCGAGGAGTGCGTGCGGCCGTGGTATTATGCCTGGTCGCTGTTGTGCCGCACGTTGCGGCCGGGAAGCGATTTCCGTGCCGTCGACGTGCGGGGAGCCGCCGGGGTCAGGGCCGTCGCCGCCGTGCATGACGGACGGCGCACCGTCGCCGTCGTGAACGTGTCGCGCGAACCGCGCCGCGTGCGGATCGAGTCGCCGGGCTGGGGCCGGCTGGAGGGCGCAGTCCGCTACCGCTACGGCGAGGGGCTGATGCGCACCGAGGGCGACCACGTGCTGCTGCCCGACGCCTCGGACCTGCGGATCGACCTGGCGGCCGGCGCCGAGTATGAACTGCCCGGCGAGTCGATGATTGTACTGACCGAACAAAACGACTGATTATGAAAGGAATGCTGATTTCGCTGGTCGGCGCGGCGGCCCTGTTCGCCGCCTGCAGCCCGGGGCGGACGCTCCGTGTCGAAGTAACGGACCGGATCGTAAGTGCGGATTACGTCGGCAACGGCGTCGAGTGGGACCCTTACGATGAAGCCGGAGCTTGGGGCGCCGAGGTGAGCGACGCCGATTGGGCGAAGCTCTTCGAACGCCTCGACTTCATGCGCCCGGGCTATGTGCGCTGCATGATCAACAGCCCGTACCGCTATTACGATGCCGCGACGGGCCGTTACGACCGCATGCGCAACCTCGCGTCGCTCCGCCGCCTGCTGCAATACTGTCAGGACAGAGGCATTACGGTGGCTTACGGGGAGTACAACCCGCCGACGTGGGCGATGAAGGATTCGCAGCGGTGGGTGGAGATGTCGGTCGCTTATCTGAATTTCCTGGTCTGCGACCTCGGGTTCGACTGCATCCGCCATTTCATCATCTTCAACGAGCCCGACGGCAGCTGGGCCTCGACCGACGGCGATTACGCTCTGTGGAGCTCGATGGCGCGGCGTTTCGACGCCGAAATGGCCCGGTATCCGGACCTGAAACGCAAGGTGTCGCTCGCGGCGCCCGACGTGGTGATGAGTTACAGAAACCCGGCGTCGGAGTACGACGCGGAAGGATGGGTGGCCCGGAGCGCGCAGGACCTCGGCGCGCAGATCGGCCTCTACGACGTGCATGCCTATCCCGGCCAGCATGAGGTGCGCAGCGGGGCTTACGCCGAAAAACTGCGCCGCATCCGTGCCGAGGTGCCGGCCGGGAAGAAACTGATCCTCGGCGAGGCCGGATACAAGTATTCGGCGCCGGAGGATTCGCTGCTGAAGGCCGAGTACGACCGCCGGGTCGCCGGGCATCCCTTTACTAAGGGCTCGGACTGCAACATGCTCTGCTACGACTTTTTCTACGGGCTGGATATGCCGCTGCTGGCGATGGAGGTGATGAACAACGGACTTTCGGGGGTGGCGGCGTGGATGCTCGACGACGCCATGCATTCGAACGGCGATTCGGGCCGCACGGAGGACGTGAAGATCTGGGGCATGTGGAACATCCTCGGCGAGGAGGTCTTCGGCGACGCCTCGCAGGAGGAGCTGCGGCCCTGGTACTATACCTGGTCGCTGATGTGCCGATGTTTCCCCGCCGGGTGCGACATCCTCGCGTGCGAGGTTCCGCAGCGCGACGGGGTGCGCGTCGCGGCCGCCCGCAAAGACGGGGCGTACAGCGTGGCGGCGGTCAACTTCTCGCAGGAACCGCGCGACGTCGAGATCGTTCTGCCGGGCGATTTCGCCGGAGGCGTGTTGTACCGTTATACGGAGTGCGACCGGGCGTGCGACGGTCGCGGGATGCCCGTGCCGTGCGAACGCGGTATCGGGGGACGAAGTTTCCGCACGACGCTGCCGGCCGAAAGTTTTGTCCTGCTGACGAATATCGAATAATCCAAATACCTGAAACTATGAAAAGAATTCCATTCATGCTGTTGGCTTCGCTGCTGTTTACGGCCGTGGCGTGCAGCGATGACAACGAGGGGCCGAAAAAGGAGGGGGAGACCGATCCCGTGACCCTCACGCTGTCGGACCCGAACGCTACGGCCGAGACCCGGGCGCTCTATTCGAATCTCTGGGCCGTCCAGAGCAAGGGGTTTCTGTTCGGTCACCACGACGACCTGATGTACGGCCGCACGTGGTACGGCACCCCGGGCGGTTCGGATACGAAAGCGGTCTGCGGCGATTATCCCGCCGTATACAGCTTCGATCTGGCCGAGCATATCGACGACCGGCACGCCGCCGACCCGGATGCCCAGGCGCTGCGGCTCCGCTGCTGCCGGGAGGCTTACGACCGCGGCATGGTGCTCACGTCGTGCATTCACATCAACAATCCGCTCACAGGAGGCGATTCGTGGGACAATTCCAGCAACCGGGTGGCAGCGGAGATTCTGACGGAGGGCAGCGCAGCGAACAAAACGTTCAGGGAGTGGCTCGACCGGCTGGCGGACATCGCGCTCAATCTTCGGGGAAGCGACGGACGGCTGATTCCCGTGATTTTCCGCCCGTTCCACGAACACACGCAGACGTGGTCCTGGTGGGGCGCGTCGTGCACGACGACCGAAGAGTTCGTGAATCTGTGGAAGTTCACGGTGAAGTACCTGCGCGACACGAAGGGCGTGCATAATTTCATCTACGCCATCTCCCCGCAGATGGACAGTGCGAAGACCGTGGACGATTTCTATTTCCGCTGGCCGGGCGACGAGTGGGTCGATTTCGTGGGCATGGACTGTTACCAGGGGATCAACAATGCGGTTTTCGTGACGAACCTGAAGGCCATTTCGAAAGTATCGCTGGCGAAGCGCAAGCCGTGCGGCGTGACCGAAACGGGCGTGGAGGGTTTCTCAGCCACGGATTACTGGACGACGAACATCCACGCTCCGCTCACGGGACGCCGGGTGAGCATGGTGGTGACGTGGCGTAACAAGTACGACCCGATGGAGAGCGGGACGCATTATTTCTCGGTGTTCCCCGGGCATCCGTCGGAACGCGATTTCGTGAAGATGTACAATCAGGAGAACTCTTTCTTTTGCGGGGATTTGCCCGACATGTATTCTCCGGCAGAGCATGTGACGGTGCAGTAAGCATCTGTCTGCAAAGAACAAAAGCCTATTTTACGCCCTGCGGGAACTATCTTCCGGCGGGGCGTTTTCGACGGTGCCCGTATGTTATTCGAATACGAGGTATTTCCAGCCCTCGTCGGTGTAGCAGCGCACTTTGTCCGCATTCCGGTCGTAGTAGAGCGTTCCGACCGGAATCGACTTGCCGCCCAACTGCGCATTCTCATACGAGGTGTCGGCCGGGGCGTCGTCCAGCGCCGCCAGGGAGAACGGCACGAACGACACGGCCCAGCGACGGCCGAAATCCACGCCTTCGTTCCGGTCGTCGGAGCCGAGTTTGACCCATCCGAAATGACGGGACGGACGGTAGAGTCCTTTCGGGGAGTAGACCTGGATGCAGGCGATGTCGGGGGCCTGTTTGCCGATCAGCATGGTCAGGCGGCAGGTTTCCGTGCCGTTCCACCCTTCGAAGAGGTGGCCTCCGTCGACGAACGAGGTGCGGGGTTTCGCCGCCTTGTTGTGCCAGCGTCCCCGGCCGCCGCGCACCGAGAGCATCGTGGTGGATTCCAGAATGCCCTCTACCGTATTGTATACGGGCTGCTCTTCGGGGTCGAAGCCGTAGTTGTAGCGCACGTCCTGCCATTTTTCCCAGGCGGGGTCGATCTCCTTGCGTACCGGAACGCATTTCCGTTCGAGGGCATCGACGACGCCTCTCAGGCTGTCGATTTTTGCAGTCAGGGCAGCGACGGTTTGTACGAGCGCTTTCCGATTCGTTTTGGTCTTCTGCCGGGCCGAAACGGGCAGGCAGATCGCAAGGGCCAGGAACAGCCCGATGATTTTTTTCATGTTCTTCAGCTTTACGGTATGAGTATTTCCCGGGCGCTCCGTGCCGCCCGGATGGGAGAGGTGTATGTCGGATGGTCGTTCATGCTTTTCTTTATATACGCCGCGGCAGGAGATGGGCTCCCGCCACGGCGTATGGCTCCGGTTAATAACCGTAATTCTGTTCGAGATGCTTGTTTACGAGCACGTCGGTTGCGGGCAGCGGCCAGAGATAGTGTATCTCCGGATTGAACACCCGGTTGTACAGCGCGGTGATGTGGGGGCGGTTTTCCCGGCTGAACGTGGCGTCCATCTCCGGACATCCGCTCTCGTCGATCGCGGGCGTGGGAATGAACCATTGTCCGTCGGTCATCACCTTTTTCAGCACGTTGGCGCCGGCGTTGTACTTGATCGTCCAGTCGCTGTAGTTGAGCACCTTCTCGGCGATCCGCCAGCGCAGGAGGTCATAGATGCGCAGCCGTTCGAACGCGAACTCCATCCGGCGTTCGGTGCGCAGGACGGTGCGCAGCTCGCTTTGGCTGCGGGTGACGATCGCCGGATACTTGTCCGTTTCGGTGTACTGGACCCCGTAGGCGCGGGCGCGGACCCGGTTCATGGCTTCGAGGGTCGCATCGTCGATCTCGTTCAGCTCGATCTTCGCTTCGGCATACATGAGCAGCACGTCGGCGTAGCGCATGATGATTTTGTCGGGGTCGGCCTGATAGTCGTCCGTCCAGTCCTTGTCGATGCCCTTGCGCTGCACCAGTCCGGTGCGCGACGGAAGACGCGATTCGCTGGCCGTCACGATGTTGTCGGGATTGGCGATGTTGCGTCCGGCGTTCGAGTCCCAGACCTGCTCGACATCGAAGCGCGGGTCGTAGACCACGCCGCAGAAATCCGTGCCGAACTCCACGATGCTCTCCGCCAGGCGCGGGTCGCGGTTCTTGAACGGATCGGCCGGGTCGTAGAGCTGCGATTCGTCGATGGGTTTGCCGTCGGTGCAGAGGAATGCGCAGAAGAGGTCCCAGGTCGGGAACTCCGAAATGGTGCCGCCCAGACCGATGGGGATGTTGGCCGTGATGCTCGTGCCCTGGAGGTACTGCCGTTTGTTGTCGGCGGCGTAGGCCAGCGATCGGGGGATGCAGAAGACCGACTCTTCGGCGTTGTGCGTCTTGTTCAGGAACAGTTCGCCGAAGTCGGGGTGGAGCTGGTAGACGTTCAGGTCCATGCACGCCTTGGCGGCGTCGCGGGCGATGCCGTAATGGTATGCGGCTTTTTCGGCGTCGCGCAGGGCGGCGTCATAGGTGTAGAGCGAGCCGAAATAGAGCGCCACGCGGGCCTTCATGGCGTAGGCCGCGCCCCGGGTCGCACGCACCACGGCTCCCTGATAGGTCTCCGGGCAGTGGGCGACGGCGTAGTCGAAATCGTCGTAGACGTATTCGAGGACCTCCTCGCAGGGAGTGCGGCCGATGTCGTAGGCCTCTTCGAGCGGTATGTCGCGGGTGAAATAGACCGGATCGCCGAAGAGCATCATGATCCGCGAGTAGAAGCAGGCCCGGTAGAAGCGTGCGCAGCCTTCATAGCGCTCGTACAGCTCGGGGTCGAGGCTGGATTTGGCCTTGGACATGTTCTCGAGGATGGCGTTGCAGCGCGTGATTCCCTTGTAGGTGAGGCTCCACATGTTCGTCGTGGCGGCGTGTGTGGCGGTGAGGGTTCCGGCCTTGAAGGCGACCAGCGAGTTGCGCCGCATCAGGTCGTCGGTGATCTCGTCCATGTCCATGACCCCCGATCCGGTGAACTCGTAGCGTTCCTGGGGCCAGAACTGATGGAGCAGCAGGGTGTTGAGCGACATTTCGATCTTCGGGCCGTCGTCGTACCACGTTTCGGCCGAAGGGTTGTCGAGCGGGTTGAGATCCAGGCTCGTGCAGGCCGTGCCGAGCAGTGCGGCGGCCGTACAGAGCGCGATGTATTTCGTTGATGTTTTCATGAGTGCGGGAGATTAGAATTTGATGGAGGCCGTGAAGACGACGGACTTGGTGATGGGGTAGCCCGTCGAGCTGACCTCCGGGTCCCAGCCCTTGGGGAAGTGGCTGAACGTGAAGAAGTCGGACAGCGTGGCCGAAAGGCGCAGGTCCTTGACGAAGATTTTCCGCAGCCACCGCTGAGGCAGGGTGTAGCCCAGCGTGATGTCCTTGATGCGGAAATAGGAACCGTCGATGAGCCAGTAGTCCGACACGGCGTAGTTGGCCGTCGTGGTTCCGCTGTTCTGCGAGTAGCGGGGATAGCGCACGCGGCGGTTCTGTTCGATGGTGTTGAAGACGCTCCAATGGTCGTTGACCACGAATTTCGGCACGTTGAACCAGCCCGTGCGCAGGGGCTGGACCATTTCGTCGGTCAGCAGCGCGTCGCGTTTGGCCACGCCCTGGAACGTGCATCCCAGATCGAAACCCTTGTAGGCGAGGTTGATGCTGCCGCCGAAGTTGTAGCGCGGCATCGAGCTGCCGATCACCGTGCGGTCGTACGTCGCCGAGATCGTGCCGTCGGGGACGCCTTCCTTACCGCTCAGGTCGACGTAGCGCACGTCGCCCGGCTGGTTCGACGACGAGACCTTCGGGCTGCCGGCCACCTCTTCGGCGGTCTGGAACAGTCCGTTGCTCCGATAGCCGTACCAGGCTTTGTATTCCGTGTCCGACTGGATGATTTTGCCGCCGCTGAGCTGGTAGTCGTTGCCGATATAGCCCATCATCGACTTGTAATCCGAGAGATTCACGGCGACCGAGTAGCTGAAATCCTCGCCGATATGGTCGCTCCATGCGACGGAGAGGTCCCAGCCTTTGGTGTTCATGTCGCCCGAGTTCTTATAGGGGGCCGTGTAGCCCAGATAGGAGGGGATGTCCACCAGGATAAGCATGTCGCGCGTGGTCTTTTTGTAGTAGTCGGCCGTGATCCGCAGGCGGTCGTTGAAGAAGTTGGCGTCGATGCCCACGTCGTAGGTTTCGGTGGTCTCCCAGGTGATGTCGTCGAGGACCATCTGATAGGCCGAGAACCCCTGCAGGGCCTGCACCAGACCTCCGGAGCCGATGAAGCCCACCGGGTCGTTCGACGAAAGGGTCGACTGGTAGGGATAGTTGCCGATGCGGTCGTTGCCCAGCTGTCCGTAGGAGGCGCGCAGTTTGAGGAACGAGAGCACGTTGCGCGCTCCCTCCATGAACTTCTCCTGCGTGAGCACCCAGCCGGCCGACACCGAGGGGAAGAATCCCCAGCGGTTGCCTTTCTTGAAGCGTCCCGAACCGTCGTAGCGGAAGTTCGCCTGGGCATAGTATTTCGATTTGTAGTTGTAGTTCACGCGGCCGAACACCGAGACGTAGGCGTTTTCGTAGGGCGAGTTGTTCACGCCGGCTCCCATCAGCTCGGTGGAGCCCATCGACAGATAGGGGTAGTAGCTGATCTTGAACTGGTCGCGGGAGGCGTAGATGTCCTCGTAGTATTTGTAATAGTCCTCGACGCCGGCCATGGCGCTCAGGTGATGGTCGCCGTTGCGGCCCAGGTCGATGTCGTAGTTGGCGAAGAGCTGGGTGGTATGCGTATAGGTGTCCGTACGGCTCTCTTTGAGGTCGGTGGTCGTGGCGTCGGAGAGGTACGAGGGCGCGACCGTCGGATCGCTCCACGGCGTGTAGGGTACGGCGATGTTGAAGTCCTTGTCCTTTTCGAACACGTATTTGGGAATGAACGCACCCGTGATCTTCAGACCTTTGACGGGCGTGATCTCGACCTGGAACTTGCCGCCTCCGAGCCACGTCTCGTTGCGCTTGGTTCCGCCCTCCATCATCTTGCCGTAGGGGTTGATACCCTCTTTTCCCGAGGCGATGCGGCCGTCGCTCCACTCGGCGGCGAACGTCGGCGGCATGTAGCGCATCGATCCCGACGGGCTGTAATAGGGATTCACCGACTTGGTTTTGCGCATGTTCAGGTCGAGCGATACGTTGAGCCATTTGGTCAGCCGGAGGTCGTTGTTGGCCCGCACGGTGAAGCGTTTCCACGAAAGGTTCTTCCGGAAAAGACCGTCCACGTCGTCGTAGCCCAGGCTGATTTTCGTGCGGGTGGTCTTGCCGGCGGAGGTGATGCTCAGGGCGTGCGACTGGCGCAGGGCGTTCTTTTTGAGAATCATGCCGAGCCAGTCGGTGTCCGGGTAGAGATCGGGATTCTGCGTATGGAATTTCCGGTAGTCGGCGATCTCCTCCTGCGTGTAGACGCTGTACAGACCGCCCGAGGGCGTGTCGTTGTACATCTGCTCGTTCTGGGCCTTCATATAGCCCACGGCGTCTTCGTATTCGGGCATGCGGGTCGGATAGTCGAGCGAGATCGAATAGGTGTAGTCCACCGAGGTCGGTTCGCCGTTCTTGGCGCGTTTGGTGGTGATGAGAATTACGCCGGCGGCGGCGCGGGCTCCGTAGATGGCCGCCGATGCGGCGTCTTTCAGCACGGAGATATTCTCCACGTCGGCCGGATTGACGTCGCCGATCGTTCCGGGGGCGCCGTCGATGATGACCAGCGGCGAGCTGTCCTTCATCGAGGTGATGCCGCGGATGCGGATGGTGGCGTTGGCGCCCGGGGCCGAATTGGTCCGCGTCACGGTGACTCCGGGCAGAGCCCCTTGCAGGGCGTTGGATATCTGACTGGTCTTGCGGGCGGTGAGCGCCGTTCCGTCGACGCTGGCGATGGCGCCCGTGAGGTCCTTTTTGCGCATCGTGCCGTAGCCGACCACCACCACGTCGTCCATCTCGTTGACGGCTTCGCGCAGAATGACCTCCACCTGCGTTTTGCCGCCGGCGGAGACGGTTTGGGTCTCGTAACCGATAAATGAAATCTGGAGGACAGGCTGGACGCCTGCGTCGAGTTTGACGGCGAATTTTCCGTCTGCGTCGGTCGTGGTGCCGATCGTGGTGTTTTGGACGATGACGGTGGCTCCGTAGATAGGCTTACCTTGCTCTGTTTGCACGGTCCCTTGGATTGTCCTTCCCTGGGAGAAGGCGGAAGTGGAGAGAAAGAGGGTTTCGATGAGAAATAGAAGAGATGCTAAAATGAAATTGCCGGATTTCCCCCCCCCGCATTAGAAAAAAATGTCGGAAGTTTTTTCATAATAATTAAATTAGTAGTATATTTGTGACACCTACCTGCCCACACGGACCAGAGTTGGAAGGCTGAAAACCGTGTGGTAGACAATGCGAATATACGTGGATATTTTGTAAAAACAAAGGAATAGCCTCTTTTTTCGCAGATTTCATTTTATATATTTGGTATGCTCCGCACGATGATTTCCGGTTTCGGCCGGATGCTTCGCTAACGGGCGCCGCAGTTCACAACTGGGACCGGCTCCCTGTCGGAAAGGTTTTCGCGGTCGAAACAGGCGTGTTTCGTTGTCTTTCGGTATCGGTGGCGTGTTATGATCCGAAAGACGGAAACGGAACGGCCGTTTTAACGGCAATGGCATTCCGGCGGACGGCCGCGCTCCGCACGACTCACTCATTAAAACCACAGATTCTCATGAAACGTTATTTTATAGGTATTTTTCCGGCAGCAGCGATGGCCGCGGCTGTGTGGCTGCCCGGGTGTGAAAACGAAAACAATGTGACCGGAGGCAAGGCGAATATTTCGGTCCCTTCGCAGGTGGCGCTGGACGACATCGCCGGAGACGGCGATATCCGCACGTTCGACGTCGAAAGCGACGGCTACTGGTCGGTCGTCGCCACGGGTGCCGACGGCGATGCGGCTCCCTGGATCTCGGTCGAGCCCGCACAAGGCATCGGCGACGGGAGCGTGACCCTCTCGTTCGCCAAGAATCCCAGCAATAATGTTTCGCGGTCGGGGCAGGTCAGCGTGCAGCTGCGGGACGAATCGAAGATCGTGCAGCTGCCCGTCGTGCAGGGGGCGGCGTCTTATCCGACCGGATTCCAGCCTTTCGTGCACCTGATCGAGTTCGCCAAGGGCGATGTCGTCAACTGTGTCAGCGGTCGGGTCAACGAGGCGAAGAACGCTTTCCTGTTCAATGACGGGGCGAGCATCGCGCTGACCGGTGCCGGCGATATGACCGTGGCCGGCCTGACCGCGGACCGCTATTACATCGGCGTGCTGAGGGCTTCGGGCTGGGACGCCGAAAATGCCGCGTGGACCGTGGCGGTTCCCGTGACCAGCGAATTGTCGGGGACGCTTTCGTTCGGCTTCGGCATGCTGGCCAACTCCTCCTCGGTTTGCGCCGTTCCCCGCGACTGGAAAGTGGAGTGGAGCGCCGACAATGCGACCTGGCACGATATCGACGCGTTCTACGCCTGGAACGGCAAGAGCGCCTGCCCGACGGAAAGTTCCGTCCGTGCCGACAAGTCGGTGTCGTTCGCGCTGCTGCCCAACATCAATGCGGATGCCTACAACCACCGCCAGGCGGTTTTCACCGTTCCGGCTTCCGCGCCTCTCGCCAAGGGAAGCACGCTCTACGTGCGTGTGGCCAAGGCCGGCGACACGCCTGTCAAGGGTACCGCGATCGACCCGTCGCACATCGTCCGCTTCACGTTCGGCTGCTGCGTCTCCCAGTTCGAAAAGAAGGCCTACCACACGACGACGATGCCCGAAGGCGAGCAGGTCGTGCTGGCTCAGGGTTTCGACGACTGCCTCTCGGGACTGGACTACATGGCGGACATCGGCCACCTGGCCTATGTGACCGGATCGGCCTATGACGCTCCGGAGGGTTGGAGCGTTTCGGGCACCGTGACCGCTTCCGTCGGACATGTCCGCCTGGCAGCCAAGGGCGTGCTGACCACGCCGGCGCTCGCATCGCTCGGCACGACGCCGACCGACATCGTCGTTTCGTTCAAAGCCGTGGTCCGCTGCAGCTCCACGGATGCCATCGACAAGAAGGAGATCAAGGTGCAGGTGGCCGAGGGCGACGGCGCGGTCGAGGCGCAGCCCGATATGACCGGTGAGTTCACGAAGCGCGACGACTGCTTCGCGTGGCGTACCTTCACGGTGCGCGTGACCGGGGCGACGGCTTCGACCAGACTGGCGTTCAGCAATACGGGACAATGGTTCCTGGATGACATTGTCGTAACCAAATAATCGGCGGAAACTATGGACAGACGGAATTTTCTGAAAAAAGCGGGAGCCGCGACCTTGCTGCTCTCTGCGGGGCGGGTGCTTACTGCCGCGGAAACGGTGGCGGACTCCGTGACCCCGGACGGGAATGTCGCGGAAAAGAGACGCCGCGTGCCGGTAAGCCGCACGGCCGACGTGGTGGTTTGCGGCGGAGGCCCCGCCGGTATCGGCGCCGCCGTCGAGGCGGCCCGTTCGGGGGCCCGGGTCGTGCTCGTCGAGCACGCCGGGTTTCTGGGCGGCACCTGGACGGCCGGGCTGCTGGGCGTCATGCTCGACCACGAGAACAAGACGGGTCTGATGCAGGAACTGAAGCAGACGCTCACCGAACGCAAGTGGCGCAATACGAAGGTCTGGACCGACGAACTTTTCACGTTCGACGTCGAGCGGATGAAACTGTTGCTCGACGAACTGTGCGCCGAGCATAAGATCGAAGTGCTGCTTTACACGTCGGTCGTGGCGGCCGTCGTGGACCGGGGGCGCATCACGCATGTCGTCACCGAGTCCAAGTCGGGGCGCGAGGCGATCGCCGGGGAGATCTTCATCGACGCCACGGGCGACGGCGATGTCGCGGCATTGAGTGGCTGCGGGTTCGATTGGGGCGATGCCGACGGGCATGTGCAGCCGATGTCGATGCTGGGGCTGGTGACGGGTGCCCGCTTCGAGGAGATCGAGGACTGCGTGCTGTGGAACGGCCGGAAGACCCGGAGGGCGTCCAAGCGGAACCTGATTGCCGAAATCCGGCGGGGCGGTTTCGAGGCGAGCTACAAGATGCCGTGTCTGTTCCTGCTCCACGACGATCTCTATGCGCTGATGGCGACGCATCAGTACGGTGCCAGGGGCATCAGCCGCGACGACCTGACCCGGGCGAGCATCGAAGGCCGCCGCGAGGTGCATCGGATCGTCGATTCGCTCCGCTCGCTGGGAGGTCGCTGGGAAGGGCTGAAACTCGTGGCCACGGCGTCGCAGATCGGATGCCGCGAAGGGAGGCGCATTCACGGGCTTTACACGGTTACGGAGCAGGACCTGGTCGAAGGCCGCCGCCACGAAGACGCTGTCTGCGAGGTGTGTTACGGGGTCGATGTCCATTCGGTGCATCTCGAAAGCGAAGGCAAGGGAGGCTCCTATACGCGCGGCATCAAGTCGAAACCCTACGATATTCCGCTGCGGGCCCTGATCGCCCGGGATGTCAAGGGGCTGATGATGGTGGGCCGTTGTATCAGCGGTGATTTCATCGCCCATTCCAGCTATCGGGTCAATTCCAATTCCGTCATACTGGGCCAGTCTGCCGGACGGGTCGCCGCCACGGCCGTGCGCGAGCACAAGGAGCCGCAGGAGATACCGTTCCATTACAGCCGGCTGTGACCGGACGGGCGAACGAATACGAATTTATTAAATACGAACGAAAATGAAAAAATTACGATATCTGTTTTATGCCGCGGCATTTTTCGCCCTGGGATGCTCCTCGGACAAATCGGAGGGCGAGGAGCCGACGCCGGGTCCCGATGGACCCGCTGCCGATGTGTTTTCCCTGAAAGTGATGTCTTTCAATATCCGTTACAGCAATACGACGGATCAGGGCGAAAAATCCTGGTCGCAGCGCCGGAAACCTTGTATCGATATGATCAAGGACGTGAATCCCGGGGTGATCGGCATGCAGGAGTCGCGCACCGAGCAGCGCAATTACCTGAAAACGATGCTCACGAAATACGAGCTGCTCGAGGTGCCCAACACCGGAACGGGTTCCGGCGGAAATTCGACGGTGCTCTACCGCACCGACCTCTTCACGCGGGTCGACTGGGGGTATTTCTACCTGAGCGACACTCCCGAGAAACCTTCCGCACCGTGGAATGCGACCAATTCGGCCCGCCGCTCCTCCGTCTGGGTGCATCTGAAAGACAATGCTTCGGGGCGGGAGTTCGTCTTCCTTTCGACGCACTTTCCCGAATCGAATACCTCGGCTGCGGACAACGAGGCGCGCCTGAAGTGTGCGCAGCTCAATGTCAACAAAATGAAAGAGATCGCCGGGAGTCTGCCCGTCTTTATCGTGGGCGACATGAACTGCTCCTATGCTGCAGAAGATACGCGCCGGTCGGCGCTGGCCCCCTATTATGCGTGGATGCAGTCGGGACGGGAGAAGGCTCCCGACCGGGACGGCGCTTACAGTTATAACAATTTCGGCGGCGGAACGCCGTCGCCGCGGTGGAATCTCGACCATATATTTTATAAAGGCGTTAAGCCGGTCCGTTTTCAGACGGTCACCACGAATTACGGTGTGACTTATCTTTCGGATCACTATCCGATTACGCTCACGGTCGAATAACCCCAGACTGCCGGAAAAAGAACCCGCTCCTGCCGTATCCTGCGGCAGGAGCGGATTTCGATTTAATGACCGGGACGAACCCGAATACCGGGCAATAGGCCACTTTCGGCCCTTTTCCTCGGCATGCGTCGTGAACAAGGAGAAATCCACGGCTGTTTTGGGTGAACATTTCGATTTCGTCGGTGAGCCGGAATTTTTGATTACGCCCGATGATGAGTATGCTTCGGTGGAGATCAAGCACCTCAAAAAGGAAGCGGGCAAGGACAAAATCGTATTGGAGGTTGATCCCGAGGCGGCCCGTTATGCACCCGCCTCGTAGAGGAACAAAATACGGGGGATGATCTTTTGGAACTTTACCTGATCGACTACAAGTCCCGGTCTTTCTGTCTTACATGGTTGTCCGGCGATTTTTATTATAAAGCGGAACGTCCGATGATCATGAGTGCGGGATGTTACTTGCTGTTCTATTTGAAGCGGGTCAAATAATTGAAAACGAAAACGGGTCTCGATTCTCGGATTGGGGCCCGTTTTTTTGAAATCGGTCGATTATGCGAAAAGGGATACGGAAACTGTCGCTGGCGCTTTTCCTGACGTTGGTTTCTTTCGTGCAAGCATGTACGGATTCGCGAACGCCAGCGAGAATGCGAGCATGGTGATGATCGGCGTCCAGAACTCTCCGGCGGTGGATTCGCCTTCTTCCCCGCCATGCTCAAAAAACTTCCCAAGAGCGGCGGATAGCTCAATTCGGCGAAGGTCGTGCTGGGATTCATCGAGGTCGCACTGGGGATGAAATTCCTCTCGGTCGCCGACCAAACCTACCACTGGGGACTGCTCGACCGGGAAATCTACTTCGCCGTGTGGATCGTCACGTTCTCCCTGCTGGGGTTCTATCTGCTGCCCTTTGGCTGTGTACTTTTATTCCTCTGAAAGGAAATCGGGTATCCCTCCTCCCGACTTTGGAATGCAGTAATGAAAAACCGGGAACATGCTTTCGAGCCGTTCGTTTTTCTTGCGGAGGAACAGCCGTTATTTCAGAAAATCGGCCCGCAGAGGCGAAAAGATGTCGAGGACGATCCCTGCCTCCAAGCAAAGCAGTTCGTGCGGCTCGTCCGGTGCTACGTAGTACCCGTCGCCGGGACCGAGCAGCCGTTTCTCCGTCCCGACGCGGGATTCGAAACGCCCGCTCACGACATGGGACGCCTGGGAATGATAATGCGTGTGCCGGGAACCGACGGCGCCTGTTTCAAAAGCGACCTTCACCACCATGAGGTGCGGATCATAGCCCATGATCTGACGTCGAATTCCTTCGCCGCAGGATTCCCAGACAGTTTCGCTTTCGGGAATGAACGTATTGCTTCGAGTTTTCATCGGTTCTGATTATTTGTGAGCGACGCGATCAGCGTCGCCATGTTATCGATATAGGTTCGCAGGCAGACGCCCTCCACCGGCTCGGTGACCAGCGAAGCCGTGTTGTGCGGATTGCCGAGGGTCTCTTCATAGGTATCGGGAACGGGATCGTCCGCTCTCCCCGGCCCGATATAGGGCACGAGCACCCAATTCAGCGGTCCGATCCAGCGGCCTTCGCTGTCGAGCGACGAGAGGACCGCGCCGATGCGCGACGTGTCGGCGGAGGCAATCGCCGGGGTGTAATAGCGCGGCAATTCCATCCGGGCATTCCCCAGCAGCGGGGAGTCGGCGGTGACCTCGGTTGCGGGAAGGGCGTTCAGCGCATCGTATTGCCGTTGCAATTCGTCGATATGGATCACCGCGAGCGCAGCGTAATGGCCGATGACGTTCTGCGGATTCTGGTCGATGTAATAGACGCCGTTATCCACGTGCAACCCCTTGCGATGCATATACAACGGGGTCAGCGTGCCGGGTTTGACGAAGCGCGGGCAAAGCAGACGCCCCTTTCCCGGCTTGCGTCCGAGATCGGCCGCCGAAGTCTCGTCGAGCGCCGCGGCGCGCAGAAATTCCAGCGCCGCAGGGATGCCGTCAAGGAATTTTCGGTCACCGGTCAGGCGGTAGAAATCCATCAGCAGGCGGATGCAGTCGCGGGTGCGTACGGTAGAGATCGCCGCGGGTTCGAAATCCCGCGCTTTGGCGGGCGTGAGGTCGAGGTAATATTGATCGGCCCAGCCCGCCGACGGAGTCCCCTGTTGGAGCATCCGCACGCAGTTCATGGCCCGGATCAGCGGCTCAGTGGCCCGTGCGTCGCCCATTATGCAGGCCACGCGCAACAGGATCTCGATGTTGTTGGGGATTACGTCGTCGTTGAGAGTGATGCAGGCCGAGTAGTCAGGCGTACCGTCGGGATCGGGATGATCGTACATCAGTGGCCAGCGCTGGGGCCACCCGCCGACGGGGTACTGGCTTTCGAGAACCAGACCGATCGCCTTGTCGAGTGCCGGCTTGAACTGCGGATCGAATTTTTCGAGGTAGATGCGCATCAGGAAATTGAGCGCCGAGGCGGTCACGTCGTCGTCGAAGGTGGCGTTGCCGTAATAGTGGCCGTGCTCGCCCATGCCCCAGGCATTGCGGCCGATGGTCTCGAACCACCGCCGTTCGGAAGCCGCCCCGGCCAGATCGAACTTGTAGTTCCAGCCCCCGCAGGGGAGCTGCCCCCGGATCAGGATGCGGGCCGAGCGTACAGCCATGTCGTAATAGTATTCGTCACCCGTGGCATGATAGGCATCGATCATCAGCTGCCCCATCTCGGGCGTGCCCTTTTCGACCCAGACCATCGTGGGATAGGCTTCCAGCTCACCCCAGCAGCGTGAAAGGTCCGTGGTGTAGTTCCAGACGAATCCGCCTTCGGTACTCACACGGTCGTACATGAATTGGGTAGCTTTTTTCATGGCCGGAAGCACCTTTCCAGAGTCGTTTTTCGTCGCGGCAACTGCGGCCGACAGACCGGCCGACAGAAGAAGCGTCAAGAGAATATGTTTCATTCGGTTTAGGGTTTTATTCGGTTGTTCTGCAAATCGGAAATCGGCTCCACAAGGCCGTTCAGGTAACGTTCGAGCCACGTATAGCCGCTCCTGGGATCGGTTTTTGCGGCATCTGTCGGATCGGCGGGATCGAGGCCGTGCAGTCGCTCCCAGGCATCGGGAATGCCGTCGCGGTCGCGGTCCTCCGGAGCGGGCGAACTGCGGTATTCGGGCCATCCGCCGACAGCACGCTGTGTATCAATGAAACCGCCCGTACTGCCGTTGCCGCCCTCCGTCACGGTCGCCGTGCCGGTGCGTACGTCATGCACGATCCGCTCGTCCACGGCATCCCGCACGTGCGAAGCCCCGGCCCATGCCAGCACGAGTTCATAGGCGCGTTTCGCAGCGTGGGTCGTGGTATGCCCCTCGGCGAGGCCGTTAACGGGCATCGGCTCGTTCAGCAGCGCCCCTTTTTCTCCACCCGTCCTGGCGTAGTGAACCCCGTCATAGTTCGACCGCGTGATTTCGCGGTTGCCTTCCATGACGTTCCCGGACATGTAGAGCGTGGGATAAGGCGATTCGTAGTAGACGCATTCCTCCTTGTTGTGGAGGTCCGGCGTGCGGCCGTAGGCGGTGATAAAGGCCGCCGTGGCTTTGACCGGAGTCGCCGGGCCGGGCTTGTAATAATTGGCAACCACGTTGAAACGCCCGCCTTCACCGCCGTAGGAGTTATTCGCACCCCAATTATAAACGACGTTGTTCCGGAAGTCCACCACCCCGCGGAAATCGTCCAATTCGACATTGGGCAAATACAGCAGCGGATGGTCGAAACGCGGATTGCGGCTGTCGTGAGAGGCCAGCAGGTTGTGGTGGAACGAGGCATTCCGGCCGCCCCAGATGCCGCCGTATCCGTGGCTGCCCTTGTCGTGCAGCGAACGGCGCAGGCTCTCGGAGAGAATACACCATTGCATTGTGAAATTTTCGTTAGCGTAGAACGAAGCGCACTCGTCCGTACTCCAGCTGATCGAGCAGTGATCGATCAGGATATTGCGGTGATAACGGCCTCCGAGCGCATCCTCATCGTGCGCCGCAGCGCCCATCTCGTCCCCCATGCGGAAACGCAGGTAGCGCAGCACGACGTTGTCGGCCCGTACGGCCACACCGAAGCCTGCAATGCAGATGCCGTCGCCGGGGGCGCTCTGTCCGGCGATCGTCACGTCGTCGCCCGTGATGTTCAGCCGCTTCCGGAGCCGAATGATGCCGGAGACCTTGAACAGGATCGTCCGGGGATATTTGCGGGTTACGGCCCAGCGCAATGACCCCTCCTGCTCATCATCGTCCAGACGCGTTACATGAAGCACACGGCCGCCGCGTCCGCCCGTAGCGTACATGCCGCCGCCCTCAGCCCCGGGAAAGGCAGGAATCCGCATATCCGAAACGGAATCCGCAGCAAACGCACCGGAAACGGGGTTCACGGCGGCCGCCCGGGAAAGCGACGAAGCACCCCCGGACTCCTGCCGACAGGCACCTCCCGCATCCTGCTGCGAAACCCCGATAACCGTTGTGACTGGAACAGTAAGCAGCAAAAACAGAAACAGTTTTTTCATCTCATTTTCGGTTTTTCAAATACCATAGAAATCCGTTAACGTTAACGGTCTGATGAACAAAATTACGACAATAAATCCTTTTTCCAAAAAAAACGACGCGAAACAGCTTTTTTACTCTTCGGCAAGATAGAAATCGACGTTGTAGCGGGTCAGAATATCGATCGAACTGAAATTGTCGCGATGGCGCGGACGCTGGCGCAGTACCAAAAAGTCGATCAGTGATTTCACTGCATTAAATGCCTCTTTATCCGTGCGTTCCGCAATAAGTACGGAGATCGTTCCGTTTTTCAGAGCCCGCATGTTGGCCTGCAACATATCGAAGCCCAGCAGCTTCTTGTCACGAATTCCCCGAATCTCCATCCAATCAGAAACCAGATGCGCCCGCGAGTTGAACGTGACGATGTGTTTCACGCCGGGATGTTCCTCGAAAAAAGCGTCGAAAAGCCGCATGTTATGGAGGAAATCGAACGGCGACATCGAACAGTCGGTAAGTTTGCAGCCAGGGTTGTTATCGTCGAGATAGGCCCGAAATCCCCTGTGACGGGTAAGCATCGAATCGTTGGGAGGAGCTTCTCCACGGTCGATATTAAAGCTCACGACCTCCTTGATGCCAGGGTCTTCGCCCACGAGCAGATCAGCGGCCAGATAACCGCTCTCGAAAAGCGGCATGCCGAAATAAGCGAGGTAGTCGGTATTTTCGGGTTTCGTGTCGATGTAGGCGACCGGAATCGATAACGATGTCAAATGATGCACCAGACGGATGGTATCTTCCTTATAAATAGGTGCGATGAAAAGGGCGTCGGGCTGTGTGTCGATCGTGTTGCGGCACGCCCCGCGGAAGGACTCCAAGTCGAACTGGTTGTAGTAAAAAATCTTCAGATCGATGTTGAGTCCCTGCGACTGTTTGACGGCTCTCGTAATGCCGATATAAACCAATTCCCAATACTCGCCGGTCTGGAAATAGGGAATGATGGCGACGATGCTGAAGTCTTTCTTACGCGACAAAATAGAAGCGTATATATTTGGTTTATAGCCTATTTCATTGATAACTTTGAAGACTTTTTTACGAGTTTTCTCCGAGACGCCTTCGCGGTTGTGCAATACGCGGTCCACGGTTCCGATCGACACCCCGGCCGCTTGCGCGACCTGCTCCATCGTTGCTGTTCTCTCTGATTCAATCATAGCCGACGACTCAATAAAATTGCGTAGGAAAAGTTGTTTTTAAGGTTTACGGTGTGTAAATATATCATTTTTTTTGCGAAAAATTTGCATTGGGACCGAATAAATTATAGTTTTGTAAACGTTAAAATATTCTGAAAAGCTCTCTTGCGCTTATATTGTAATAATAAATAATTGATAGTTAATTGTTTAGATAGTAGAACTGAACTGGAGTAATAACCGTGTACGTTAACGATTAATCCGGAAATCATGAAAACCTCTCGACTGTTCGGAATTTTCCTCGCTGCTGCCCTGCTCTTTTCCGCGGGCGCATCGACAGCGCAGCAGCGCAAGCGACTGTTCACCATCGGCGACTCGACCATGTCCTATAATAATAAGCCCTACGATCCCGCCTATGACCGCGGCTACGGCTGGGGCGACGCTCTCAGGCAGGTGTTCGACACGACGCGTCTCGAAATTCACAACTGCGCCCGTTCGGGCCGCAGTTCGAAAAGTTTTATCGACGAAGGACTTTGGGACAAAGTACTCGCACGGCTCGCACCGGGCGACTATCTGCTGATTCAATTCGGTGGCAACGACCAGAAGGCCGATCCCAAACGGCATACCGATGCCGAAACCTCGTTTCGCGACAATTTCCGCCGCTTTATCTGCGAAGCCCGCGAAAAGGGTGCCGAACCCCTGCTGGCTACCTCCGTCGTACGCCGCCGTTTCGACAAGGAGGGAAAGCTGATCGATACTTACGGTCCCTATATCACGGCAGTCGAAGTGGTAGGGAGGGAGTGCGGAGTTCCCGTCATGGACCTCAAAACGGCCACGTGGAAGCTGGTCGAGCAGGCCGGTCCCGAGGGGTCGAAGCGTTATTTCAACCACGTCGAACCGGGCGTGGTCGAACGGTTTCCCGAAGGTAACGCCGACAATTCGCATTGGAACTACGAGGGCGCCTGCGAGGTGGCCCGGCTTTTCGGCATCGAACTCTCCGAAGCGCACCATCCGCTCGCAGCCTATCTGCTCAAATAAAACCCATGATGAATATGAAAACCCTGAAATCTTTCATTTGTGCCATCTGTGCGCTGCTGCTCCTGCCGGCGGCGAAAGTCCTGGCCGTAGGCCCGGTAACGCTCTACACCATCGGTGATTCGACCATGGCCCCGAATACCAAATGTGACGAAGACCCGGGCGACCCGGGCCGCGGCTGGGCCGAGCCTTTGCAGTGTTTCTTCAACCCCTCGCAACTCGTCGTCCGCAACTGCGCCGTCTCGGGACGCAGCACCAAAAGCTTCATCGACGAGGGGCGGTGGCAAAAGGTCCTCGACCGTATCGCGCCGGGCGACCTGCTGCTGATCCAATTCGGGCACAACGACGCCAAAAAGAGTGATCCGAAGCGTTACACCGACCCCGAAACCGCCTTCAAGGAGAACCTGCGCCGCTTCGTCACCGAGGCCCGCGAAAAAGGTGCCATCCCGATCCTTGCGACCTCCATCGTGCGCCGGCTGTTCAACAGGGACGGTTCGCTGCGCGACTCCCACGGGCGCTATGTTCCCGCAGCGGCCGAAGTTGCCGAAGAGTTGAACGTACCTCTGGTGGACATGAACCGGCTGACGGGCGAGCGCGTGCTGCAATACGGGCCCGAGGAGTCCAAGAAACTCTATCTCTACGTCGAACCCAACGTCGCCGAACGCTTCCCCGACGGAAACGCCGACGATACGCACCTTTGCATCCGTGGAGCCGAGGAGTTCGCGGCGATCTTCGTCGAAGCGTGTGTCGAAGCGCAAAACCCGCTGGGACAATACGTGAAACCAATCCCCGATCTATAACCCAACTTAACCCAACCCAACCCAACCTAAAACCGCTATGACCAAATTCTATCTGACCCTGTGCTGCCTGCTGTCGGTTCTTTTGCCGGCGGCAGCTCAGCAAGTGACGGGCGTTGTGACCGACCACGAAGGCGAACCGCTGTTCGGCGCCGTGGCGGCTCTCAAAGGCAAGTCCGCAGCCACGACGACCGGAAGCCGCGGCGAGTATATCCTACAAAACGTGGACTTGCGGAAGGATACGCTCGTCTTCACCTACGTCGGGATGAAGAAACTCGAAGTGCCCGTCTCAGGCCGCACGAAAGTCGACGTGCGGCTCGAATCCATGCACACCGCCATCAACGAGGTGGTCGTGATCGGCTACGGAACCGCACGCCGCGCCGACCTCACGGGAGCCGTCTCGTCGGTATCGGCCGAAGACATCGTCCGCACGCCCGTCAACAACATCGCCGAAGCCATCTCGGGCAAGCTGGCCGGCGTGCAGGTGCTCACCACCGACGGCGCCCCCGATGCCGAGGTATCGATGTACGTCCGCGGACGCAACTCGATCACGCAGAGCAGCTCGCCGCTCTACATCGTGGACGGATTCCCCGTCTCGTCGATTTCCGACATCTCGCCCTCGGACATTCAGTCGATCGACGTGCTCAAGGATGCCTCCTCGACGGCCATCTACGGTTCGCGGGGCGCCAACGGCGTCATCATGATCACCACCAAAAGCGCCCATCGGAACGGCGTCAAGGTGTCGTTCAACGCCTATGCGGGGCTGAAATACGTGACCCCGATGCCCGACATGCTCGATCCCTACGAGTATGCCCTCTGGCAGTACGAACAATCCGTCTACCGGAACTCCGTAAGTTCGATGTACGAACCCTATTTCGGCGTCTTCGAGGACATGCACCTGTACAGGAACTATGCGGGCAACGATTGGAAGAGAATCGTCTTCGGACGCTCGGCCACCACACAGAATTACAACGTGGCACTCACGGGCAAGGGTGAGAAGATGACCTATTCGGCCAGCTACACCCGCCAGATGGACGACGCGGTGATGATTACTTCGGACTTCGTGCGCGACAACTTCACCTTCAAGTTCCAGCACAAGCCCTCACGCAAAGTGACGCTTGACTTCCAGACGCGCTTCTCCGACACGAAAATCTCGGGATCGGGCGCCAACGAACAGAGTGGCGGCCGCAGCAGTGATCCGCGCATGCGCTACGTCATGCAGTATTCGCCCATTCCGCTCGAAGGACTCTCGCAGGAGGGTTTCGACGACGACGAATTTTACAAGAACAGCGGTCTGTTCACCCCGACAGAATATATCCGCGACAACGACCGGATTCAGAAACGCCGCAACCTGGCCCTCTCGGGAGGCTTCTCCTGGACCATCGTCAAGAATCTCGTCTTCCGCTCGAACCTCAACGTCGGGTTCAGCTGGAACGAAAACCAGCGGTTTTTCGGCATCACGACCTACTATGCACGCATGAACTCCACGGTCAAGGACCATCCGGCCATCGAACTGACGAACACCGATTCGCGCAGTATCTCCAACTACAACACCCTCAGCTACGACTTCAAAGACCTGCTGCCGAAAAAACACCGTCTGAATGTGCTCATCGGGCAGGAGCTGAACACGACCAAGTCCCGGACGCTGACCGCCGACATCGACGGATTCCCCGTCACGTTCTCCGCACGGCAGGCATTCCGCTTCACGACCGAAGGCACGGCCGTCTCGACCAACAACTTCTACGCGACGCCCGACAACCTGCTCTCATTCTTCACGCGCATAAACTACGCCTACGATGACCGTTATCTGTTGACCGGGACGCTGCGTGCCGACGGTTCGAGTAAATTTCAGAATAGCCAGCCGTGGGGCTATTTCCCCTCGGGAGCCGTTGCCTGGCGCATCTCCGAAGAGGCATTCCTGGAAAATGCGGAGTGGCTTTCGCAGCTCAAACTGCGCGCCAGCATCGGACTGGCGGGCAACGACAACATACCCGGCGGTCAGACCCTCGCCGAATACACCTCCGACAACACGCAGCTGCTGCCTTTCGATACATCGGTCTCTTACTGGTCGCAGGGCAGATACATGACCAATCCCGATCTGGTGTGGGAAACCACCGTGTCGCGGAACGTAGGACTCGACTTCGGGTTCTTCAACAACCGCCTGAACGGCAACCTCGACCTCTACCTGAACACGACGCACGACCAACTGATCCTCTTCCCCATCAAGGGTGCGGGCTACACGCATCAATACCGCAACATGGGCAGCACGCAAAACAAAGGTATCGAGCTGGCGGTCAACGCCGTGCTGGTCGACAAACGCGACTGTTCGCTGCAATTCTCGTTCAATATCGCCATGAACCGCAATAAGGTGCTCGACCTGGGCGGGCTGGATCGGATCGAAGCCTACTCTTCGTGGGCTTCGACGCAGATCGACTACGACTTCGTGGTCATGCCGGGGCAGTCGCTGGGCCAGATCTGGGGCTACGTCTCTGACGGCCGTTACCCGGCTTCGGACTTCACCTGGACCGGCTCTTCGTGGCAGGCCAACGAAGGCGTGCTGGACAACTCGCACATCGCCGGCAGCGGCTGGGGTCCGGGCGCCGTGCGTTTCCGCGATCTGGGAGGCGATCCCGGCACCATCTCGGCGGGAACCGACCGCACCGTGCTGGGCTGCACCCTCCCCAAGGCGACCGGCGGCTTCTCGCTCGCGGGACGCATCAAGGGATTCGACTTCAACGCCAACTTCACCTACACGCTGGGCAATAAGATCCTCAACGTCAACAAGGCCGAATACACCTCGACGGCAGGGTACCGCTACCAGAACCTGCTGACGGCGATGGACTCCCGCAACCGCTGGCAGAGCATCGATGCCGCAGGACAGCGCATCACCGACCCGGCGCTGCTGGACGAGATCAACCGCAGCACCACGATGTGGACCCCCATGAGCGCCTACCGCTACGTCAGCTCCTACATCGTCGAGGACGGCTCGTTCCTGCGCCTCAATTCGGCCACGATCGGCTACTCGCTGCCCGACGCACTGCTGCGCAGGCTGCGCCTGAGCCAGCTGCGCATCTACGTCACCGGAACGAACCTCTTCTGCTGGACCGGCTATTCGGGTTTCGACCCCGAGGTGGACACCCGGCGCTCCACGCCCCTCACCCCCGGAGTGGACTATTCGCCCTACCCCAAAACCCGGGGCTTTATCGTCGGACTTAACCTTACCTTCTGAAAATGAAAACGCTGAAAACAATCATACTCCTCGCCGCAGCGGCGTGCCTCAGCTCTTGCTTCAACGATTTCCTGGAAGCGAAGACCGAATCTTCGTTTACGGACGAGACGATCTTCTCCGATCCCACGCTCGCCACGGGCGCCGTGATGGGCATCTACGAGTCGATCAACTACAACTCGTTCAACGGACGCCTGTGGGCCTACCACGGTTACAACAACGACACCGAACGCCACCTGAGCTCGACCTCGGGCGTCTCAGCGGCCCAGAGCGACGGCCACGCTGCCTATGCCGTCTACAAATACAGCGAGACGGACAACTATTTCGGCGACGCCTTCTCTTATGCCATGATCGCCGTCGAACGTGCCAACAACTGCATCGAAGGGCTGCGCACCTACGGCGACACGGAACACAACGCCGACCTGGCTTACCTGCTGGGCGAGGCGCTTTTCCTGCGCGCCTGGATCTACTACGAACTGGTGGGCATCTGGGGCAACATTCCGGCCCGGTTCGACGCGCTTTCCAACGAAAGCCTCTACGCCGAGCGTGCGGACCGCGACGTGATCTGGAAACGGCTGCTCGCCGATCTGGAAGAATCCGCACGGCTGATGCCGTGGCCCGGACAGGGTGTCACGGGCACCGTGCTGCGTCCCAATCGCGCCGCCGCCAAGGCGCTGCGGGCCCGTATCGCCCTCACGGCAGGCGGTTACGGCTACCACCTTTACGGAGAGCTGAACACCCCGCAACTGAGCGCCGATCCCGAACTCACGGTCGAAAAGACCTACACCATCGCCCGCGACGAATGCCGCGAGATCATGCAGCACGAAGGCGACGGATTCGTTCTCGAAAACGACTTCGCCAAGATTTTCAAGGACAACTGCGCTGTGCGGGTTTCAGCAGGGGGCGAGCCCCTCTGGGAGTTGCCCTTCAAGTACAATTCGCGCGGCAACTGGATGGTTGCGGCGGGCGTTTACCACCGCGGCCCGGGCGGCAGCGGAACCATTTCGGCTGACAGCGACCCCTATACCAGCGTCTACATGGGCGGCACGATGGGCGTCGTTCCCACGCTCTACTACGATTTCGACGTGAAGGACAGACGGCGCGACATCTCGGTCGCGGCCTTCCGCTGGGCCGACGGTGTGCAGGAACTGACGCGCCCGAACATGATGACCTGCGGCAAGCTGCGCGCCGAGTGGAAAGATCCCTCGCTGGCCAAACTCTCGGCCAATGCCAACGACGGCATCACGCCGATCGTCCTCCGTTACGCCGATGTGCTGCTGATGTTCGCCGAGGCCGACAACCGCCTCAACGGAGGTCCGACCGAGGAGGCGAAACAGGCCCTCCGACGCATCCGCGAACGCGCGTTCGGCACCCCGCAGGCCGAATTCGTCGCAGGCGTCTCGGGCTCCGAAGCCGACTTTCTGAAAGCCGTCCGGGAGGAGCGCCGTTTCGAATTCGTCGGCGAGATGATCCGCAAGCAGGATCTCATCCGTTGGAATCTGCTGAAAACCAACATGGATAAGGTGAAGCAGGACATGTATGATCTCAGGACGCTGTCGGGCAGCTACTCCGACGTCCCGGCCTACGTCTTCTGGAAATACAAAAGCTCAGCCGCCGGCGAACGCGAAATCGTCTGGTACGGGCTCAACCGCGGCGAGACGGCCCCCGGAACCCACGGACAGCAAGTGACCGACCAGGCCGCGCTCGACGCTTGGATGAAGGCCGGAGGGTGGCGAAATTGGAATCCCTCGGGCAACGCCGCGGCCGCACCCGCCACACCGTCGCTGTGGATCACCCCCTCGGCCTCGTCGGGTTACCTTTCCGACGCCTACATCGAAGCGCAGTACCACACCGATCCCGACCGCAGGCTCGACATGCCGTTGCCCTCGTCGGTCATCATGAACAGCCAGGGGCACCTGAACAACGCCTCATTGGGTTACAACAACTAAAACCGTGCTACCAACCATGAATAACGCCATCCATATACTGAAACTTTTCGCCGCCTGCGCGCTGACAGCAGGGTCCTGCGCCTGCCAGGATGCCGGTGTCGAGGTTTACGACGTCTCGCTGAGCAGCCTGCTGCGGCCTTCCGCAGTGACGGCCGTCGCCGCCGATTCCGAACACATCGACGTATCGTGGCGCGGTACGGCCGACTCGTACCGGCTCGAATACGCCCTGAATGAAGATTTCGAGGGCGACGTTTCCGTCGCCGAACCCATCGAGGGCAACAAATACACCGTCGGAGAACTTACGGAATCCACGAGCTACTATTTCCGCGTAATGAGTCTTTCGTGCAGAACGGGAGTCTCGTCATCGGAATACTCCGCCGTGGCAGTCGCCCGGACGCCCGCCGAACCGAAGATTCCCAACGTCCAAGCCACTTCGGAGATGGTCTACACCACTTCGCCGTGGTCCGTGACCTGTACCGTGACGATGACCTGGGGCGATGCGGAAACGGTCCCCGAAGCCGTCACCGAAATACGCGCCACACCGGCCGAAGGCGGCGAGGCGCTTCTCTTCTCCGTCTCGGAAGAGGAGGCCGCGGCACAGCGGACCGCATTCAGCGAGGGCGTGCTCACCGACACGGAATACACGCTGGAACTCTTCGCCGGGAAAAAGATGCGCGGCTCGTGCACGCACCGCACCGTTCCCGGCCCCACGCCGGCCCTCTATGCTTCGGCGGAGCCCGACTTCACGACCGATCCCGTGAGCGTTCTTGCGGAGATTCGCTGGGAACTCTATTACATCGCGCCCGAGGAGGTTTCCGAAATCGTCCTCACACGCAAGGGTTCCGACACGCCCGAACGGCGGATTCCCATTACGGCGGCCGAAATCTCCGCAGGTTCCATGACGGTGACCGGCCTCGCTCCCGGCGCCGAATACACCGCCGCGCTGAACGCCAAAGACGGGAAGCAGATCGCCGCGACGACATTCCCGACCCCGGAAGCTCCCGGGCGGGACGTGTTCATCGCGCGTCCGGGCGACGACCTGGCGGCGATCATCGGCGCACCCGACCGTCAGTACGAAACCGTCTACCTCGTGGCGGGCGAATACACGCTAACGACGGCCGCAGCCATCCCCGTCGCCCGCAATCTGGAGCTCTACTCCGACGATCCGGCCCGCACGACGATCGTCATGACCAAAACCTTCCAGCCCGAAGGAACGTTGGAGCGAATCGTATTGCGCAACCTGCGCATCGAATGTCCGACCTACCTGATGCAGGCGAGAAGCGATTACGACATCGCGCTGCTCCGCATCGACAACTGCATCGTCGATCTCAATTCCGGATCCACGGCCGCCTCGACGATCTTCAACACGACGAAAGGCACGGCAACCGCACAGATGCTGCATCAATACGAAGTGGTCAACTCCATCGTCTTCTCCAACGCGGGACAGACGCAGAACATCGTCTACGGTTCAGCATCGGGCAGTATCGGCGAGTTCGAAAAGATCGTCATGCGCAATTCTACCTTCTCCAACTGCGCCCGCGGTCTGATCTATGTGACCAATACGGCCGACTGCGCCTACGAGGTCGTTATCGACAACTGTACGCTCTACAATGTCGGAGCAGCCGGAAGCAACGCACTGATCGACATCCGCATGGCAGGTACGGCGAACGCATCCAGACGCAAGATCGCACTGCGCAACTCGGTGATGTGGTTCGGCAGCACGAAGGGATACCAGGTACTCCGTTTCGCCGGCTCCAAAGAGGGACAATACGTTCCCAAAGAACAGATCGACTGTTCGAATTTCTGGTATTTCGCCTCGCAGCCCCCGACCTTCGGATCGGGCGTCTACAACATCGCCGACCGGATGACCGCCTACGACGGTGCCCCCGCCGGCCTGTGGCAGAACCCCATGGCCGACCCCTCGTCCGCCGGAGCCTCTTTCCGCATCAAGGACCCCGCGGTACGCGCCGCACAGGAAAACAACGAAACCACTCTCGGCGACCTCCGCTGGGAATAATATGCACGAAACGATGAAACGCATTTTCACTACAGCCGTCGTCTGTCTGCTCGCTGCATGCTGCGACAGCGAAGAATTGCAGAACGATACCCTCCTGCACGCCACACGCAACGAGCAGGCCGTCTTCGAAGCGGTCGAAGGAACCACGGTGCGGCTCGAAGATTACCTGTGCGTCACGGGAGGTACCCCGCCGTACAGCTACGCCTCTTCGCTGCAAGGAGGATTCCACCCCACGCTCGAACGCACCGTTCCTTCCGCAGAGCGCACGCCCGCCGAATACGGCATCTGGGTCCGCGACAGCGAAGGCCGGCAGACGAAAAAACCGGTAGTGATCTCGCTCCGCATCCACCCTGCCGCGGAGGATCGCATTCCGGCCTTCCCCGGCGCCGAGGGCGGCGGCCGATACGCCTCGGGCGGACGCGGCGGAAAGGTCTACTACGTAACCAACCTGCTCGATGCCTATCCGACACCACCCGAAGGGTCGCTGCGCTGGGCACTCACGCAGCCCGGACCCAAGATCGTGATGTTCAAGGTTTCGGGAACCATTCCGCTCGTTGCGAAACTCAACCTCCGAAACGACGGGGCATTCGCCGGACAGGGCCTCAACGTCACCATCGCTGGCGAAACCGCTCCGGGCGACGGCATCTGCCTGAAAAACTGGCCGTTGTCGATCTTCTACGCAGAGAATGTCATCGTCCGGTTCCTGCGTTTCCGGCTCGGAGACGAGGTCGACACCGGAGTAGGACAAGATGCCTGCGAGGTACAAGCCAGCACAGGCGTCATTCTCGACCATTGCTCGATGAGTTGGAGCGTCGATGAGTGCGGTTCGTTCTACCGCAACCGCGACTTCACGCTCCAATGGTGCATCCTCACCGAAAGTTTGCGCCTGTCGGTCCACGAGAAAGGAACTCCGCACGGATACGGCGGTATCTGGGGCGGCCGCGACGCGTCGTTCCACCACAACCTCATCTCGCGCCACGACAGCCGCAACCCGCGTTTCGACTCCACGATAAGTTACACCGAAACCACCCCCATCGCATCATGGAGAGGCAACGTCGATTTCCGCAACAACGTCGTGTACGGCTGGGGAGGCGAGGTCGCTTACGGAGGCGACGGCGGACACTTCAACATGCTGAACAATTACTACAAGGAGGGTCCCCACTCGCCTGCGCGCAACCGCTTCCTGACGGCCTATGCCGTAGCAGGCACCGCAACGACGGCCTTTCCCGAAGTGCATATCGACGGCAACCGCTATGTAACCTGCACAGGCACGGGACTGACCCGTATCGAGGAGAATAACCATAGCGGAATCGTCTGGTCCGGAGCAGGCGGCGAGGGGATACCCGCTCCTCCGGGCCGCGTTCCGGAATTCCCCATCAGCGGCACGAAGCGCCACACGACCACGCAGAGCGCCGACGAAGCGTTCCGCTCGGTGCTCGAAGAGTCCGGGGCGTGGCCGCGCGACAAGGTGGATCTGAGGGCCGCGACCGACGCCCGCGACGGGACCGCGACGGGATATGTCGCCGGAGCCCATCCGAGCAAAACGGGATTGATCGACTCTCCGTCGCAGATCGGAGGATACCCCGTCTACGAAACGGCCGAAGCCCCCGCGGACAGCGACGGCGACGGGATGCCTGACGCCTGGGAACGCGCCCGCGGACTCGATCCCGCCGACCCGGCCGACGGATCGCAGTACGGCCTTTCCGAGACATATACCAACGTGGAAGTCTATCTGCACGAATGCGCCGCGGCTCTGCTCCGAGAGAAACGCATCAACGAAAAATAAACGATAAATTCATAAAACAATTCAACGACATGGTAACCCGACTGACCAAAGGAAGACTCAAAGTAACGATCTCCGAAACCCGCGCCGAACTGGGCGAGGTGGCCGCCCGCGAAGTGGCCGCCTACATCCGTTCGCTGCTGGAAACCAAATCCGAAGTGAATATCATCTTCGCTTCGGCCCCCTCGCAGAACGAATTTCTCCAAAACCTGCTGTCTTACGACATCGACTGGCCGCGCGTCAATGCGTTCCACATGGACGAGTACATCGGCATCGACCCCTGCGCGCCACAGGCGTTCGGACAGTTCCTTCGCGACCGCATTTTTTCGAAAAAGAATTTCAAGTCGGTGAACTACATCGACTCGAAGGCCGCCGACCCGGCCGCCGAATGCGAACGCTACGCCTCGCTGCTCAGGCAGATGCCCGCCGACATCGTGTTTCTGGGCATCGGCGAGAACGGCCATCTGGCCTTCAACGATCCCCACGTGGCGTTCTTCGACGACCCGCTCACGGTCAAAACCGTCGATCTGGCCCCGACGTGCATCCGCCAGCAGATCAACGACGGCTGCTTCAAGACTATCGAAGAGGTCCCGACGCACGCCTATACCATCACCATTCCCGAACTGCTGTTCGTGAAGAAACTCTACGCCATCGTGCCTACCATCGCCAAAGCTAACGCCATCAAGGGTACGTGCGACGGCCCGATCGTCACGGCTTGTCCGGCATCGATTCTGCGCACGCACCGCGACTGCACGCTCTATGTGGACCGCGACAGCGCTTCGCTTATCAGCAAGTAACCCGAAAAGGCGCGAAAATGAAGAATTTATTCGTAACTTGCATCTGTGCGCTGCTGGCGCTCCCGGCCGGAGCAGCCACCCGCCGCATCGCCGGAGGCGACGACCTGGGACGGGCTGTCCGCACACTCAAAGACAACGACACGCTCGTGGTCGCGGCAGGCAGCTACGTCGTCGAAGGCACGCTGCTCGTGAAACGAAACACGGTCATCGTGGGTGAAGTGGGGGCGCGTCCCCGCATCGCCGTGAGATCGTTCCGGATCGGCACGGGAGCCAGGCACCTCGTATTGCGCGGACTCGACCTGACGCTTGGCGCCAAATACCTCGTCGACACGCCCTCGGAAGGGAGCGTTGAAATCGAGTTGGTCGCTATCGAAGAGTGTACGGTGGACCTGGGCGGTGACACGGGAGCCGGGCTGGTCGGCAGCCGCACTTCCGGCACGGTGCGCAACCGTATCGGGGAGATTCGCGTCGAGGACTGCGTGGTTTTCAACGGCGGTTTTCCGCAGCATTTCGTCTACTCGGCGGCCAGCACGTCGCAGACCGCGGTGGGAAAAATCCGCCTCGGCGACAGCACCTTCGTCGACATGGCCCGGGGCGCCGTGGCGGCCAACGCCGCTATGCAGATCCGGATCGAGATCGAACGCTGCACGTTCTATGACATCAACCGTTCGGACAACAACGCCGGCACGATCCGGCTTGGCAACGCCACGGCCGACATACAGGTAACGAAATCTCTCTTCACATTTGCGGGTCCCGCCAGCCGTTTCATCATTGCGGGTCCCGGCAGCATGGTTGCGGTGGAGAACTCCTGGGCGACAGGCGAGCTGGCATCGATACCCGGCGCACGGGGACTGAAAATGCTCCCGGCAAAGGCTTTCGAGGCATACGAAGCACCCGCCCGCAATCCGCTCGCGAAGGGCGTCTCGCTGCGTCTGCGCGAAAACAGGGCGCCCGGTCGGGAGATCGGGGACCCGAGATGGAACAAATAAAACAACAAGAATATGAAAGTCAATGGATTAAGATGGGCCATACTGAGCCTGATCATGCTCGTGTCCATCATCAACTACCTCGACCGCGGCACGCTCAACTACATGTGGGTCGCCAACACCAAAAGCGAATATCCGGCCGACAGGGCGGTTTTCGATGCCGTAAACGGCACGTACACTCTGACCGCCGAGGACGGTTCGACGATCGTCGTTCCCGCCGACCGTGTTGCAGAACAGGCGGACGGCAGCTATGTCCACACCGCCGTAGGCGGCATCGCCGCCGAGTTGGGCATCCTCGACCCCTCCCTACCGGAGGCCGAATTCAAGGCGCAGTCCAAGAAAATGCTCGCCGACATCACGATCTTCTTCATGATCGCCTACGGACTGAGCCAGCTTTTCTCAGGAAAGCTCTACGACCGCATCGGGACACGCCGGGGATTCGCCTTCTCGGCACTGCTGTGGGGCGCGGCTGACGCTTTCACGGCCTTCGCCGCGGGATTCAAGTCGCTCACCGCGTTCCGTTTCATGCTTGGACTGGGCGAAGCGGGCCCGTGGCCCGGCACGACCAAGTCCAACGCCGAATGGTTCCCGACCAAGGAACGTGCGCTGGCCCAGGGGTTGTTCAACGCTTCGACATCGGTAGGCTCGATCCTCGCTCCGATCGTTGTTTCGTTCCTCTACCTCGCATTCGGCTGGAAAGCCACTTTCGCCGTCGTGGGTTCGCTGGCCGTGCTGTGGATCATCCCGTGGCTCTGGGTGAACAAGAAAGGTCCCAAGGAGCATCCCTGGATCACCGACAAGGAGCGCGACTACATCCTCTCCGGCCAGCCCGAGGGACACAAGACCGAGCCTTGCCGCTGCAAGAGCTGGGGCGAACTGCTGCGCGAACGGAAAAACTACGCGCTGATCGTGGGACGTTTCTTCATCGACCCGGTCTGGTGGATCTTCGTAACCTTCATTCCCATCTACCTGATCGAGGTCTTTAACCTCGACATCCGCGAAGTGGCCATGTCGGCCTGGGTTCCTTACGTGGGTGCAGCTATCGGAGCCTTCGCCGGAGGGTGGTTTTCCGGACTGCTGCAAAAACGCGGACGCTCGCTCAACTTCGCCCGCAAATGTTCGATGATCGTCGGCGTATGCATCGCCCTGCCGGGCGTCGTGGGAGCCACGATGGCCTCCTCGGCAACCTTCGCCGTGGTGATGATGGCCCTGATCCTGGGCGGCTACCAGTTCGTACAGTCCAACCTGATGACCCTGGCCGCCGATTTCCACTACGGCCGCACGGTCGGTTCGCTGGCCGGCTTGGGCGGTGCGGCAGCGGTGTTGGGAACCATCCTCGCAATGATCGTCGTGCCGATGATAACCCGTGCAGGCTGGGCGCCGTTCTTCCTCTTCGGCGGCCTGCTCTTCCCCATATCGATCCTCGCCGTGTTCCTGTTCGGCGGACGCATTCAGAATATCGACGAAGAAAAACAGCAATAGCATGAAAACCTTACTTTCCATTTTCGGACTGCTGGCCTGCTGTCTTCCCGCAGCAGCCGAGACGCCCCGCCGCGTGAAGATCATAAACGCCGCGGTGGTGATGCCTTCCAAAGTCGTGGAAAACGCGACGATCCTGATCGAAAACGGTCGTATCGCAGCCGTCGGGACCGACCTCGGAGATGCTTTCGAAGATGCCGAGATCATCGACGCGGCAGGCCGTTACGCCGCTCCGGGCTTTATCGACGTACACTGCCACGGCGGCGGAGGCTACGACTTCTCCGACGGCACGGTCGAGGCCATGCTCGGCGCCGCCGAAATGCATGCGCAGCACGGCACGACGCTGATCTATCCCACCACCGCTTCGTGCTCCAACGCGACTCTTTTCAGCCTGTTCGACACCTACCGCAAAGCCGTGAAGAAAAACACCCGCGGCGCGGCGTTCGGCGGCATCCACATCGAGGGCGGCTACCTCTCGACGGAGATGAAAGGCGGTCAGGACCCGCGCTACATCAAGAATCCCATACCGGAGGACTACAACGCCATTCTCGCCAAAGGCGGCGACCTGATCGCCCGCTGGACCTTCGCCCCCGAACTGCCGGGCAGCGACGCGCTGATCGGCGAACTCGCACGCCGCGGCATTCAGATGTCGATGGGCCACACTTCGGCGCTCTATGACGAGGCTGTCGATGCCTATGACGCCGGCATGAGCAGTATCACCCATTTTTATTCGCTGTGCTCGGGCGTTACGCGCCGCAACGCGCTGCGCTACGCCGGTGTGATCGAGGCAGGTTACCTGCTCGACGGCATCTACGTCGAGACCATCGGCGACGGCATCCATCTGCCCGAACCGCTGCTCAAGCTGATCTGGAAGGTGAAGGGCCCCGACCGCATCGTCGGCATTACGGACGCCATGCGCGGCGCGGGCATGCCCGACGGCCCCACCATCCTGGGGAGCATCGATGACGGTGTTCCGGCCATCATCGAGGACGGCGTGGCGAAACTGCCCGACCGCAGCTCGTTCGCCGGATCGGTCTGCACGTCGGACCGTGTCGTGCGCAGCTACGTGACCAAAACGGGCGCTTCACTGCCCGAAGCGGTGCAGGTGATGACCCTCTCCCCGGCACGGCTGATGCATATCGACGACCGCAAAGGCTCGATTACCCCGGGCAAAGACGCCGACATCGTGCTGTTCGACGAAGATATAAACATCTCGCTGACGATGATCGGCGGAAAAGTCGTCTGCCGGAAATAACCTCCGACAGCAAGCGAAAAAACGGGAAACTCCATACGGTTCCTTCCCGGCAGCACCGCATCGGTGTTGTCAAACAGATTGAATTCAATATAGCGATTTTCGTCGAAAAATCCAAACGCGAAGACTTTTGGAGATGCGGGCGGATTTTTCTATATTGTTCGTATGGACAGAGGAGAAATTATCATATACCAGACGGCCGACGGTGAGACCCGCTTGGATGTTCGCATGGAGAACGACAGCGTGTGGCTGACGCAGGCGCAGATTGCACAATTGTTCGGAACGGAAATTCCAGCGATTTCCAAACATATCCGCAATGTTTTCCAAAGCGGAGAGCTGGAGCGCGCGGCAACTGTTTCCAATAGGCTTTGTCGTGCCGGAGTGTTGATTCCCGGATGTCATCCGATTAATTTCAGAAGTTTGCTTTCTGCTGTGTGCGGAAATAGGCGGCGGAGGTGTTCATAAATACGCTCGAACGATTCAGTGGGTGTGCGCTCGACGCGGAGTGGACCGTAGAGTGTTTCGGGTGCTGTATACCGTGCGATACCCCAGCCGTAGCGGTTGCCGCGGCGGTCGACGTTGTACTCGAAATCGGCGATCGCCAGCCGCATCTCCATCTGAAGCCTTGTCAGAATCGGATCGAGTGAAATCTTCTCGTCTTCTGCGACTTTCGACGTCGGGGTGTTCGTCGAACATTTTCCGCGTCCTTGGGCGAACCCCAGCATTTGACGCAATTCTTTGATGGTGGCCGTTCCTTCGACCAAGATAGTTTGTAATACTACGTCGTCGAGGGCTGCTGTGTCCTCATTTGGGGCTAGTGGCCGGGAGCGGCGGTAGTTCGTAAGGTCGGGCAGCCACTCGCGGCTGACAAAGCCAGCTTTGCGGGCGAAGAATTTGCCGTAGGCACAGTGTCCTTCACGGATGACAGGGCCTTTCCACTCCCATGCTCCTTCTTCGTCGGTGAACCAATACTCCGGGGCGACCATCTCTTCAACGGAAAAACCGGGGATGCCGCATCGGAAAAAGGGAAGAAATCCAAGTTCCGCGCAACGCGCCTCTATGTCCCCAGGACTTTTCAAACGTCGTTCCATGGTATTGTTCATTTTCGAGGTCTAATACCTTGTTTTACGGTCTGTTAATATAAACTGAATTTATTATCTATGATAAAGATAGAAATAAAAAACGAGAAGAGGGTAGATAGGAGTAAGAAGATTGTAGATAAAGGGTTTGGCGAGAAACGGGCTGCAAGGATGAAGCCAAGCGAGACCCTCGAAAGGCCAATTGAGACCTGAGTTGCGTTACTATTCCGTTACAGAGGTTCAGCAGAAGACGAAAACGTCGCGGATGCGGGCCAGCCGGCGGTCGAGCACCTTGCGGGTCAGCAGTTCCAGTTCATGCGCCGTGAGGTGCTCTTTGGCCTGCACCTCGTCCTCTTTGAGTTTGTAGTAGCGGAACGGATTTTTCGTAATCCACTCGTTTCGCAGGCAGTAGAGGACAAAGTTGCGCAGACAGTCTATCACGGCGACCGCCCCGTTGTGGCGGCAGCGGTGGGCGGTTTGCAGGAAGAGGTTGAAGCCGTCCAGAAACTCGTAGTTCATCCGTTCGACGGGAATGTCCTCGGCTTTGCCGCGTTGGGCGAGATACTGTTTGAGGTAGCGCAGCAGCCGCTCGTATTTGTCTGCCGTGCGCTGCGTGATGCGCACGCCCACTTCGGCCTGCCGCCGCTTCACATAGTCGGTAAGGCCCGCAATGAGCATCATCGTGTTGCACGTCGGGTTCAGGTAGCGCTGCTTGATCTGCGCGGCATTGGCCGCATAGCCCTCGGCCAGCAGTTTGGAGCGGATGTCGATGATTTTTACGCGGAAATCGTTCAGTCGTTCGTTGACCTGAATGGCCAGCTTGTTCGTTCCCATCGCGCGTTCCTTGTGCTGGTTCCACATTTCGGGATTGCTGTCGCACTGGGTGTAGACCTCCTGCCGGAGCCCTCCGGTCGTAATGCGTGCGAAGATGGGCGCGAGCCCGTTCTTTTTCGGCCGCCCTTTCCGCATCAGGAAAAGAATGGCAAATGTCTCTTGTCTCATGACGTTGAAATTTTGGGGTTAACAAAACGCCTGCAAGAGAGAGTTATTACGGTGTAAAACGCAGAAAAACAACGCATTGTATCTGTATTCGGGAGCAAATTTCGCCGGACGGCCCGTTTTTCGGCTCCGTTCCCTTTCGTGCTCCCGCGAGTTTGCCGCGAACTGCTTTCCGCTTCCGGTTCGGGGAATCGGCTGAAGCCTTTGCAAAATGATGATATACAGTCGGTTTTCCTCTTATTGCGCTGGACGGGCAACAAAAAAGGAGCCTCGGAAAAAGGCTCCTTTGTGCGGATAAAGGGACTCGAACCCCCACGCCGTAAGGCATCAGATCCTAAGTCTGACGTGGCTACCAATTACACCATATCCGCATCGGTAAGACAAAGGTAGGCAAAAATTCACAAATAGCAATCGGTGACGGGGATTATCCGGGTTTTTTGGTTATTTTTGTAGACAAAATTCCATGATATGCCGCAGCAGATAACCCTCACGCTCACTCCCCGCCAGGCCGCCGATGCGAAATTCTACACCGCGCAGGCGGCCCGCCGCATGGGCATCCGCGAGGCGGACATCGCCCTGGCGAGGGTCGTGAAACGGTCGATCGACGCCCGTCAGCGGCAGGTGAAGGTGAACCTCACGCTGGAGATCTATGCCGACCGCGAGCCGCAGCCCGGGCCCGTGCATTTCGACTATCCCTCGGTCGAAGGCCGCACGGAGGTGGTGATCGTGGGTTCGGGGCCGGCGGGGTTGTTCGCCGCCCTCCGGCTGATCGAACTGGGGCTGCGTCCCGTGATCCTCGAGCGCGGCCGCGACGTCGCGGCCCGCAAACGCGACATCGCGCAGATCAACCGCAACGGGGCTGTCGATCCCGATTCGAACTATGCCTTCGGCGAGGGCGGGGCCGGGACTTTCTCCGACGGCAAGCTCTTCACGCGCAGCAAGAAGCGCGGCGACTATAACAAGGCGCTGCAAACGCTCGTGTTCCACGGCGCGACGCCCGAGATACTCTACGAGGCGCATCCGCACATCGGCACCGACCGCCTGCCGGGCATCATGCAGCGTATCCGGCAGACGATCGTCGATGCGGGCGGCGTGTTCCGCTTCGGGAGCCGCGTCACGGACCTGAAGATCGAACGAGGCCGCATTGGCGGCGTGTGGTGCGGCGACAGCCTGGTCGAAGGCGCCGCCGTAGTGCTCGCCACGGGCCATTCGGCGCGCGATATATACGAACTGCTCCACCGCCGCGGCGTGCGCGTCGAGGCCAAGCCGTTCGCTATGGGGGTGCGCATCGAGCATCCGCAGGCGCTGATCGATTCGATCCAGTATCATTGCGAGACGCGCGGCGAATATCTTCCGGCGGCCTCCTATTCGCTGGTGAGCCAGGAGAACGGCCGCGGGGTCTACTCGTTCTGCATGTGCCCCGGGGGATTCATCGTTCCGGCCATGACCGACGCCGCGCAGTCGGTGGTCAACGGCATGTCGCCCAGCGGTCGCACGTCGCCCTATGCCAATTCCGGACTGGTGACCGAGGTGCGTTTGGCGGATTTCGAACATCTGCGCGGCGAGTGGGGCGAACTGGCGGGGCTGAAATTCCAGCAGCAGTTCGAGGAGCTGGCCCGCCGTGAGGGCGGGGAGCATCAGATCGCTCCGGCACAGCGTGTCGCCGACTTCGTGGCGGGACGTGCGAGCGGATCGCTTCCCGCGACCTCGTATATTCCCGGCGTCACGCCCTCGCGGCTCGACCGCTGGATGCCAGGCTTCATTGCGCAGGGACTGCGGCAGGGCATCGCGACCTTCGGACGCCGGATGCGGGGCTATCTGACCGACGAGGCGCTGGTCGTGGGCGTGGAGTCGCGGACCTCGACCCCCGTGCGCGTGCCGCGCGATCCCGGGACGCTGATGCATCCCGAGACGGAGGGGCTGTTCCCTGCAGGCGAAGGGGCGGGGTATGCCGGCGGCATCATCTCCGCGGCGCTCGACGGCGAACGAATTGCCGAAGCGGTAAAAAATTATATCCGATAGTTCATGGAACCGAAAGTAAGCGTTATCATTCCGGTCTACAACGTCGAGCCGTTCCTGGCCCGATGCCTGGACAGCGTGGTGGGACAGACCCTGCGCGACATCGAGATCATCTGTGTCGACGACGGAAGTCCCGACCGCTCGATCGACATCCTGAACCGCTATGCGGCCGAGGACGGGCGTATCTGCGTGATCTCGCAGGAGAACCGCGGGCTGGGCGGCGCCCGCAACCGCGGGTTCGATGCCGCGACGGGGGAGTTCGTGCTCTACGTCGATTCCGACGACTGGATCGATGCGGCCTATTGCGAACGGCTCTACGAGGCGGCCCGGGAGACGGGCGCCGACGCGGCGTGCGCCTCGATGCTGAAGATACGCCCGTCGTATTCGAAATGGACGATCCGTTATACCGAACGGCAGGTGGTCGCCGGCGTGCAGGAGAAGTTCCGCATCTGTCGCTGCCCGCCCGACTTTTATGTGATGAACAAACTCCTGCGCCGGGAGATGCTGCTGCGGCTGGGGCTGCGTTTCCGCGAGCGGGTCTGCTACGAGGATGTCGAATACACGATGCGCGTGCTGTGCGAGGGCGGGGACGTGGTGACGGTGCCCGACGTGGTCTACCGCTACGTGGTGAATGCGACCTCGATCACCAAGAGCCGCCAGACCCCGAAAAAACAGCAGGACAAATACCTGGCCCATAAGGCATTCGGCGATTATATGGCGGCGCACGGGCTGCATCTCGACGCGCGGTTCCGGCGCATCACCCGCCGCACGTACGACCGTTGGGGCATCACGTGGCTGAAAATCAAGGAGTGCGGCGACCGGCAGACCTTCCGGCTGTTCGACCTGATTCCGGTCTGGCGGAGACGCGCCGCCGACAAATGAGTACGACTATGGAGATTGATCTGGTATACCTCTGGGTCGACGGCAACGATCCGGTGTGGCTGGCGAAGAAGAACGCTTACCTGCCTGCCGACAGGCGGGTGGACCCCGAAGCGGCTGGGGAGTGCCGTTTCGTCGAGAACGATGAACTGCGCTATTCGCTGCGCTCGGCCGAGCGATATGCGCCGTGGATTCGCCGCATCTACATTCTGACCGACGACCAGACGCCCGCATGGCTCGACACGTCGAATCCGCGTGTGCGGGTGGTTTCGCACCGTGAGATCATGCCCGCCGAAATCCTTCCCGTCTTCAATTCCTGTACGATCGAATTGTTCCTGCCCCGGATTCCCGGTTTGGCCGAACATTTTCTCTATGCCAACGACGATATGTTTTTCAGCCGTCCCGTCGATCCCGTTTTTTTCTTCGGCGAAGGAGGACGCCCCGTCGTGCGGCTCAAGAAGCAGTCGCTGAAACGGCACGACGACGATATTTACTGCCACACGATCCTGCGTATGCAGGAGCTGGTGCGGGCCCGCTGCGGCCGTTGTTCCGGGCTGGCGCCCCATCATAACGTCGATGCCTGCCGCCGCAGCGATTTCCTCGCCGCTCTCGAAGCGTTCCGCGGCGAACTGGCCCCCACGGAGGGCCATCGTTTCCGTTCGCGCGATGACTGGCAGCGTTCGCTGGTGCTTTATTACGCCCTTGCCCGCGGGGAGGCCTCGCTGCGCGAGGTTACGCGGTTTAACAAATCGGAAAACGCCCTGCAGCGGTTTCGCGCTCTCCTGGGCGTCGGCTGCGGGAGCGATTCGCGCTGTATTCCCGCCTATACGCCGGACCTGGAGGCCGTGATGGAGAAGTATGATCCGTCGCTGTTCTGCCTGAACGACGACGCCCGGATGACGGACGAAGACCGTCTTCGGGTACGGCAATTCCTCGGGAAGCGATTCCCCGAAAAATCGTCGTTTGAAAAATAGCCGATAGTGTGGCTTCGCCCGGGAGGATCAGCCGCCGATGCCGGCCGCCACGCCTTTTCCGGTATAGGTGATGCGCGGCGTCAGGTGTCGGTCGAGACCCTTTTCGCAGCGGGTGCGGTGCTCGCGGATGCTTTCCAGATAACGTTGTTCGTTTTTGTCTTTGTTGTCGCGGGAAGATATTTTGTGATGAAGGTGAAAAATGATTCCCCGGAATTTCATGCAACGCTGGCGCACTCCGCTGTTGTTCAGGCGCAGCCCCAGTTCCGTATCTTCGTATCCCCATCCTTCGAATCCCTCGTCGAATCCGTTGACGCGGATCAGGTCCTGACGCCAAAGTCCCAGATTGCAGCTTTTCGGTGACCGGGTGGGGCCGAGTGTTCGGTAGAGGATCGACATGATCGGGATGCGCATGGCATTGTTGCTGTTGCGCACGCCCTTGGTCAGCGCCGACAGCGAGGTGATCTCTCCGCTGAGGACCTTTTGGGTCAGCATTTCGGTGATGATGCCGCGGGAACCCGAAACATAACACCCCTCCCGGGCGAAGAGGATATGGTCCTGAATGAAATTGCGCTGCAGGATCAGGTCGCCATCGACATGAATAACATAGTCGCCGGAGCTGGCGGCGATGGCCTTGTTGCGGATGGCTGCGACGCGGAATCCGCGGTCCTCGTGCCAGATGTGGTGCACGGGAACCGGCGAGATGTTCTGAAAATGCCTCACGACGTCGCGGGTGCTGATCCCCGATCCGTCGTCCGCAACCAGTATCTCGGAGGGCATGACGGTCTGCTGCATCACGCTGTCGAGACACAGGTAGAGTGCCCGCGGCCAATTGTAAGTAGTAATGATCAACGATACAGTCATTGTACTGGTATAAATGGGTTAGGTTGTAAGGAAAGGCACGATTTAATCTGCAAAATCTTCGCCGGAATTTTGCTGGAAAAAGGTTTTGCGATAGCGGCTGTCGAAATCATTCAGCAAAAGTAGCTATTTTTATTGTAAAATGCACGTTTTCCGAAATACTGCACGCTTTCTGTCGGAAAATCCTGCGGAGTATCGTGCGAACAGCGGGTTTGTGTTGATTTCCAGCGATATACATTTCTCCGGATTGGATTGATATTAAAAAATATGAATAAATTTGAAAAATATTTTAATAAAAACTTGCAAGGTCTGTTTTTTCGGCTTATCTTTGCAGCGAAGTTTTAAGGTTCATTTAGGTTAGTAGTTTTAGGTTGGTGAGGAAACTATGGAAGAGGAACTCCGGTTCTGATTCCGGGTTTCCTTTTTTTTGTCCTGTGTTTTCCGGTGTTCGGGCATTCGTCCCGGCGCATTTTTCTTTTCTTTGTTTTCGCCCCTTTTTCGGAGACTTCTGCCCGGTTCTGCCCGGTCGCATACCGGTTTCGCAACTTTTTCTCGTATTCCGGGATAGAGGCTGCCCGCCGGGCTTCTTCGGATGGAAGTGGCTTATCCTGAATTGCTTGCGAGAATGGTGTCTTAATCGGGTAAGTAGTTTCGGTTGCCGTTCAATGTTACCAAATTGTTAAATATATTTAATATATTCATAAAATATTTGCGTAAGTCGAAAATCCCCCTTATCTTTGCAGTGAAGTTTTAAGGTTCATTTAGGTTAGTAGTTTTAGGTTGGTTGAGGAAATCGGCAGGTTGCAACGGAATGTCCGCTGCTAAGACTCAAGGACGGTGCTCGTTCGACGGGTCGAATACCTCCGATTGAACCTCATTTTCGGAGGGGGTGGTTCCCCGACGAAAAAGAAGGTCAGTGTCGTGAGACTCGGACCTTTTTTTCATTTCCGGCCGCACCTTCAGAGCCCGGCCAGCTCTTCGCGGGTCACCTCCACTTCAATGCACCCGAGCCCATAGTATGCTATCTCATACGGATTGTAACTGAAAACGATGCCTTCGGGCGTGACGCGGAAATTATCCGTCGAAGCGATGTATTCGGGGAAGAATCCGGCGGCAGCGAGTCCTTCGTCGTCCAGGACGCCGTACTGTCCGTAGAGTTTGCGGCGGATCAGCCGGTCGAGGTTTTCCTGCTGCGCCGCGGTGAAGAGATCGTACAGGGTGATTTCGTAGCCTCCTTCGAGCGAATAGACGTAGTTCTCGCGGCTGTACATGCCGTGCGCACCGCCGGTGTAGCTCGACGTGGTGACGGTGTAGGTGACCAGCGTGTCGACGACGGCCCCTTCCGACTCGGCGGAGATTTCGTATTCCGTATTGCCGCAGCCTGCGGGCAGACTGTCCGCGAGGTAGATGTCGGCGATTTGCTCCACGGCTGTTGCTGCTGCCTCCCGCACCGTGCCGGAAAAGGCTTCCAGTCCGAAGAAATAGCCGAGGTTCGCCTGCTCGATCGCCGTCAGAGCGGGGGAGTCCGCGGCGTTGAGGATCGATGCGAAGCGGTATTCGACCTTGCAGGAGATTCCGTTGCGGTGGATGAGCGTATCGGTGGCGGCTATGCCGAATTCGGGGCCTGCGGGCTGTTTCGCGCAGGAGACGACTGCGACGGCTGCGGCTGCGGCCAGGTAGGGCGAGAGGCGGATTTTCATGGCGAAAATAGTTTTTATCTGCTATAAAGGTAGTTAAAAAGTGGGTTTGGAGGGCTTTTTGCGAAAAAAATCACAGTTTTCGGCGGAAAATTTTGCAGATTTGAAAGAAGACCTTATCTTTGCACCACGAAACGAAACCGGTGGGTTCATCTAAGGGTTAGGATACATGCCTCTCACGCATGACATAGGGGTTCGATTCCCCTACCCACTACCAATCGGACGGCCGCACATGAAGTGCGGTCGTTTTGCGTTTCTTCGCACCGCCCTTGAAAAATGCGGCGGCCGCCTCTGTCGAAAGGCGGCCGCCGCGGCGTTCAGTTAGTTAAGGTTAAAGGTTGGTGGGGTTTTATTTTTCGGTTTTCGCTTTGAATTTCTCCAACTGGCGCTTCAGGGCGTCGATGGCCTCGTCGACCGACTCTTCGAAGGCTTTCGACTGGTGGCAGGCCACCAGGTCCTCACCCGGCATGTGCAGCGTGATGGTTGCGAATTTGTTTCCTTTTTCGTGGTCCTTATCGAGTTTGAGAATGACCTCGGCTCCGGTCGAGCGTTCCGCAAAGCGGTCCAACTTCGCCATCTTGGCATTCACGAATTCGACCAGCCGTTTGTCGGCGTCGAATTTTACGGATTGAATCTGTACGTTCATAGCCTAATATTATAAAAGTTAATCACTCGCCGCCCTTTTCACGGGGATGGGCTTTAGCATAAACCTCCCGGAGCCTGGCGATGCTGTTATGCGTGTAGACCTGCGTGGCCTTCAGCGAAGCGTGCCCCAGAAGTTCCTGTATCTCGCGCATATCTGCTCCGCCGTTCATCAGGTGCGTCGCGAACGTGTGGCGCAGCACATGAGGGCTTTTTTTACCTTGTACGCCCGCCTTGTCCAACTCTTCCTGCACCGTCCGGTATACCGCCGTCCGGGATATGCGTTTTCCTTTGTGAGTTAAAAATAACGCTTTTTCCGGTGAAATGCAAATATTTTGCCTGTCAATTAACCCGATGTAGTGCAAAATCTTTTCGCGGACGAATTCCAGGATCGGCACGATGCGCACCTTGTCGCCTTTGCCCCGGACGCGCAGCGAGGTGAAGTCCGCCGAGAAATCCCCGCGGTCGATGCCGACCAGTTCGGCCAGCCGCAGTCCGCAGGCGTAGAAAAGCAGCACGATGAGCGAATTGCGTTCGCGGGTGAAATCCTCGCTGTCCTGTTCGCAGTCGCTGACGATCCCGCTCATGCGGCTTTCGGGAACGAACGCCGGCAGCCGGCGCGAGGTCCGCAGCGACGCCACGGGCTGCGTCACGTCGCGGCTGACGACGCCCGTGCGCAGCAGCCAGCGGAACAGCGCCCGCAGCGACGAGATCTCGCGGTTCATCGAGGCGGCGCTCACGTGCCCCGTCTCGGTGCGGAAGATTATCCATTCGCGAATGTCCTCCGTAGTCACTTGGCACGGGTTGAAATCCGTATCGCCGACCCCCAGCCATGCGAGGAACTGTTCGACGTCGTGGCGGTAGTTGCGCACGGTGAGCGGGGAGTAGCGGCGTTCCGCCTGGAGGTATCGGATGAAATCGGCGAGCATACGAAACATAAGGTATAGGATAACGGTGCCTGACCGGATCGCATCCGGTTCTGAAACGTGTCGTTACGACGCCAAATATACGCAAAAACCGTTACCTTTGTGCAAAAATAGCGATCTCTTATGAAACAGAGCTGGAAACCGGGCACCGTGCTTTATCCCCTGCCGGCGGTGCTGGTGAGCTGCGGGGCGACGCCCGACGAGTACAACCTGCTGACCGTGTCGTGGACCGGTACGGTCTGCACCGATCCGCCGATGTGCTACATTTCGGTGCGTCCCGAACGCCACTCCTACGAAATCATCCGCCGCACGGGCGAGTTCGTCATCAACCTCACGACGCGCCGGCTGGCGCGTGCCGCGGACTGGTGCGGCGTGCGCTCGGGCCGCGACTTCGACAAGTTCCGTGAGACGGGCCTTACGGCCGTCGCCTCCGAAAAGGTCGCCGCGCCGGTCGTCGCCGAGTCTCCCGTGAATATCGAGTGCCGCGTACGGCAGGTGCTGCCGCTCGGGACCCACGACCTGTTCCTGGCCGAGGTGGTCGGGGTGCAGGCCGACGAGGCCTATATCGACCCGCAGACGGGGCGTTTCTGCCTCGAGCGCGCCGAACCGATCGTCTATTCCCACGGGGAGTATTTCGCGCTGGGCGAAGCGCTGGGACATTTCGGCTGGTCGGTCCGCAAAAAGAAAACGGTACGTAAAAAACGGTGATATTCAGTAATTTTTGCTACCTTCGCCGTATGAAGCTCCGTTCGAAAACCTTTCTGCCGTTTGCTTTCTCCGCCGCCGTGGTGCTGGCGGGGTGCATCAAGATGCCCAAGGGCAACGGCCCCGGAGGTCCGGACGGCCCGGACGGCCCGGACGGTCCCGAATTCCCCCCCCCCTCGGCGGAGTACCTTTATCCGTTCGGCGATGAACCCCGGAATGTAACGGCCGAGCTGACGCTGACTTTCGCTCCGGGGACCGACCTCACGCGTGCGGAGGCTGTCATTCCTCCCCTGAAATACAACAAGTCGCTGCTGGTGATGCTGACGCAGGACGACTGCAAGCAGGCGGCTTTTTCGACCACCTGGGCGGCGATCAACGGCCGGCCCCTCTCCGACACCTATTTTTATACGGCGGCGCACCTGCGCGGCGGGGATATGCCGCCCGACACCTACGGCTTCGGCAAGACGCTCGGATCGACCGACGGCACGGGCCGTGAAGTGCGTTTCGCCTTTTCGACGACGCTTTCCCCCGAATGGGAATACATGGATGCCCGGGCGACGGTCCGACCGGGCTATACGGACAACTATTACCGCTTCTTCATGCAGCGGGGGCTGATGTGGGGCGACGTCCGGGAGATGCTCAACTACGGTGTCGGCATCGCCTTCCACGACGTGCGTGTGGACGAGGGGTCGACGAACCGGCCCGATTCGATCCTCCGCCATCTCGGGCTTTCGCAGGAGATTATCCTCGACCGTCTGGCGGGTCGCGGCTGCAAGATGCTGGCCGAGCCCGACGGCAACAAGACTTATGTGGCGGCGGCGATGAGCTACGGACCGGTCCGGTCGATCGCGGTGCAGTCCGGGGGCGAGAAACTACGGCCTTTCGCCGTGGAGGGCGATCTGGTGAAGACGGCGCTCGAACGGGGATTCTGGCAGCCGAAGGAGATTCCGGGGGTGATCGAAGCGCAGCTGGCGCGGCCGGTCGGGGAGCGCGAGGCGGTCCACATCGGGGCGCACGGCACCGACCGTTCTTGGTCCGAAATGCTGCTGTGGCTCAACAACACCTGCGGCAAGGACGGCAGCGACTGCGTGTGGATGCCCTCGCCCGAGGAGTATTTCGAGTACAACTACCTGCGCCGCCATGCCGTGCCGGCTCTGCGGGCGGAGGAGAACACGCTGCACCTGACGGTCGGCATCTCCGGCGGGCTCTATGCGTGTTACCCGTCGCTGACCGTCAACATCCGGGGTGTCGATCCCGCGGCATGCACGTCCGTCGAGGGCGGTGCGACGGTGACGGGACTTTCGTGGGGCGTCTGCGCCGAGGCCGAGGGGGACGGCGAGACGTTGGCCGTGCATATCGACTGCCGCCGTGCGCTTGCGGAACATGCCGCACATTACGTGGAACTTTACGAGAAACGGCCCACGGCGGCCAACCGTGCCGACGCCCGCTATTTCGTCGGGATGCTGAAGGATTCCGAACGCAAGCAGGCGCTTCTGGAACGGATCGAATAGCCGGGACGGAATTCTGCGGAATTTTTCGTATCTTGCATTCCGGAACAACCAACACTTTCCGACAATGAAAAAACTTCTTTTTGCGCTTTCCGGACTGCTCTTCTCGCTGGCTGCCGCGGCGCAGGATTTCAAGATCACGCACGGCCCCTATCTCTGCGACATGACAAGTGACGGCGTGACGGTCGTCTGGACCACCAGCAAACCGGCCCTTTCGTGGGTCGAGGCCGCGCCCGACGACGGGCGGAGTTTCTATGCGCAGGAACATACGCGCTACTACCAGACCGTCGCGGGCCGCAAACTGGCCGACAGGACGCTCCATGCCGTGCGCATCAAGGGGCTGAAACCCGGCACGGACTATTGCTACCGCATCTTTTCGCAGGAGGTCACGGCGTGGCCGCAGCGCGGCAAGGCCACTTACGGGCGTGTCGCCTCGAGCGACGTTTACCGCCGCAAGCCCTATACGTTCCGGACTTTCCCCGACTCGGGCGCCGACTGCTCGTTCATCATGCTCAACGACATACACGGACGCGCCGACTACATGACGGAGCTCTGTGAGAAGGTCGATTTCCGCGGGCTGGGATTCGTCGTCTTCAACGGCGACATGTCGAGCAGCGTCGAGAGCGAGGAACAGCTCTTTGCGGACTATATCGACGCCTCGGCCGCGCTGTTCGCCACCGGGACGCCGATTCTCTTCAACCGCGGCAACCACGAGACGCGCGGCGTCTGCTCGGACCGTCTGATCGACTATTTCCCGACCCGCAGCGGGGAGTTTTACGGCATGTACCGCTACGGCGACGTCTGCCTGCTGGTGCTCGACTGCGGGGAGGACAAGCCCGACAGCGATGTCGAATACTACGGGCTGGCCGATTACGACGCCTACCGCGCCGGGGAGTGCGAATGGCTGAAAAAGGCCGTGCGCTCGGAGGAGTTTCTCTCGGCTTCGGCGCGGATCGTCCTGCTGCACGTGCCTCCGACGACGGGCACGTGGCACGGGAATCTTCATCTCAAGGAGCTCTTCATGCCGGTGCTGAACGAGGCAGGCGTCGACCTGATGCTCTGCGGCCACGAACACCGCTGTTCGGTCCATCCCGCCGGGGAGCGGGGCGCGCGGTTCCCGATCGTGATCAACGACAACAAGAGCTATGCCCGCTGCGACGTTTCGGACAGCCTGATCCGGGTGCGGATCGTCGGTCCCAAAGGCAAGGTCGCCCATACGCACGAATTTCCGCTGAACCGTCCGGCGGCCGATTCCGAATAGTTCGGATAAACCTCCCGGAAATATAACGGGCGGGGGATGTTCCCCCGCCCGTTCGTTGTCGGTATGCGTCCGTTATTCGGTGACGCGGAAACTGTTGAGCCAGAATTGCTGGGTCACGCCGCCGGCCTTCACGCAGGCCAGGCGGAACTGCGTGGTCCGGTCCGCGCCGTAGACCGTCAGCGTCCTGGTCTCCCAGCCGTCGAAATCCTGTCCCGATGCCGTATTGGGATTGGGCATGAATCCGTCGAGCCGGACGGTGGCCTGCGTTACGCTTTCGGTCGCCGAGAAAGAACCGGTTCCGATGATTTCGATAAGGGCGCTTTTCTTGTTTTCCGCATTGCCCGTGAGTTCCATTTCGACGGAGATGTCGGCCGGTGTTGACCTCAATTTCGTCATGGCCGGCGAGGTGATGGCTCCCAGGGCACTTCCGGTACCGAACTGGATACATTGGTATTTGGCATAAACCCGGCGCCAGTCGTTTCCGGTCGAGGTGTCGTTTATGCCCGCGATCCAACCGGCAGCTGCGAATCCGGCCTGCTTGCTGACCCAGTCGTTGTTGTGAGTGACCCAGTCGAACGTATCCTCGAAGACGACCGTGACGGGTTTGACGCTGCCCGGGACGACCTCGATATCGTCCACTGCGTAGCGGGCCGCACCGCTCTTTTCCGTGCCGCCGACCGTGGCGTAGATGATCAGGCGGTCGGTCGGTTTCACGCCGGGCACCTCGAACGATACGTCGGTCCAGGTCTGCGGAGTCGCCGCTACGGGAGCTTCGTCGGCCGTGAAGACGATGTTTTTCGTCAGCGTATAGGCGTCCGCATAGCTTTTCAGATTGGCGTCGGTGACACTCTCCGGCACGACGCCGACCCGGATCACGGCCTTGTCGATCGTGAAGGCCGAACCGTCGGCGCTGGGTTCGTTCCAGTTGCCGAGGCGGAACGAGATGCGCACATTCGAGGGCTCGCTCAGCCCGCCCAGTTTCGGCGTCACGAGGAAGCCCGCCTTGCTGCCGGTGCCCAGTTTGATGTAACCCGGGTATTCGTAGGCGCGCAGTCCGTACCAGTCGCTCAGTTCCCGGTCGGTCGTGAAAGCCGGCAGGTTGGCGCCGTGGGTGTTGAAAATGTCTGCCGAACCGCCCGTATTGGCGTTGGTCAGTGCGTTCGCAGGGGCGTCGGGCCGGGTGTTTTTGTCTACCGTCGCGGGACGCAGGCCGTATGCCTTGAACATATGGTCGCCGCACCATTTCAGCCGGTCGAAACGCATCGAGACCAGAGCGCCCGGCGCGGCGGTCTGCGCGGCGGCCGTGCGGCTTTCGAGGAAGACGTAGGGCGAATCCTCCACGCCTTCGGCCGTGCTGACCGTCTGCACGGCCAGCTGGTAGGTCGTCGAGGGCTCGAGGCCGCCGAAAGTGAAGATCGGGGTCGGGAATTTCGCACTCAGCGTGAATTCCGGCGACTGTTGGACGGGTTCGCCCTCCTTGTCGGTGAACAGCGCCGCCCGGTATTTGTGCGTCGGTTCGGCGGGTTCGTCCCAGCCGAAAGTCAGCGCCGTGGCCGATGCGTCGATCAGCATGAGGCCGGCGGGCGACGGGGCGTATTGAAGCTCCTCGCCGTTCTGTGTCACGCCGAGCGTCGCGATCACATCGCCGTCGATAAGGAACTCGACCGTCGCGGGGCGTTCGGCTCCGGTCTGGTTGCGTCCGGCGGTGACCGTCACCGTCGAGGTTCCCGCGTCGCCGCCTTCGGGCGCGAACGACAGCCAGCCGGCCTCGCTGCGGACGCTCCATGCGCCGTTGGCCGTCACTTTTACCGGCTGGCCTTCGCCTGCGGTGACGAATTCGAGCGATTCGGGGTCGGTCGTGAGTTCGGGCTTGAAGTCGCCGGGTTTCTCGGTGACGTGGATCAGCCGGAAGCGGTCGATGAACCAGCGGTTGTTGTCTTCGGCCGTCGAGCCGATGTAGATCTGCGTCGCGGAGGTGGCTCCGAAAATGCCGAATTCGTGGACGGTCCATTCGTTCCAGCTGCCGACGCTGAAGACCTGCTCGGTGTCCGATGCGTTGCCGATGGTGCCGCCTCCGACGACGCGGATGCGCAGCTGGTCGTTGTCGGGTTTGTTGTTCAGCGTCCATCCGGCCAGCGTCAGTTCGACGGTGACGTCCCTGGCCTCGCTGCCGATGGCTTCGAGTTTGGGCGAGAAGAGTCCTGCGCCGCCGTTGGCCCAGCCGTTTTTGAGGAATCCGGTTCCGCTGGCCGAGCCTGCCGAACGCGCGTAGGAGGTTGCACGGCCCGTTTCGATCGTCCAGCCGTTGGTCGAGGAGGGATAGCCGCTCCATTTGTCGATGCGTGTGCCGTCGGCACCCGTCCAGGCGTCGCTCTTCACGTAGGAGGCGTTATCGGCCCATGAGAAGTCGTCCTCCCAGAGCACCGTGCGGATGTAGTTGACGACGTCTTCGAGGAAGGTGATCGTTTCACCCGTTCCGTCTCCCTCTTCGAGCGCGGGATCGTCGATGCGGTAGCCTGCCGAGGCGCTTTCGAAGCGGAAGAAGACCGCCGGGCAATCCTCCTTGATGAAGAACGGGATGCGCACCGTGCTCCATTTGCCGGCTTCGGCCGCCGAGGCCGGCAGCGTGTACGCCACGGGGGTCCACTGCGCGCGGTCCTGGCTGATGCAGAGTCTGAGTTCGTCGGCGGAAGGCACTTTCGTATCGTTGCAGATGCCGAACGAGAAGATGAAGTTGTAGTCGCCCTTGGTGGCGATGCCGCCCAGCGTGAGCCAGCCGCCGTCGCCGAAGAGGAGGTTGTTGCCGCCCGACGCCCCGTCGTAGATCGCCGAGGGCGATCCGGCGTCGAGGGTGGCGTCCCGGCCGTCGTAGTAGGTTTCGTCGACGCCCATGCCGCGCAGATTCCAGCCTTCGAACTCCGCGGCGGAGGCGCCTGCTCCCCCGTCGCCGAAGTCGTCGCCGTAGAAGTAGACCTGCTCGCCGATGCCGGCCTGCGAGAGCGTCACGGTCGTCGTGACGTTGCGGTTGGTGACCAGTTTCAGTTCGGCCGAGCGGGCGTGTCCGTCGTTGCGCTGCAGCGTCACCGCGAGGTCCGCGCTGCCGTTGCCGGCCTCCCGGGCAAGGGTGAACCAGGGCTCTTCGGGCCCGGTTCCCTTGTCGTAGGCGACCATCCAGTAGGTGTTCGATCGGATATGGATGACCACCTCTTCGCCGTTGTAGGTCAGGCCGCGCGCATTGGCGCTGTAATAGGAGGCGTCGGTCTCCAGATAGACGTCGCTGAGCGTCTTGTCGTCGTCGGTGCAGGCGCCGAGTGCCGCCAGCAGCAGCACGGCGATGCCCGACAGGTATGTTTGCAGTTTTTTCATCGTTTACTCGCTTTTACAGTTTCTCGATCTGCGCGGCGAACTCCTTGGGGCGCGACATCGTTTCGGTGTACTTGTTGCCGAAGCGGTCGGTCACTTCGATCGTGAGCGTCGAAGAGGCGCTCGTGGCGTTCACTGCGAACAGGTGGTAGTTGTTGCTCGAAGTCAGCACCTCGGTATAGGTGTTGTTCGAGTTCTTGTAGACGTGCGTGGCGTCGTAGGCGTAGGTGTGCAGCGGGTCCTTCATGTAGACGCGGCGATGCTGTTGTTCCAGGTCACGCCCGTGTCGAAGAAACCCTTGTACCAGTCGCGGTACTCCCACGACAGACGCCGGTACATGCCGGTGTCCCAGTTGCGCGATTCGTACTGGTAGAACTGCTGTCCGTCGAATTTGGCGCCGAAGGCCACGCGCGAATAGATGCGCCCGGTGCTGGCGATGCCGTCCTCGGCATTGGCCGCCGGGACGCTCCAGTAGTTGTAGTTGCGCTGCTGGTCGAGGTTCGAACTGTTGCCGTTGCCGGCGCCGTACACGCTTTGGAAATCGGGCCAGAAGCCGGCCTTCTCGAAGGTCACCGACGAGTTGAACGAGATGCCCAGGCCCGGGGTCTGGCGTCCCGATTTGGTGGTGACGACGATGGCGCCGTTGGCCGCGCGCGAGCCGTAGAGGGCCGTCGCCGCAGGGCCCTTGAGCACCGACACCGACTCGATGTCCTCGGGGTTGAGGTCGCTGGCGCCGTTGCCGTAGTCGATCGGGGCCGTGGTGTTGAAGGCCTGCGAACCCGAGTTCGACGACTCCATGTCGCTCGAAATGGGCACGCCGTCGATGACGAACAGCGCCGTGTTGTTGTCGTGCGTGAGCGACGATTCGCCGCGCAGCGTCACGCGGATCGAACCGCCGGGACCCTGCCCAGCCTGGTCGAAATTCAGTCCGGCGACCTTGCCCGCCATGCCGTTGAGCCAGTTGCTCGAAACGGTGTTGTTCAGGGCGTCGCCGCCGAGTTTGGTGACGGCGTAACCCAGCGATTTCTCCTTGCGGGTGAGGCCGAGGGCCGTGACGACCACCTCGTCGATCTGCTCGGCGGATTCGCGGAGCGTGATGTCGAAGGTCGTCCGCGAGCCGATCGGGACCACGGCCGGTTCATAGCCGATGAAGTTGACGTGCAGTTCGTCCGTCTCCGCGGGGGCGGGGATTTGCAGCGAGAAGGAGCCGTCGAGCCCCGTGCTGGTGCCGAGCGTCGTGCCTCCGACGACCACCGAGGCTCCGACGACGGGCTGACCCCGCGGGTCGAGCACCTTGCCGCCGATCCGCACCGGCTTGGAGGCGTCGCGTTTGGCGACCGAAAGGTAGATGTTCTGCTGATAGACCCTGTACCGGGTGTCGGTCCCTGCGACCAGCCGGTCCAGCACCGCGGTCAGCGGTTGGTCGGTGACGTCGATCGTCAGGGTGCGCTTGATGTCGACCCCTTTGTCGACGATGAAATAGTAATTGATCTGTTTCTCGATCTCATTCATAATCTGCTCCATGCCGGCATTGCGGAACTTCAATGTCAGCTTGGGGTTCTGGGCATGCAATTCCCCCCCCCGGGTGGAAAGACAGAAGCAGCTTATGAATAAAATTATAAACAGGCATTTAATTTGCTGAATAAAATTTTTATTCATAAATTTGTCAATTAGTGGTTGTTAGGATTGGTTCGAATTCTATTGGCCGCGGTGCCTGCGGGTGGTTGCAACGCCTGCGGGCTTTTTTTATGCGGCATATCGTGGGTCAGCTGTCGTTCATGGGCAATCGTTTTTTTAGGTTTGAGGGTTCACCGGATGGTGATCGTGCCGTTGTCCGACGAGTCGTATTCGAACGGGGTGATCTTCTGCAGCGCCCGCAGGGCGTAGTCCAGCCCCATGGCGACGGGAATCTTGCCGCGGATGATGTTCAGTTCGGGACAGGCCGTCTTTTCTATGGTGATCGTCACGCCGTAGAGGCTTTCGAGCCGGGCGATGACCTCTCCGAAATTATGTCCCGCCAGGTTGAAGATGCCCTCCGGCCACAGGTAGTCGTCGGTGTTCTCAATGCTCCGCAGGGCGAGGCGGCCGTCGCTGAGGCTGACGAAATCGTTCGTGTTCATCACGATCTCGTCGTCCCGGGTGAGCTTGTTGGTGACCCGGAGCCGACCCCGCAGCAGCGCCGTGGAGAACTCGCGGGCGGCTTCGTCGGCCGCGACGTTGAATTTCGTGCCCAGCACCTCGACGTCGCAGGCGAAGGTCTCCACGACGAACGGGCGCGCCGCGTCGTGGTCCACGTCGAACATCGCTTCGCCGGAGAGCTTCACCCGGCGGGTCCTGCCGAACCGCAGCGGGTATTCCAGCCGGGCTCCGGCGTTCAGGCTGACGGCCGTGCCGTCCTGCAGCGTGATGTCCACGCGCTGCCCGGCGGGGGCGGCGATCGAGAGATACTGGTTGGAGGCGCTCTCGATGACCACGCTCCGGGAGGCGTACCATGTCCCCAGGAGCAACAGCAGGGCGGCCGCGGCCTGCATGGCGCGGCGCACTGCCGGCAGGCGGTACCATTGCGGCCGTGCGGCGGGCATCGGCCGGCTGTCGGGCCGGGGTGCGTTGACGAGGGCGGTGTTGTGGACGAACCACAGGGCGTTCAGTTCCTGCTGGTGTCCGGGATCGGCCTGCAGCCAGTCCACGACGGCCTGCTCCTCCGTTTCCGAGGTCCGGCCGTCGATGTATTTGTACAACAATTCTTTCTCCATACATCCATAAGGTGCGTGGGCGCGACGGATGGACACGGAAAAAGGGCGGATCGGGTTAAATAAATTTTATTAAAAACGCATTTCGCTGAGAATCAGCGTGATCAGCCAGGCCGGAAGGTAGTCTTTCAACGCTTCGCGCATGATGCCCAGCGCCCGCTGGATGGCGGCTTTCACGCTGCGGACGCTGACGCCCGCCGTGTCGGCGATCTCCTGGTAGGTCTTGCCTTCGAATCGGCTGGCGACGAATATGCTGCGCATCGGCTCGGGCATGCGGGCGATCTCCTCCCGCACGATCGCTGCGACCTCCGAGGCGAAGAGTTGGCCGGGGTTGCAGGCCTCCAGCGCCGCGATGCGCGCCTGAATGCTGTAATAAGCCGTGGTGTGGATCTTCTGCCGGATGTTCAGCCGGTTCTTCTCGTTGCGCAGCCATTCCAGGCAGCCGTGCTTCACGGCGCCCAGCACGTAGGCGGGGACGCTCGCGGTGATCGTCAGCTCCGTGCGATGCTCCCAGAGGTAGAGGAAACTGTCGGTCACGATGTCTTCGGCGACCATGTCGTTGCGGACGTACGACCGGGCGATCCGGATGAAACGCGGCTTGTAGTCAGCGTACAAGGCGTCGAAAGATTCGCGGGAAATATGTCCGTTCGGGCGGTTCATGCAGGGGTATGATTCTTCAAAGATATAATTTTTATCCGCATGAAAAAAATCATTTTGCATGTGCGTGGATAAAAACTTCTTTCGGCGGATTCATACGGAAGCCCGGCCGAAAATCGTTCGGCCGGGCTTCGTTCTCCGGTGTGAGGTGTGTCGCCAGTCAGAACCGGACGATACGCAGGGAGATGCGCCCGATCCGGAAGTCTTCCGACGGGGAGGCGATCCCGAATGCGGGAACGGCGTCGAAGACCAGCAGCTGATGGCGGGCGCGGCGCGGGGTTTGCGTTTCGGGCAGTGCGAAGGTCTGGCCGGCGAGCGTCACCGTAGCCGATCCGCACCATTTCAGATCGAGGTAGACGGCGCCGAACTCCATTTTTCCCGCCGCCGCGCTTTCGGCGGTCAGGACGACCGCCGGGAGCAGCAGCAAAATGAATGTCCGTGCACGTTTCATTACTTTTTTATATAAACGGGTCGGATCATGTATCCGGCTTTCGTATCGAACGCCTTGGCGGGGTACAGGTCCGAATGCGAGGGCCGGGAACAAAGAAAAACGGCGCTTTTTATTGTCTATTTGTTTTGAATGACTATTTTTGCAAAATAGGGTTAGGTTAATTACATGGCGGACATATTGGACATATCCGGCAATCGCCGGATCGTGGAGGCATTGAAGGCCGGGAACGAGGAGGCCTTTAAGGAGGTCTATACGGCCCTCTGCGTGCCTTTGCGGACCTATGCCCGGACCATTCTCCAGCAGGATGAGGCGGCCTACGAGGTCGTGCAGGATGTTTTCGCCGCCGTGTGGCTCAACCGGAAAAAACTCGACGCCTCGAAATCGCTCCGCAACTACCTGCTGCGCGCCGTGCACAACAACTCCCTGCGTTCGCTCGAATCCGACCGGGCGCGCCGCCGCCGGGAAATCAGCGCCGCCGCCGAACTGCACGGCGGCTGGGAGCAGGAGCCGGACGCATTTACCCCCCCCCTCTATGTGGAGAAACTGGCGCCCGCTATCTCCCGGCTGCCTGAACAGAGCCGCAAGGTGCTGATGATGAGCTATTGGGAGAATAAGAAGAATGCAGCCATAGCCACCGAACTGTCCATCTCCGTGCGCACGGTGGAGACGATTCTGTATAAAGTGATGAGGCGGCTGCGCGGGGAAATCAAAAAAAAATGAAAATCCAGTACGTAGTTTTCGGGTTCACCGTATTTATTAAGTAAAGAATAGTTACTTGACAATATGGAAGAATCCAGTTTTCCGCATCGGAACATCGATGAGGACGAAGACGAATTGTTGAACGGCATCTGGACGAATCTGGAAACGCCGAACGCCCGGTCGGACTCGGACGACCGCGGTTTCGACGATCTGAAAAGACGTATTCGCCGCCGTGTGCGGCGCCGTTGGATCTCCCGCGCGGCCTTTGCCGGAAGCGCGGCGGCGTTGATCGCCGCCGCCGTTATCGCCGTCCGCCAGCCCGGGATGCCTCCCGAGCCGGATTCTCTGGCGCAGTTGCAGCAGATGGGGGTCGCGGTGAACCGGTCCCAGGTCGTGATGACGGCCGACGACGGCATGCGGCTGGTGCTGGAGAATGCGGCCCGGATCGAACGGCGTTCCGAGGGCGAGGTGGCCCTGCACACCGAAAAGGGCGAGCAGCAGTCCCTGGCGACCGTGCGGAAACTGAAAGTCGAGGTTCCCGACGGGCGTCGGTTCCGGCTGGCGCTGGCCGACGGGTCGCAGGTGTGGCTCAATGCCGGGTCGACGTTCGAATACCCGGCCTCCTTCGAACAGGCGTCCGAACGCCGCGTGCGGATCGAGGGCGAAGCCTATTTCGAGATCCGCCGCGACACCTGCCGTCCGTTCTGCGTGGAGCTGTCCGGCGGCGAGTGCATCCGGGTGCTGGGTACGAGTTTCAATGTCAATGCCTATGCGGAAAGCGGGCGGTGCGTTACGACGCTGGCCACCGGGCGGATCAGCTACGCTGCGCCCGGAAAGGACGAAGTGATGCTGAAGCCCAATCAGCAGGTGAGTTCGAACTCCCTGACCGGGACGGTCGAGGTCTGCGCCGTGGACGCATCGGCTTTCAGCGCATGGAAAGAGGGCTGGCTGTGGTTCGAGAACGAGAGCCTGCCTGCCTTGGCCGAACGCCTGGGGCGCGTGTACGGTATCCGGGTCGAGGTGGCGGAACGGATCAGGGAATACACCTTCTCGGGAAGAATCCGCCAGGACCGCGGCATCGAGTACATCCTCCGGCTGCTGTCCGAGACTTCGGACGTAGTCTGCGAGGTGGAGGAAGGCGTGATGCGGCTCAGCTGACAGCCGGGCTGTTTTGCTTAATGAGAACTAAACAAATGAAAGGAACGCTGTTTATGAAATTTAGCCAATTGGTACCGCAGAGCCGCTGGCGGGGGAGGACCCTGATGCTGCTGGCCCTGCTGCTGTGCATCGCACTGCCGAAGAGCTCTTCGGCCCAGCCGGTGTCGGTCGTGCTGGAGAACGCGTCGCTGGCCGAGGCGCTGAAGAAGGTGAGCGCGGCCTCCGGCTACGAATTCTTCTACAACGCCAACGAGATTCGGAAAAGCGACAAACGCGTCACGGCGACCTTCAACGGGACGGAGTTGAAAACGGTGCTGGACCATCTCTTTTCGGGCACGGGATTCACCTACCGGATGAAGGACCGTACGATCGTCGTCGTCCCCCAGCCCGCGCAGCCCGCCGCCGCGGAGCCGAAGTTCGTGGAGATCGCCGGACGGATCACCGACGGTTCGGACCGAAGCCCGATGGCGGGCGTGACGGTCGTGGTCGAAGGATCGACCATCGGAACCTCGTCGGATGCCGACGGACGCTATCTGCTGAAGGTTCCCGAGGGCATCTACAACATCCTGTTTTCGTTTATCGGCTACGAAATCCATGTGAAACGCTACAACGGGAAGAATCTCGAGGAGTTTCAGAAGATTTCGCTCACACCGACCGCCGTGGAGGTGGCCGACGTGGTGGTGACCGGCGTGTACCAGCGCAAGAAGGAGAGTTTCACGGGGTCGGCGACCACGTTCAAGTCCAAGGAGCTGAAAGCCGTGGGCACGCAGAGCGTGCTGCAGAGTCTCCGCACGCTGGACCCTTCGTTCAAGATCGCCGAGAACATGCAGTTCGGTTCCGACCCCAACCGCATGCCCGATTTCGAAATCCGCGGCAAGAGCAGCGTGATCGGATTCAAGGAGGAGTACGGCACGGACCCCAACCAGCCGCTGTTCATCCTCGACGGATTCGAAACCACGCTGGAGACGGTCATGAACCTGAACATCAACCGCGTGGCGTCGGTTACGCTGCTCAAGGATGCGGCTTCGACGGCCATCTACGGCTCGAAGGCTTCGAACGGCGTGGTCGTGATCGAGACCAAGGCGCCGGAGCAGGGGCGCCTGCGGCTTTCGTATAAGGGCGATTTCAGCGTTACGATGGCCGACCTGACGGACTACAATCTGATGAACGCCGGCGAGAAACTCCGGTTCGAGACGCTGGCGGGCGTCTATCGGGATAAGACCGGCGACATGGCCAACCAACTGCGGCTGGACGACCTGCGCAACGAGCGTCTGAAGGGTATCGCACGGGGAATCGACACCTATTGGCTGAACGAGCCCCTGCACACGGGATTCTCCCACAAGCACAACATCTACGCCGAGGGCGGCGAAGAGAAGATCCGCTACGGCATCGGCGTGAGCTACGGCGAGGTGCAGGGCGTGATGAAGGGTTCCGACCGTCGGACGGTCGGCGGCAACATCGACCTGATCTACCGGACCGGGAAATTCCAGTTCAGCAACAAGCTGACCCTCGACTACCAGAAGACGAACGATCCCGCGGTCGCCTTCTCGGAGTATGCGCAGGCGAATCCCTATTACAAAAAGTACAACGAAGAGGGCAAGATCGACCGTTACCTGTATTATTACCGGGACCCCGAATCGCTGGAGACCGAGGCCATCGGCAACCCGCTGTGGAACGCCCACCTGAACAACTACGACAAGGGCGATCAGTTCGGATTTACGAACAACTTCATCATCGAGTGGTTCGTGGCGAAGGATTTCCGGGTGCGGGGCAAATTCGGAATCACCCACGCCACGGGAACGACCGATACGCGTCTCTCGCCCCTGCATACGCAGTTCGACGATCTGGAAGAGACCGAAAAGGGGCTCTACACCCATTCGATGACCAAGCGCACCAACTACGAAGGCGACGTTACGGCGACCTACGGCCATGTGTTCGCCGAGAAGCACATGCTCAATGCCGTGGCGGGATTCAACTTCAACGCCGCGAAGCGGATCACCAACGGGTACAAGGCCAGCGGGTTCACCGACGACCAGTTCGGAGCCCCGTCGTTCGCCAACGGCTATCCCGAAGGCGGCAAGTCGGCCTACTCGGAGAGCGAGACGCGCGCCGCGAGCTTCTACCTGAACGGCGGCTACTCCTACGACAACCGCTACCTGCTGGACGTCAACTACCGCAGCGACGGCGCGTCGATGTTCGGCACGAACAACCGGTTCCGCAATACGTGGTCGGTGGGCGTGGGCTGGAACATCCAGAACGAACGCTTCATGCGCGACGGCAGGTTCTTCCAGCTGCTCAAGCTGCGCGCCTCGGTGGGTAACCCCGGCAACCAGAATTTCGCCGCCTACCAGGCCTTTTCGACCTATATGTTCAACGGGTGGATGACCAACGTCTTCGGGACGGGCGTGATTCTGAACCAGCTCGGCAACGCCGACCTCGCCTGGCAGCAGACGATCAACTACAACGCCGGAACCGACATCACCATGTGGGGCAACCGGATCAACCTGACGTTCGATTACTACGTCAAGATCACCGATCCCCTGCTGGCGATCATCACCACGCCCGGCTCGATGGGCATTACGTCGCTGACGATGAACGCCGGACAGCAGAAGACCAACGGCGTCGAACTGACGCTCAAGGTGTCGCCGGTCTACCGGCCGCACGACCGCATCAACTGGAACATCAGCCTGAACGGGACGCACGCCAAGGCGAAGTACGCCAAGATCGGCAATGCGTTCAGTTCGCTCAACAACGAAGGGAAGGCTTCGGTCGCGGGTACGACCCGTTATTACGACGGCGGCAGTCCGACGGCGATCTGGGGCGTGCGTTCGGCGGGTATCGACCCGGCGACGGGCCGGGAGCTCTTCATCCGGAAGGACGGAACCTATTCGTTCAACTACGACGTGAACGACGAGGTGGTGCTGGGCGACACGGAACCCAAACTCGAAGGCGTGATCGGCACGACGTTCTACTACAAGGGCCTGTCGGTGGGGTGTTATTTCCGTTATTCGCTCGGGGCGCAGATCTTCAACAGCGCGCTTTTCCAGAAAGTCGAGAACATCGGCATGGACGAGGTGTTCAACAACCAGGACAAGCGGGCTTTGTACGACCGCTGGTCGCCGACCAACACGGAGGCCTATTTCAAGGGCATTTCGCTGACCCAGAAGACCGACAAATCCTCGCGTTTCGTGATGGACGAGAATTACATTACGGGCGAATCGTTCAGCGTGGGGTATGAATTCACGCAGCCTTTCATCCGTAAGATGGGCCTCTCGGCGCTGAACGTGCAGGTCAATATGAACGATGCGTTCCGCATCTCCTCGGTCAAGAACGAACGGGGTATCGATTACCCGTTCGCACGGACGATCTCGTTCTCGATCGCGGCGACCTTCTGACCGTGACACCTATATTATATAACAGAGCATTATGAAGAACAAAATACTGACATTGATCCTGTTTGCCCCGATGCTGTTTGCGGGGTGCAGCGGCTGGCTGGACGTAAAACCCTACGACCAGATCTCGGAAGAGGAACTGCTCCGGTCGGAGGAGGGTTTCCAGAAACTGCTGAACGGTATCTACATCGAACTCAACAGCGACGAGCTGTACGGCGGCACGCTCGGCTGCGAGATGGTCGAGATTCTGGGCGGAGCCTATGAAATCGGCGACAACGTCACGGTGTGGGGAAATTACGTGGCCCTCAAGAAATACGATTACAACACCGAATACTGGCGCGGCCGCCTGAGCGCGACGTGGAACAAGGCTTACGCCCTGATCCTGAACTGCAACAAGCTGCTGAAGAACATCGAGGGCAAACAGTCGCTCTTCGCGGGGCATGCTTACGACATCGTCCGGGGCGAGGCGCTGGCCCTGCGCGCGATGCTGCATTTCGACATGCTGCGCCTTTTCGGACCGGTTTACGCGCAGAATCCCGACGGAATCAGCATCCCGTACTATTCGTCCGAGGCGCTGAATCCCGAAACACTGCTGCCGGCCAGCCAGGTCGTGTACAAGGTGATTCAGGACCTGACGGCGGCTCGCGCAGCCCTGCTGAACGATCCCGTGATCACCGAAGGAACGCTGATGAGCGGAGCGGACAATGGATCGAATTTCCTGCGTTACCGCGCCCTGCGATTCAACTATTACGCCGTCTCGGCCCTGCTGGCCCGGGTGAACCTCTATGCCGGGCAGAAAAAGGACGCCCTGACCTATGCCGTGGAGGTGATCCGCGCCTCGAACAACGGGATTTTCCCGTTCGTCGACCGGAGTCTCGTGGTAGGAAATCCCGAAGACCCCGACCGGATTTTCTCGTCCGAAGTGGTTTTCGCACTGACCAATACGAAGCGCAACCAGCTGTTCCTGAATTATTTCAGTCCTACGCGGACGACTTTTACCTTCAAGATGGAGGGCGATCTGATTTCGAAGGCGATCTTCGGGGGAGGCGCTCAGACGGGCGGTTATCAGGACGACTACCGCAACCGGGTGAACTGGAGCACCTCGGGCGAGAACCGCTATTTCTACAAGTATGCCGACATGGCCGCGACCGGAAAGATCGAGAACACGATGATTCCGATGCTGCGGCTGGGCGAGATGTATCTGATCGCCGCCGAAAGCCAGTCGGACGTGCTGGCCAACGGAACGTCGTATGTGAATACGCTGCGCCGCAACCGCGGCATCGGTTCGTCGCTCGCCTCCCTGACGCCCGAGCTGCTCAAGTACGAGTATATCCGCGAACTCTACGGCGAAGGACAGCTCTTCTATCTCTACAAACGCCTTTTTTCGAAGGTGATCTGGTCCTTTACCGATTCCAAGAATCCCGATCCGGATACGAATCTCTTCGTCGTGCCCTTGCCCGACTCGGAGACCGAAAACCGCGAATAATCCCTGCATCGTCATGAAAAAGAACCATATCGTCTATTCGGCAGCCCTTCTGGCAGGGCTTTGTCTGGCGGGCTGCAAAGAGAGCCTGCCGGATAACTTCGGTGCGATCGAAGGCATCTATTTCGACAACAGGCTGGCCAACAACACCGTCATCGACAGCGCCGCCTATACGTTCATCTATGAGGACGCCGACGTGCTGGAAGTTCCCGTTCGGGTGCAGCTGGTGGGCCGTGCCTCCGCGCAGCCCCGTGCCGTCGACATCCGGGTCAGTTCGCCCGACGCCGTCGAAGGGACGGATTACACGCTCGGCGGCGAAGCCGTGCTTCCGGCGGGCAGCGTGTCGTTCGACTACGTCGTGACGCTCCGGCGGACGGCGATCCTGCAGCAGCAGACGAAGAATCTGCTGCTGGAGCTGCGGGCGAACGACAATTTCATCATCCCGTTCACCAGTCAGCTTCTCTCGGGCGGCGATACGGTGTCGGCGGTAACCTTCAGGATCAATTTCTCGGACCAGTTCACCGCGCCCCCGGTCGGCTGGCGGCAGATTTTCGTGGGCGCGTTCACGCAGCAGAAGTTCGAACTGATGTGCGACGTGATGCAACTTCCGAGGGCCGACTTCAACCAGGCGGGCAAAATTTCCGAGGCAAAATGGCTTTATATTCAGAGCCGGATGGTTGTGTATGTCAAGGATCAGCAGGATCTGCGGTCGTCCGGCCAGCCCTACGACGAGCGGGCTTTCGACGAGAACGGCGAACCCCTGAAATTCTATTAACAACATGGGAATCATGATGAAAAGACTCTTGTGCGCAGCGGCCGTCTGCCTGTTTGCGGCATGCGCCAACGATTTGGGCAACTACGACTACCGCGAACTGACCGAGCCCGACATCACGGGCGTGGAGGGGAACATTTCGGTGCTGACCTATGCGCGTCTGCAGCTGACGCCCGACCTGGGGAGCGACGAATTTACGGACGACCGCTATTCGTTCGAGTGGCGGACGCTCGCTCAGAGCGCCGACCAGACCGTTACGGTGATCGGCACGTCGCGGAACCTGGACTACGAGGTGACCCTGCCTGCCGGCGCCTATACGCTCTTCTTCAAGGTCGAGGAGAGGGCCAGCGGCGTATACTGGCAGCGGAGCTGCGACCTGCAGGTGAGCGAGGCCACCTCCGAAGGGTGGATGGTGCTGTGCGCCGACGGAACCGACGACCGGGCGCGGCTCGACATGGTATCCGCGGTGACGGGGGAGACCTACACCGACGTGCTCAAAAACAACGGCATGCCCGAAATGAAAGGCCCGCGGCGTATCCAGTGGTCGCGGTACGCGGATGAGGAGTCGCCCTATTACCTGCTGACCGACGACGGGGCGACCCGCCTGGGCCGCAACGGGTTCGAATGGAAGGAAGAGTACCGCTTCGTGTACGAAATGGGCAACGGCGACAATCCGAAGCCTTCGGCGATCAACGACGTGACGCGGGCCAAGATGACGGTCGGCGACGGGAAGACCTACTACGCCGAGTGTCAGGTGGGAGTCGGTCTGTTCGGTCCGATCGAGGGCGACGGGCTGAATGCCGCGCCGGTGATCGGCAGCAACATCGTAACCAGCAATATCGTGGTTTCCGTGGCGCTGCTCTACGATCTCGACGGCAAGCGTTTCATGGGCTACGCCCCGACGCTGCGCGCCGGCGACGTGGGCGGTTATCCCGCGCTGCACGAAATGAACGATCTGGTGACGCTGCTCGCCGAGATGGACAACGGCGGCAAGGTGACGGGAACCGCTTTCGGCGAATTCCCGAAAGGGATGGACTTCGTCTGGATGGAAAATACGAAATACGATCCCAACAACACCAAGATGGGAATCACCTACACCGTGCTGAAGGACGGCGGCAGGTATTATCTCTACGGTACGCAGCTGGGCGAGCTGTGGGCGGTCTATACCTACGGAGACTGCGCCTACGCCTTGGGCAGGGCCTATTACGGCGACCTGACGGGATGTACGAACATCGCCCAGGCGAGCTGTTATGCGTTCAGCTCGCTGAAAAACTACATGTACTATGCGGTGGGCGGTACGGTCTACCGCGTGGACCTTTCGGAAACGCCCCTGAAGGCGACCTCGCAGTTCACGCTGGTCGGGGAGACGATCACCTGCCTGAAATTCAATATCTACCGGCAGAGCGCCAACCTGTCCCGCACGTACGATCTGGTGGTCGGCAGCGTCCGGGGCGACGCGGGCACGCTGCGGATTTACGAGGGCTTCGACTCCGACGGCAATTTCCGGGGCGTGGCTCCCGAGGTGCATGCCGGACTGGGCCGGATCGTGGACGTAACCTATCGTGAAATGTTGAAATAACGGAAAACAGGCAGAATAACTATGAAAAATTATTTTTATGCGGCCCTGGCGGCGTTCCTGACGGCGGGATGCGCTTCGCACGAAGGCTATGTCCTCACCGGAGAGGTTCCCGAAGCCTGGGAAGGCAAACCGGTGGTGCTCTATACGGCCGACGCCGGACAGCCCCGGGCCGTGGACAGCACGGAGGTTTCCGACGGGAAATTCCGATTCAGGGGGCGTTTCGACGAGCCCCGCAGTTGCCGGGCGGCGATTTTTCTCGACCCCGCTAACCGGGGCGACCGGAATACGGTCATGGCATTTGCCGTATACCTCGACAGCACGGCGGTGAGCGCCGTCTGCGACGCTTCGCAAGAGGAGCCTTCATGGACGATTGCCGGGGGAGCTACGCAGACCCAGGCGCAGGCGTATCAGGCGGGACTCGAACCGCTGGCGGCCGCCTACAGCAAGGCTTTCAGAGCGTATACCAAGGCGTTCTATTACGGCGAGGATTTGCAGGCGGGCGTCGACATGGCGCGCAAGGCCACCGAAAAGAGCCGCGAACGGACCGCTTATACGGTCCGCTATATCGGCGAACATCCCGAATCGGTCGTCAGCCTCGTCGCTCTGCAGGAACTCTGCGACCGGTATACGGAACTGACCGGCGAAGAGCTGAATGCGCTTTACGCGGGGCTTTCGCCGCGTCTGAGGGAGTCCGAGGCGGGGCGTTACACCGAACGGCGCATCCGCGACAAGCGCGTCGCGCAGGGCAATCCGCTTCCCGACATCGAATTGCAGGATCTCGAACAGAACGTGCACCGGCTTTCGGAGTACGTGCGTCCGGGACATGTCACGCTCATCGAGATATGGGCATCGTGGTGCAATCCCTGCCGGGGCGACATCCCCTATGTCAAAAAGGCCTACGACAGGTATCATAAAAAGGGATTCGACATCGTGAGCATCTCGGTCGACCGTTCGGCCGAGCGCTGGAAGGAGGCCGTCGCGGAGGAGAAGATGCCCTGGACGCAATTGCGCGACCATACGGGCGTGTGTTTCCCGACGTTCGAGACGACGGGGGTCCCCACGGCGATCCTGGTGGACGGCGAGGGCCGGATCAGCAAACTCAACGCCCGCGGCGGATGGCTGTTCGGGGCTTTGCAGGAGGTGTACGGAAAATAATTCAGTTCGGAGATATGAAAAAGATTTTAGGATTACTGCTGGCAGCCGCATGCTGCGCCTGTTCGGATGCGAACAGAGACGACATCGTCGTGAACTTCGTCGTCGACAACATGACCTACTCGAAGGTGGGGCTTATCGTCGACCGTTCGACGTCGTTCGTCGTCGATCTCGATAAGGACGGTAAGGCCACGCTCGTGATTCCCGGCATGGAGGACCTCTATGTCCACGTCGCCTACGGGCAGTCCACCAAGGACGTATTTCTGGAGAAAGGCCGCAAGACGACCGTGCGTTTCGATGCACGCAGTTTCAATGACGGCGTGCAGGTCGACGGCGTGAACGCTCCGGCTGCGGAGTATCTGCAGACGGTTACGCTGCCCGAGCCACCCTCCTACGAACTTGCGTGGGAGGAGTATGCTGCGGGACTCGACAAGTGTGTCGAAGAGGGCGTGCGGCTGGTCAAGGCCCGCAAACTCGATGAGAAATGCCCGCATTTCGCGGCTGTCGAGCAGGAGCGCATCCGTTATTACTATGCGCAGGGGTTGATCATGTATCCGTTGTACCGTCAGCTCGGTGCCGATCCCGACTACCGTCCCGGAAAGGAGTATTACGACGCCGTGCGCTCGCTGGTCGCGGAGCGCGAGGAGCTGGCCGACGTAGACGTCTACCGCAATTTCCTGAATTTCGGCGTCTCGACGCTGCTCCAAGAGCAGAACCCGCAGCGTCTCGATCCCTATGCCCGCACGATCGCCGCAATGAAATACATGGCCGAAAACTTCTCCAACGAAAAGGTGAAGCAGACCATGCTGCGCGTATTGGCGATGGAATATCTGGGTTTCTCGGGCGTCCGCAACACCAAGGAGCTGCGCGCACTGGTCGATACCTACATCACCGACCCGCGGATGCTGAAAGAGGTCCGGGACGAGTTCGCCCGCCTCGATCCCAAGGCCGTGGGCCGTCCTTCGCCCGATTTCACGGCGCAGGACGCCGACGGCAACAGCTATTCGCTCGGCGACTTCCGGGGCAAATACCTGCTGATCGACATGTGGGCCACCTGGTGCGGTCCCTGCAAGGCCGAACTGCCGCACCTCAAGGCGCTGGAGAAGAAATTCGAAGGGCGCAACATCGCTTTTCTGGGGCTGTCGGTGGATAAGGACCGGGACGCCTGGGAGCAGATGGTCCGCTCGGGCGGGCTGGCCGGCACGCAGCTGCTGTTGGGGCCCGGCAGCGAGTTTCAGCAGGATTACGGAATCGAGGGCATTCCGCATTTCATTCTGCTGGACAAGGAGGGTAAGATCGTGAACGCAAACATGATACGTCCCTCGTCCGAAGACGCCGAACGGATATTGAACCAACTCGAAGGAATATAGAAATGCATTTATAAACTTTTTTTAAACCAACGCATTATGAAAAAATTATGGCTTATGTTGCTGATCGGATGCACGGCAGGTGCATTCTCAGCCTGCTCGGACGGGGACGACGATTCCAAGCCGACCTGCCCGATTACGGATTACACGGTTCCTTCGACGGCCGAAATCGGCGGTTTCTATAAGGTGGCGGGCAAGGGATTCGAGGCTTCGGCCCAGCTTTACCTGCGCGACGCCTCGGGCGCGGAGACCGTGGCTGCGGACCAGACCGTTACGGCTGCGGGACTCGAATGTACGATTCCGTCGACCCTGACTGCGGGCGTATATACGGTGATCGTGAAGCAGAACGGCAGCTGGGACCTGGGTTCCGTGCGGCTGGAAACGGCTCAGAATCCCGTGTCGAGCGTCGTGCTTCCTGCGGCGATCAAGCTGAACAAGGCGCTTGAGATCGCCGGCAACGGCTTTACCGACGCGTCCGTAATCTACCTGAAGGCTCCCGCCGGGGACCGTCCCGATGTGGAACTGACGACCGCCGTTACGCCGACGGGCGTGAGCTGTACTATTCCCGCCGGCGTGGCCCCGGGCGTGTACAACGTGATCCTCAAACACAACAACATCGACTGGACGCTGGGCGAGAATATTCCCGCCGCGGTTTACAAGCGGTTGACCGGCGTTAAGTTAAGCATGTCCCAGACCTGCGATTTTTCGACCGTCGAAGGTGGTGTCAATGCAGTGAAGGAAGCCTTGCTGGGGATGGTCGGAGGTGACCAGGGAATGGCTGATATGTATTTCTCGATGCTGTTCAGCGAAGGGACCGACGTAGTGGGCCAGCAAACCCTGAAGTACGACGGCAACGGACGGGTGACCTCCGTTCAGCAAGGCGCAGGCGCTGAGGCTGCAGACTGGGTAGTCTTTACTTTCGACGGAGACAAGATATCGGCCGAGAACAGGCTTTACGAAGCCGGTGAAACCGGTATCCGGGCATTCACATGGAATATGATCGACGGAAGGGTGGAGAGCAGCGTCGTCGACTTTATGCGAACCGTCGAAGGAGAGGTCGTGTCGCGCCCCCGCAACTTCACCTGGATGTATGATGCCGACAACGGACATTGCAATGCCATTATAGCTCAGGGCGGCAGTTCCGCATATGTTTCGTTCGATTTTGAGAATGGCAACTATACGGCGGACGGTATGTTCGGATACGGCGACGCCGGCAAGAAGAACAATATTTTCGGCGTCGACGTGGCCAAGGCGATTGAGGGTGTCTTCTCCTCCACCTCCCGGCTCGACGACGACCATGTGCTGGCATGTTACCTGCGCTACGACGGGAAAACGTCGGCCAACCTGCCTACTTCGACGCTCATCGACGCCATGTCGGAAGATGATCCTGCCAAGGCGATCACCTATGTACAGGACGGCGACGGTTATGTTACCAACGCCAAATGGGGCGGTGAAGGTCTCGATATGATGGGTCTCGGAGTCCGGATCGTTTCCGAAACATCCGTCGAGTTTGTCTACGAATAACCGAACCGGATCGAAGTATTGACTTCTGAGTAAAAAAGGTTTTAACCTGAGGGGCTGTATAACGATTAAAAGTTATTCAGCCCCTTTTCATGTGCTGCTTAAAGATAGCTCGATCATGCTGGCAACAAAAAAATCCGGCCGGCAAAATGCCGGCCGGACTTTCCATTCAAACAGCGTTTTATCGCTGCAACGCCCTGTGAGCAGCCGTGCAGGCACGCTGCGGCCACGGAGAATCCGCCGGACCCGTTAAACCCATATCGAACGCGATCAGTTTGCAGGCCGCGCCGTCCTTCAGGTTGACATAGATCATCCCGTCGTCGGCGATCACCGGCGAAGACCACATGTTGGTCCCCAACTGCTTTTTGAAGAGCAGCGTTCCGTCGGGTTTGACGACATGATACCAGCCTGCATTGTCGCCGCAGTGGATATTGCCGTAGCAGTCCACGGCGGGCGTACCGCCGAATCCGTCGGCGCAGAGGTACTGCCAGAGCTGCCGGCCGGTCTGACCGTCGAGGGCAGCGATCTGGCCGCCGGCCTTGTTCACCGAAATATAGACCGTACCGTCGGTGCCCAGTACCGGACCGCTGAAATCGATCTTTCCGGCCGGATCGGGCGTGAACACCCAGCGCCGGTTACCCGCCGCGTCGCAGGAGACAACGGCCCCGACACCGCTTTTCTGCACTCCGGCGTAGGTGTTGCCCGCGGCGTCGATGGCGATGCTCGCCCCGTTGACATCATAGGTATCGCCGACATTGAACGCTTGCAGGTTACCGTCGGCATCCGCAGTTCCATAGCCTTTGCCGCCTGAAAGTCCGAAATATGCAGTTCCCGACTTATCCGAGGCGATCATGCCCGTGAGGCCGCCACCAACGGTCGGCGTGCGCCATACCTGCTGCCCCGAATCCTTATCGACAAGGATGACGGAGCCGCCCGTGCCTTGGTTGCCGATCAGGATGTTGCCGCTGATGTGGATGGCCGGCGAGGTATAGCCAGTCACCGCACCGAGGGGATAGGCATACCGCCATTTCCGGGTGCCGTCGGGACGGATCGCATAGAGATAGATGTTCTTCGCCTTGTCGCTGCCGCCGGCAAGGATGTAAACCGTACCGTCGGTGCCGATGCAGGCGGAGGATTTCTGCTGGCCGCCGGCACCGTCCTGCGAAAGATCGTACACCCACCGTCGGGAACCCGACTTGTCATAGGCGTAGAGTTTGAGTTTGTCGCTCGTCACGTAGATCGTGCCGTCGAGCCCGACGGTGGGAATGACGCCGCGCAGCGTCGAGCTGGCTTCGATCTCCTGCGACCACACCACGCCCGGCCAGACGTTCACGGTCTGTTCCTGCCGGTCCGTGACACCCGCATCGTCGGTCACCGTCAGCGTCACCTTATAGGCTCCCTTCTCCGGATAGGTATGGAGCGGATGCCGCTCCGAGGAGGTCGCACCGTCGCCGAACTCCCAGGCCCAGGCCACCACCTCGCCGTCCTCGTCGGTCGACAGGTCGGTGAAGGTCACTTCGTCGCCGGCGAGTACGATCCCGGGGTCAACCGAGAACGCCGCCACGGGCGGAGTGCCCGCATCGTAGACCGTCACGGTTTTCTGACAACTTTTTTCGCGGCCGTTATCGGTCGTGACGGTCAGCCGAACCGTGTAATCGCCCGGTGAGGAGTAGCGTTTCGATGGATTCTCTTCGGTCGAGGTATCGTCCGCGTCACCGCTGCCGAAATCCCAGGCGTAGCCTACGATTTCGCCGTTCTCGAAGCTCGACCGATTGACGAAAGCAACCGGTTCGCCGACGGCATATTCTTCTTTTTCAAATGTAAAATCGGCCGCCAGTTCGCGGTCGTCCTCGCGGATCACAAGGCTGTTCTCGCGCTGACCGACGGCTCCGTTGTAGACCTTCACGGGTTCCTTTCGGGTCGAACGGGCCGATTCGTCGCCGAAGTCCCATTCGTAAGCGATGATTTCACCTGCATCGAATGACGAGGTGTTGATGAAACAGATCTTCTCGCCGGCGGCATACGACTCCTTTTCGGTCGTGAATGCGGCGACGGGGGCAGGACGGTCTGCCTCGCCCGAATCCCCGCAGCCGAAAAGCCCGCAGAGCAGGCAGCAGATTCCTATTGCGAACAGTTTTTTCATGTCGGGTCGTTTTTGGGGTTATTGCCGCTCGAATTTGAACGAGAACGACAGGACGATCGGAAAATGGTCGGAGGGATAGACTTTGTTGAAATCGGTATGGACGATCCGCCACTCGTTGACCACGAAGTCGAGGTCGGCCGGGCGCAGCATGATATGGTCGAGCTGCGCGCCGTTGTAAAGCGGTTTGTCGCTGTAATTGTAGGAGTTGTAGGAGTGCCAGTCGGCATTCTCCGTCCGTACGGCCTCGTCGCGCGTGTCGCGGAACTGTGCGGTCAGGATCTTGTAGGACTCCGACCACTGGTCGCTGTTGAAGTCGCCGGTCAGGAAAGCATGATACCCTTTCGCGATGCTCTTCACCCGCTCGTTGATGATCTGTGCCGTCTTTTGACGGGCAGTCTCGCCCTTGTGGTCGAAGTGGGCGTTGAAGAGGAAGAACTCGCCGCCGGTCTGCCGGTCGCGGAACTTGCCCCAGTTGCACATACGGATACCGTAGGAGTCCCAGCTCTTGGAGCCGGGAACGTCGGGGGTTTCCGAGAACCAGAACGAACCGCTGTCGAGCAGCGTGAAACGCTCCTTCTTATAGAATATGGGGTTGTTGTGGCAGTCGGTGTCGGACGGATTGCCCGTGACGCTGGTGCCCGTATGGTCGTAATCGGGCAGCATCGCGATCAGGTCGTCGAGGGCATGTCGCCAGGGCTCCTGGATGCCGATGATGTCGAAATCCTGCGCTTCGAACACACGGCCCGCCATTGCCTTGCGGTCGTCCCACGGAACGGGGGTGTCGAAAGCCACGTTCCACGTAGCCAATGTAAACGACTGGTTGCGCCACTGCGATCCGGGCGGCTCCTCCTTCGGCCCCGATTCGGCTTTGTCGCAGGAGAAGGCAATGCCGCACCAGCCGCAAAGCAGCAGGGAGAGCGCGAAATGTCTCATGTTTGTCATTCGGGTTAAATTTAGGTTGGACATTTTTGAATGGTTTGTTACTGATAAGTAGACGCCCGAATGGGGATTTTGTCCCCCGGAATCCCGATTTTTCTGCCTATTTTCACGGGAAATTCCTTTTTTTTACCATCTCCGGCAGCGGAAGGGGACAAAATCCGAATTGTCCCGTCTTTTAGTTGGAGTCATGACTCGAACGATATGAAGCACGACAGAATCATCGGCCGGCAATTTCTGGAAGGTAACGACGACGTATGCGTCTACCTCTACAACAGCTATGCAGACCAGCTCTACGCCTACGGATGCGGGCTCGGGTTCGACCGCGAGACGCTCAAGGACGCCATCCACGACGTCTTCCTGAATTTGCTGGCGCGGCGGCGCGAGCTGGGCGGCGTAAAGAACATCCGCAGCTACCTGTTCCGGGCCTTCTACAACCGGCTGATCGACTTCAAACGGCACGAATGCGACACTATGGAACTGACGCCCCAGCTGGACCTGCGCATCACCGTCTCGTTCGCCGACAGCCTGATCGACACGGAGCAGGCCGCGCGGCTGAAGACGATGCTCGAGCAGATGCTCAACGAACTGAGCCCGATGCAGAAGAGCGCGATATACATGCGCTACATGTATGAAATGGAATATGCCGAGATCGCCGAGATACTGGATGTCACGCCCCACGCCGTGCGCAAGTTCGTCTCCAAGGGACTCGGGAAGCTCCGCAGCAACAAGGACCGCCTGCTCCTGCTGGCATTCTTCTCGGCGCTCACGGCCTGACAAAACCGAAAAACGACAACGATTATGGATAACAAAGAATATAAGGAGTACACCGCGGCCGACTTTCTGAACGACCCCGATTTCCTGTTGTGGTGCCTCGATCCCGACAAGCGCGAAGATCTCTTCTGGAGCGAGTTCCCGGCGAACCACCCCGAGACCTACGCCGAATTTCGCAAGGCGATCCAGACGGTCGGCAGCGTTCGGCTGAACAACTTCGCGCTCGATGAGGGCGAAAAGACCGAACTTTACGACAGCATCATGTCCGACTACCGGGCCCTGTGCAGCAGCAGCCGCCGGCTGCTGCGCCGCCGGCTGTTCGCGCTGGCGGCTGCGGCCGTCGTGGCGGCGGGAGCGGTCGTTCCGGCCCTGCTGGGCGTGTTCCGCCCCTCGACGGAGACAGACACCTCTCCGGACTGGGCTTCCGAGATCCGGCTGATCTCCGGCAGACAGTCAGAGCGCATCGCTTCGGAGAGCGCCAGCATCGAGTGCGCCCCCTCGGGAGAGGTGCGCATTAACGGCCGCACGGTCGCCTCGGCAAAACCCGCCCGCATGAACCGACTGGTGGTACCCGAAGGCAAACGGGCCGACATCACCCTTTCGGACGGTTCACGGGTATGGATCAACTCCGGATCGGTCTTTACCTTCCCGGCAGCCTTCGGAGAGGGCGAACGCCGCGTGAGCATCGAGGGCGAGCTGTATATCGACGTGACGCCCGACCCTGAACGCCCATTTATCGTCCACAACGCGCTCTTCGACACGCGGGTCCTGGGGACGAGCTTCGATGTGAACGCTTATTGCGACAGTAACCGCCCGGCATCGGTCGTGCTGGTGCACGGCGCCGTGGAGATCACAACCGGCGACGGGGAGCAGGTACAGCTCGAAAGCAACGACATGTTCAGCCTCAAGGCGGGCAACTACACGGTTGTCAAGGTCGACCCTGCGCAGTACGTCAGTTGGAAAGACGGACTGTTCACCTTCTCGTCGGGCACGCTCGAACGGGTAATCGCCCAGATCGCGGCCTACTACCGCGTGGAAATCGTCTGCGATCCCGACGTGCAGGAGCTCTGCTGCTCGGGCAAGCTGGTGCTCTTCGATGACCTTTCGGACACGCTCGACGTCCTGTCGGACATTCTGCCCATCAACTGCCGGATCGAACAGCGGCCCGACGGCACGCGGGTGGTCTGCGTCACGGCCCGCACGAACTGACTCCTGAAACGACTGCTATCAACCTTAAAAACTTTATAGATGACAAAACTCTACCAATGGATGCAGCGCCGCGGCCTGTTCCCGATCCGCCGGGGAAGCGCCCTGCTCGTACTGATGTTCCTTGCGGGCGGACTTCGGGCGCTCGGCGCACCCGAAGCCGTGCAACGGGTCACTCTCGACCTGAAAAACGCGACCCTGCAGGAAGCGTTCCTGCAGATCGAACAACAGACCGACTACGCCTTTATCTATGCCGACAACACCCGGCCGCGCCTCACCGCACACCGCGTCACGCTCGGCCTGACAGCACAGCCCGTCCCCGCGGCCCTCGACAAATTACTGGAAAAATCGGGGCTGACCTACGAAATCCGGGGACGGCAGATCACCGTGAGCCCCCTGCCCCCGGCACCGGCCAAATCCTCCGCTGCGATGACCGCCCGGCAGACCTTCAGCGGCAACGTGATTTCGGCGACCGACAACCGGCCGATCGTCGGTGCCAGCGTCTACGTCGAGGGTTCGGACGCCGGCACCATCACCGGTCCCGACGGCTACTACTCGATCGATGTTCCCCCGGGATCGCATGAGGTGTCGTTCAGCTTCCTGGGCTACGAGACCCGCCGCGTCCCGGTCGGCAACCCGATTCTCTTCAAGCTGGTTCAGCTTTTCGAAGCCGAAAACAGCATCGGCGAAGTAGTGGTCGTAGGCTTCGGCGTTCAGAAGAAGGAGAGTCTCGTCGGCGCCGTGCAGGCTGTGAAGCCTTCGGAACTGAAGGTCACATCGAGCAACCTGACGACGGCCTTTGCCGGGCGTATTGCGGGCATGGTCTCCGTGCAATCGTCGGGCGAACCCGGAGCCGACGGAGCGAACTTCTGGATTCGCGGCATCTCGACATTCGGCACGAACAAGGAGCCGCTGATCATCATCGACGGCGTGGAGGTCGTGGCCGAGATGCTCAACCACACGGCCCCCGAGTCGATCGAGTCGTTCTCGGTACTCAAAGACGCCACAGCGACGGCGCTCTACGGCAGCCGGGGCGCCAACGGCGTGCTGATCGTCACCACCAAGGAGGGGCGCAATTCCGAGAAACTGACGGTCAACGTCCGGGCCGAAGCGGGCATCTCGATGCCGACGCGCGTGCAAAAGATCGCTGACGGCGTGACCTACATGGAGGCTTTCAACGAAGCGCTCTGGACCCGCACGGCCCTTTCCGAGCGCGGCAGTTTCAAACCCTATTACTCCGAGGAGAAGATCGAAGGGACGCGCCGGGGCCTCAACCCCTACGTCTTTCCCAACAACAACTGGTATGAGATGTTGTTCAAGGACATGACCTGGAGCCAGAATTTCAACATCAACGCCCGGGGCGGCGGATCGAAGATCACTTATTTCCTCAACGCCTCGATCCACAACGAGGACGGCATCGTGCGCCGCCCCTCGGAGTCGAAGTTCAACACCAACATCAACGCCCAGAAATACATCTTCCAGAGCAACATCGCCGCACAACTGACGCGCACGACACGCGTGAGCCTGCGCATGAACACCCAGCTCTACTACCGTCACCTGCCCGACGTTTCGGTCTCGGACCTCTTCTACTACACGATGCGGGCTAACCCGGTGTCGTTCCCCGCAACGTTCCCCTCGGAGAAGGCCGGCGTGAACTACACGGTCTACGGCAACTCGGAATCGTGGGGCAACGGCCTCGACATCAACCCCTACGCCGAGCTGAGCCGGGGCTACAAGGACCGCCACACCAACTACATGACCAACAACCTGCAGGTGGACCAGAACCTCGATTTCATCACCAAGGGGCTCTCGGTCAAGGGCATGGTGACCTTCTTTAACAAGACCTACAACGACGTGGCCCGCTATTTCCGGCCCTTCTACTACACCCTTTCGGACTACATGGTCAAGGACGACGGGAGCTACGACTACTCCATCCGCGAACTGCCGCAGAACCCCGTGGGCTCGACCTACCTGGGAACGTGGACCAGCGGTTCGGGATACCGCGAACTCCAGTTCCAGGCCTCGGCCAACTACGCCCGCACGTTCGGCGACCACGACGTCAACGCCATGCTGGTCTACCACCAGCGCGAGAAACTCAACAACCGCCCCTCGTCGACCGAGACCGACGTGCTGCCCTTCCGCGAGCAGGGACTCGCCGGACGCCTCACCTACGGCTACAAAAGCAAATACCTCATGGAGGCCAACTTCGGCTACAACGGCAGCGAGAATTTCATCCGCGGACGTCGCTTCGGATTTTTCCCTTCGGTGGCCGTAGGATGGGTGGTTTCCCGCGAGGGGTTCTTCAAACCGCTGACCAAGGTCGTCGACAACCTGAAATTCCGCATCTCCTACGGCGAATCGGGCAACGACGCGCTGGCGGCCCGCTTCCCCTACATCTCGACGATCACGATGGACAACAAGCTCAACGTCTACTTCGGCGACAAATACGCCCAGCAGTCTGGTCCGGGCATCACGCTGCTCGGCAACGAGGATGCCTCGTGGGAGATCAGCCGCAAGTTCAACGCCGGAATGGACCTCAACATGTTCGACAACAGCCTGAGCATCATCGTCGACGCCTTCAACGAAAACCGTTCGGGTATCTTCATGCAACGCGTGTCGCTCCCCTCGTCGATGGGCTACACGGGTGAAACCTCCTACGGCAACATCGGTAAGGTCCGCAACTACGGCGTCGACGGCTCGCTCGAATACAACCGGGCCTTCGGCAAGGACCTGATCGTCTCCGTGCGCGGAACGTTCACCTATGCCCACAACGAAACGGTCTTCCGGGACGAGGCGCGGGGTACGGCTACCTACATGCTGCGCAAGGGCCAGCCGATCTACTCGCTCTGGGGACTGGTCGCCGACGGACTTTTTGCCTCGCAGGAGGAGATCGACAGCAGCCCCGTGCAGACCTTTTCGGGCACGGTGCTCCCGGGCGACATCAAATACCGCGACCTGAACGGCGACGGAGTGATCGACGACAACGACCAGACCTCGATCGGACGCCCGACGATCCCCGAAATCTTCTACGGCTTCGGCGCCAACATCCAGTACAAGAAATTCGACTTCTCGTTCTTCTTCCAGGGCACGGGGCGCTACGGAATCGAGATGATCGACATGCACCCGTTCCGTGACGACCAGTACTCCGGTTTCAACATGACCCAGTGGGTTGCCGACAACTACTGGCGGGAGGCCGCTCCGAACCCCGATGCGGAATACCCGCGCCTGGACATCAACTACAACAAGAACAACACCCAGCGGTCGTCGTTCTGGATTCGTAACGGCGCCTACCTGCGCCTGAAGACCGTCGAACTGGGCTTCACACACAAATCGCTGCGTGTCTACTTCGTCGGCACGAACCTGCTGACTTTCTCCCCGTTCAAAAACTGGGACCCCGAGCTGGGGCGTGGCAACGGGCTGGTATATCCGTTACAGAAAACGCTGAAAATCGGTGTCCAATATAACTTCTAACCCTCCGAGAACCATGATAAAAAAACTTCACCACCGCCTTCTGGTCCTGCTCGCGTCAATCTCCGCGGCCGCATGCACCGACTACCTCGACGTGCTGCCGGAGGGAACCCCCGAGCTGCGCGACATCTTCAAGACCGAAACGCAGGCCGAGAAATTCCTCGCCACGCTCTACAACTACATTCCCAACATCACGGGCTACCGCCCGATGCCGGACTACTGCGCCGGCGGCGACGTGATGACCGGCTGGGTCGGGGCCGTCCGCTATTTCCCCTACAAGAGCCTGCTCTACAACGAGGAAAGTGCCACGACGACCTATTTCGGCATGTGGAACGTCAAAGGCAACCCCTCGGGAAGCCAGAACTACGACCTCTTCAAGGGCATCCGCTACTGCTATATCCTGCTCGACAACGTCGACATGGTCCCGGGACTCGACCCCAAGACCCGCAATCAGTGGATCGGCGAGGCCAAGTTCCTGATCGCCTATTATCATTGGCAGCTGATGTCGTACTACGGCCCGACGGTGATCGTCGAACGGGAGATCGGCCAAAACGAGACAGACGAAGCCGTGATCTACCCCGAACGCCGTCCCTACGACGAATGCGTGACGTTCGTGACACGCCTGCTGGACGAGGCCGCCGCCCTGATGGTGGCCGCACAGCCCGCCGGCAAGCTGGGGCGCGCGACCTCCGTGGCGGCTAAGGCGATCAAGGCCCGCGTACTGCTCTACGCCGCCAGCCCGCTGGTGAACGGCAACTCGGAATTTTACGCCGGATTCAAGGATAAGTCGGGCCGGCATCTGATCGCCCAGGAGTACGATCCTGAAAAGTGGGAAAAGGCGCGCGCGGCGACCCGGGAGGCGATCGCACTGGCCGAGGAGAACGGCTATAAACTCTACGAAACCCCCACCGCGGCGGCGCTTCCCGACGCCGAGCGGGGCGAGATCAACTACCACGACCTGTTCGTCGAGCCGACGTGGCCCCAGAACCCCGAATACCTGTGGGCCTCGGGCGACCAGACCTACATCCGGAACGTGCAGTTCCGCGGCGGAGCGCGCATCGAGGACCCCTACAACACGTCGAGCTTCAACCCCTACGTCGTTCCGACGTTCGAACTGGTGGAGACGTACTACTCGAAGAACGGGCTTCCGATGGACGCCGATCCCGAAACGAAGGACCTCGACCTCTACAAGATGGACCCCGACAAGGAGACCGCCCTCCTGCACCTCAACCGTGAACCGCGCTTCTACGCCTCGGTAGGCTACGACCGAGGCCCCTACGAGATCAACAACCAGTCGTTCACGCTCCATTGCCGCAAGGGCGAACGGCAGGGCAGTACGGGAAATATCGCCCACGAGTACCAGAGCTGCACGGGATATGTGCTGAAAAAGTGGATACATCGGACGCTTGCCTACGATAAGGGGTCGCAGCAATACACCTACCGCGAATATCCCTTTCCGCTGATCCGGTTGGCGGAACTCTACCTGAGCTACGCCGAAGCCGACTTCGAATACACCGGATCGCTCGGCAGTCAGAGCCTCGTCTACCTGAACAAAGTCCGCAAACGCGCCGGACTGCCCGACTTCGAGGTGTCGTGGAACCGCGCCGGAGGCATTCCGCAAGGACAAAAGCTGCGCGACGTACTGCATCAGGAACGGCTGATCGAGCTGGCGATGGAAGCGCGGTGGTTTCACGACATCCGCCGTTGGAAGACCGCCGGCAAGATGCTGGGGCACACTCCCAAATCGTGGAACCTCGAAGCCTCCGACGGCCCGGGATTCTACCAGGTGGTCAACATGAAGGAGAGCGGCACGCGGACCTTCATCACCCCCAAGTCCTACTGGATGGCCATTCCGCTCTCGCAGATCAACATCAACCAAAATCTGGTTCAGAATCCGGGTTATTAATCTACTAATGAACAGACCGATGAAAAAACATCCGACTTTTTCATTCACGAAAATCTGCTTTTCCGTCGTATTTTGCTGCTTCTGTCTGCTTTCTCTGCCCGCATGCGACGACGGCAGGGATGTGAACCTCACGATCCCGACCGAGGTCTATCTGGTGCAGGCGGGCCTGCAAACGGTCGGATTCCCGGAGTCCGGAGATCCGCAGGCCATGCTCACCGTCTACAAAGGCGGTTATAACGACGACGGCGTGACCGTCCGGCTGGGCATCAGCGAATACGCCCTCGATCGTTACAACGAGGAGAACGCAGTCGGTTACCGGATGCTGCCCGAAACCTACTGCACGTTCGACACCCGGAGCGTAGAACTCGGCCCCGGACGCTGGAAAGCGGACGTCACCGTCACATTCAGGGCTTCGGAACTGCTCGCGGAACTCCCCTCGGGCAGCGAATGGGTCCTGCCCGTCGCCGTAACCGGCATCTCATCAGGCGAAGTGAACGCCGATAAAAGCTCCGTATTACTGCTGTTGCAAATTCCCTGAAAATCAATAATAAACCAATGAAACGACTGTTGCTGCTCACGCTTCTGCTGACGCCCGCACTCCTTCCGGCACAGACGATCACTCCGGAGGCGAAATCCCGCGCCGCAGAGCTGGTGAAACATATGACCCTCGAAGAGAAAATCGACTATATCGGAGGTTACAACGATTTCTACATCCGCGCCGTACCCCGGCTGGGCATCCCCGAAATCCGTATGGCCGACGGACCGCAGGGAGTCCGCAACGACACACGCAGCACGATGTATGCGAGCGGCATTGCAGCCGCCGCGACATGGAGCCCCGAAACCGTCTACAACATGGGTGTCGGGCTCGGACGCGACGCCCGGGCGCGCGGGGTCCACATCCTGCTCGGCCCCGGCGTGAACATCTGCCGCTCGCCCCTCTGCGGCCGGAATTTCGAATATTTCGGCGAAGACCCCTGCCTCACGGGAGAAATCGCCGTGCAATACATCCGGGGCGTGCAGTCGCAAGGCGTGATGGCCACGGTCAAACACTTCGCGGGCAACAACCAGGAGTGGAACCGCCACCATGCCAGTTCGGATATCGATGAACGGACGTTGCAGGAGATTTATTTCCCGGCCTTCCGGCGCGCCGTGCAGGATGCCGGGGTCGGCAGCGTGATGTCGAGCTACAACCCCCTCAACGGCGTGCATACATCGGAGAATTACGACCTTGCGGTGCGCACGTTGCGCGAGACATGGGGTTTTGAGGGTATTTTCATGTCCGACTGGAACGCCACCTATTCGGGGGTGGGCGCCGCAAACGGGGGCCTCGATCTCGAAATGCCCTCCGGAAAGTTCATGAACCGCGAAAACCTGCTGAAAGCCATCGAAACGGGACTGGTACGCGAAGAAACCATCGACCTCAAAGTACAGCACATCCTTCAATCGCTCATCGCCTTCGGATTCCTCGACCGCGACCAGCGGGACGCCTCCATCCCCGAGCAAGATGCCGTTTCGCGCGAGGCGGCGCTTCAATTGGCCCGGGAAGGCATCGTCCTGCTGAAAAACGACAACGGCCTACTGCCCCTGCGCGGAGGCCGGATCGCCGTCGCGGGCCCCAACGCCGCACGGGTCGTGACGGGCGGCGGAAGCGGATTCGTGCACCCTTGCTCGACCGTTTCGGTACTCGACGGAATGCTGTCGCTGGGCCGCCGCTGGAAGATCGTCGATCTGAGCGACAAACTCCGCAGCGACCTCAGCGAAGGCGGGTTCTACACCGATGCCGACTGCCGCGAGCCCGGTCTGCGGGCCGCCTATTTCCCCAACCGGAAATTCCGGGGAACGCCCGTAGTCGAACGCACAGAGACCGCTGTGGAGTACGACTGGGGCAAAGGCAGCCCGGCGGAGGGAATTCCCGAAGACAACTTTTCGATCCGCTGGACGGGCGTACTGAAACCCGCAGCGAACACGACGCTGCGCTTCACGATCGGGGGCGACGACGGCTACCGCATCTTCATCGGCGGCGAATGTGTGGCCGGGGACTGGGGCAACCACCGGCTCACCACCCGGTCGGCCGAGCTGAACCTCGAAGCCGGACGCACCTACCCCGTCGTGATTGAGTATTTCGACACGGCAAGCAGCGCCTCGGTTCATTTCAAATATGAATTCACCGACCTCGAGGCCCGCGACGAAGCGCTCCGCACAGCCGACGCCGTGGTTCTCTGCGTAGGCTTCAGCTCCGAGACCGAGAAAGAGAACTCCGACCGCACCTTCTCGCTGCCCGAGGGTCAAGATGAACTGATCGGACACGCCGCATCGCTCAATGACCGCGTGATCCTTGTCGTGAACAGCGGCGGCGGAATTGACATGTCGAAATGGCACGACAAAGTGGCGGCGATCCTGATGGCCTGGTACCCGGGGCAGGAGGGAGGCCGGGCCGTCGCCGAGATACTCTCGGGACGGATCTCGCCCGGCGGCCGCCTGCCCATCACCATCGAGAAACGCTGGGAGGACAACCCCGTGCACGACAATTACTACAACAACGTCTTCAACGACTACCGGAAGGAGACCTACCTGCGGATTGCCTACAACGAAGGCATCTTCGTCGGCTACCGGGGCTACGACCGGTCCCGGACCGAGCCGCTCTATAATTTCGGTTATGGGCTGAGCTATACAACCTTAGACTATTCGGACCTCACGGTCACGCGCGAGGGCGATGCCTGTGTCGTAGCATTCGACCTGACGAATTCAGGCGAATCCGACGCTACGGAAGTCGCCCAGCTCTATGTCACTGACCTGGAATGCTCAGTTCCCCGTCCAGTCAAAGAGCTGAAGGGATTCCGTAAAGTGTTCCTCCGCAAAGGCGAGACGAAGCGCGTGACGCTCCGTCTGAACGACGACGCCTTCGCCTTCTACGACTCGCAGCAACGGAAATTCACCGTCGAACCGGGCGAGTTTATTATTTCGGTCGGCTCTTCCTCGGCTGACCTGCACCTTCGGACACAGATCATGTATGAATAATTCAATTTTGACTTATTCCTCGCACGGGATTTTTCAGAAAGCCCCGATACGAAAGCCGGATGCCCTCCTCCGGTTCAGTTATATAGATTCAGCCGATTAGAAAAAACGTTGTGAGCGATGCTCGGAGAAGTTCAATTTGGTCTCGACGCATACGGCCAGAAGATCGTATGCTACCAATCTTTTGAAAGCAAAAGATGTTCCTCTGGCCGCCATTTCAAAGGCGTAGGGCATAAACGGATCACGACTACCATGAAGTATTTGCGGGTCGGGATTGAAGAGAATGCAGATCTGCTTGCGGAAAGCAGTTACTATACGCTGGGGACGACTGGGGATGGGGGTAAAGAACTGAGAAAATTCCGTTTATCCTGAATTTTATCCTGCAAAAGAGAAAAGGCGCTGAAGATCAGCGCCTTTTCGTGCCCAGGACAGGAATCGAACCTGCACGCCTTGCGGCACACGCACCTGAAACGTGCGCGTCTACCTATTCCGCCACCTGGGCATTTCTGGAATTGCGGTGTGCAAAAGTAATACTTTTTTCTGAAACACCAACTCTTTTTTTGAAAAAAATCTACTTGCTGAAGAATTTATACTGAAACAGAAGCAGATAGACTACTGCCACGGAGATGTAGGCATCGGCCAGATTGAAGATGGCGCCGAAAAAGTAGTTGTTGCTGTCGACCAGAAAGCGCAGCAGGCGCGGCACTCCGTTCCACTGGAACAGCGGGAAATAGAACATGTCGACGACTTTGCCCATCATGAATCCGGCGTAATGGCCCCCGAAGTGCGCTACGGTGTAGGGCGTCGATTCGGAGAAGATCAGTCCGTAAAAGGCGCTGTCGAGGATGTTGCCCAAGGCTCCGGCGAAGATCAGCGCAAGTCCCGCGATCACTCCCTTGGGCGTATCCTTGCGCTTGCGGGCGAGGTGGTACATCAGCCAGCCGATGAATCCGACCATCACGATCCGGAAGACGCCCAGCAGCAGTTTGCCCCAGTCGAAGCCGCCGCGCGAGGCGATGTGCATGCCGAATGCCGCGCCGTTGTTCTCGATGAACCGCAGTTGGAACCAGTCGGGGACGACCAGGATCGATTCGTCGAGGTGCATGTGGGTTTTGACCCAAATCTTGAGAACCTGGTCTGCGACGAGCAGCACCAGGATGAGCAGCGATATTTTCTTGAAATTCATAACTACGCGGTGTTCCTCCTGAAAATCGTTTTGCCGGACCCGTGACCGGCCGCGGCCCGGGTTTTGCCGGAAACCGTCTTCGGAGCCGGGGTTTGTTTAGGGCAAAAGTAGTAAAAAATCTCATTTTTAACGCCCCCGGATCGATTTTATCATTCCCGCGATGCGCTTTTGGCAGAAAAATTATACCTTTGAAAAATCTAAAAGTTGGTGATTTATGAAGAGATTGCTGCTTATCGGGTGTTTGTTTGCGGCGTTTGCTTGTACGAAAGAACCGGCGGTCGTTACCGACGGCTCAGGCCCGACCCCTCCCCGGATCGTCGGGGCCCCTGCTTCCGGACTGGCCCTGAAAGGGGCGATCTCCGTAAAGTTCACGCCCGAAATGGCGCAGATTGTCGCGGCGGCACAGGCGCAGCTGCCCGCTACGCGCGGCGGGGCTGTGACGCGTTCGGGCGTCGGTACGATCGACGACCTGCTGAATGAGATCGGGGCCGGGCATTTCGAACGTATCGTCGCCTACAATCCCGATTGGGAGGAGATTTACGACGAAACCGGCATCAACCGTTGGTACGGTGTCTCGTTCGACGAAGACGCCGACCTTGGCCAGATCGGCAGCCGCTTTGCCGCACTGCCCGGCGTCGCTGTCGTGGAATATGAGATCGATCCGGAGTACATCCGGCCGATGAGCGTCGGTCCGGCCATTCCGGTTACCGGCGACAATCTTTATATAACGGGCGAAACGCGTGCCGCGGCGGCGATGAACGATCCTTTGCTGGCCTATCAGTGGCATTACGACAATCCGGGACCCAATCGGACTTTCAATCAGCCGAAGGCGGGTGCCGACATCAATCTGCTCGATGCCTGGCAGCTCTGCACCGGCAGCGACCAGATTATCGTGGCGGTGATCGACCACGCCGTGCAGTCCGACCACCCCGATTTGAAGGCCAACATCTGGAGCAATCCGAAAAATTCGCAGGAACACGGTTTCAATTTCTGGGACAACTCCTCGGTGCTCGATTGGAAAACTCCTGAAAAGGATCAGAACGGCAAGGAGAGCTATGCCGATCACGGGACGCATGTGGCCGGTGTGATCGCCGCCGTGAACAACAACGGACGGGGCGTCTGCGGCATTGCCGGCGGCCGCAGCAACCAGGGCGGCGTGAAGATCATGTCGTGTCAGATCATGGGGAACAGCGAGGGCGCCAAGACCAGCAACAAGACCATCAAGGCATTCGAATATGCCTGGACCAACGGCGCGGTCATCGCCCAGAACAGCTGGGGATATCTGCTGGAAGACGGCGACGGAAACCCGATAACCCCGGAGGAATTCAAAGCGGATTGGGACAAGAATTACGGGCTGATGCGCGATGCGATCGATACGTTTGTCCGGGGGGCGGCGGCCAGGAATCCGGATTCTCCGCTGCAGGGCGGGCTGGTGATCTTTGCTGCCGGCAACGACGGCGACAGGTACGGAGACGCTGCGGTCTATCCGGCGGCTTATGGTCCGGTCATTGCCGTCGGGGCGATGGACTGGGGTTTCCGGCCGGCTTACTATACGGATTACGGTTCGTGGGTCGACGTCACGGCTCCGGGCGGGGATGCCTATGCGGCTCAAGGTCTTAATGACAATAAGTATTATACGAACGGGATGGTGATGAGCACCATTCTCTGCGACGATACGATGGATTTCAAGGACGGGCGCAAAGACGATGACTGGTATGGATACGGCTTTATGCAGGGCACGTCGATGGCCTGCCCGCATGTCTCGGGCGTGGCGGCGCTGGGACTTGCCTATGCGGCCCAGAACGGTAAGAAATACACGCCTTCCGAGTTCAAGGCGCTGCTGCTGAGTTCCGTTTACGGTATCGACGACTATTTTGTCGGATCAAAAAAATATTATGCGAATAATACTCCGATGACGATCCCATCTATGGAGGTCTATAAGAATAAGATGGGCGGCGGGTGTATCGACGCCCTGAAGCTGCTGCTTGCGATCAAAGGCACGCCGGCCATTTATGTGAAGACGGCTGAGGCTGTGACGGTCGATTTCTCCCGCTATTTCGGCGGCGACAAGAGCGTCGTGACCCTGGAATCGGCGAAGTTCGCATCGCCCGCCAACCTGGGTATCGGCTCCCCGGCGGCTGTTCTCAACGGTTCTAAGATCACTTTCGACTGTTCCAGAACGGGAACTTCGCTGCTTACGATCACCGCCAAAGCCGGCGATACGACTTTCGAACGGGAGTTCGCCGTCGTTTCGCGGCCCAACCTGGCTGCGAACGGCGGTTGGCTTTAGGGGACGAGATGTCCGGCATACTTGCGGCGGGTCCTTCGGGACCTGCCTTTTTTGTCTATTAATATATAGGTATCGAGGGTATTTTCAGATAAAATGAATGATTTTTCAAAAAAATATGCGGATTTATTTGCAAGTTCAAAAAAAGTCGCTACCTTTGCATCCGCGTTTGAGAAATAACGGTTCTTACAAAGGTTGAAAGTTTACAATAAAGGAGCTGAAAACCGCGTAGAATCAGGAAATTTCAAAAGATGCAAAAGTTCTTGAAAAAAGATTTGCAGGATTAAAAAAGATGACTTATCTTTGCAGTCCTTTCGCACTACAAAATGCGAGACTTTTTCAAACGGTTCTTTGAATTACTGATATTATTTTGAGAGAAAAATTGTAGTATTTATCTGTCAATTTCCTTTTAAGGATAAACGAATAGTCAGGACTCTAACAATACATTATTTTTATACAATGGAGAGTTTGATCCTGGCTCAGGATGAACGCTAGCGGCAGGCCTAACACATGCAAGTCGAGGGGCAGCATAGTTGTAGCAATACAATTGATGGCGACCGGCGCACGGGTGCGTAACGCGTATGCAACCTACCCATAACAGGGGGATAACACTGAGAAATTGGTACTAATATCCCATAATATCACGAGGGGCATCCCTTATGGTTGAAAACTCCGGTGGTTATGGATGGGCATGCGTTGTATTAGCTAGTTGGTGAGGTAACGGCTCACCAAGGCGACGATACATAGGGGGACTGAGAGGTTAACCCCCCACATTGGTACTGAGACACGGACCAAACTCCTACGGGAGGCAGCAGTGAGGAATATTGGTCAATGG
>CATKXN010000002.1 GCA_949840605.1 uncultured Alistipes sp.
GGGGGGGGGGCCAATTTGCTACCGCCGCCACGGGCGGCGACAACGACGATCGGGAGCGCATGGCGTTCCGGTTAATGAGAAAGGTATTAAACTGCTAAACCTATGTTCATCGTACTCGAAGGCTTGGACGGGGCGGGCAAATCGACCCAGATCCGTATGCTGCGACGATTGTTCTCCGAGCGGGGCGTGGAGAGCGAGTATGTGCATTTCCCGCGTTTCGACGCTCCGGTCTACGGCGAGCTGATCGCCCGTTTTCTCCGGGGGGAGTTCGGCGGCGTGAACGAAGTCGATCCCTATCTCGTGGCGCTGCTCTTCGCGGGCGACCGCGCCGCGGCGGGTCCGCAGATCCGGGCGTGGATCGCCGCGGGGAAAGCCGTGATTCTCGACCGCTATGTCTACTCGAACGTAGGCTTCCAGTGTGCGAAACTTCCCGCCGGGGAGCCGCGCGACCGCCTCGCACAATGGATTCTCGACCTGGAATTCGGCTACAACGGCCTGCCGCGTCCCGACATGTCGCTCTTCCTCGACGTGCCCTTCGCCTTCACCGAACGCAAACTCTCGGAGGTGCGCGAGGGCGACGACCGCACCTACCTGCAAGGCGGTCAGGACATCCACGAGGGAGCTCTCGACCTGCAGCGACGTGTCCGCGAGGTCTATCTGGCCGCCGCGGCGAAGGATTCGTCGCTGCGCGTGGTCGACTGCAGCGATGCGGACGGGGCGATGGACGGCCCCGAACGGATTTTCGATAAGATACGGGCCGTGCTGGCCCCGATACTCGACGCGCGATGAGGAGATCCCGGGCTTTCAAGATTCTGGCGAACGTCTGCCGGCTGATTCTCGCCTGCACGTTCATTCTTTCGGGTTTCTCGAAGGTGGTCGATCCGTGGGGTACGGCGCTGAAGGTCAACGAATATCTTTCGATCTACGGCATGGAGTACCTGCAGCCTGCGGCGATGACCTTCTCGATCTGGCTGTGCGGGGCCGAGTTGATGATGGGGTGCATGCTGCTGTTCAAGGTCCGCATACGCCTGATCTCGATCTTCGCGCTGGTTTCGATGATCTTCTTCACGCTGCTGACGCTGCTCAGCGCCACGCTCATTCCTGTCGAGGACTGCGGATGCTTCGGCGAGGCGCTGAAACTCACTCCCTGGGAAACCTTCGCCTAGAACGTCGCCCTGCTGCCGATGGCTTTCGTGGTGTGGTGGCGTTACCGTCCCGACCGGATTTTCGCATTCAAACCCCTGGAGATCGTGCTTACCTGCACGTTTTTCTTCCTCTCGATGTATCTGGGCTACTACTGCTATATCCACCTGCCGCTGATCGACTTCCTGCCCTATCAGGTCGGAGTGAACATCCGCGAGGCGATGCAGGAGCCTGCCGTCGAGCCCGGCGAGTCGGAGACCGTGCTGATCTACCGCAACCGGAAAACGGGCCGTGAGCGAGAATTCTCGCTCGACGACACCGAGTGGCAGGACGCCGAAAAGTGGGAGTGGGTCGACACCCGCACCACAAGCGAACTGCCGTCGGTGCGGCCGTTGGTGAGCGAATTCGCCCTGCGCGACGCCGAGGGCGACGCCACGGAGGAGGTGCTGACCATCCCGGGGCGGGTTTATATGCTCTGCGTCACGGAATTCGACCGTCTGCCGCGCTCCTGCGCCCGGCGTATGGCTCGGCTGGTGGAGCGCGCCCGGGAGGAGGGCGCCCGTGTAGTCTGTCTGACGCCCGATCCGCTGTACGGCGTCACGTGGCATGATTTCGGTTCGGGGAAGGTGCGCTGTTACAACATCGACGCCTCGACGATGAAAACCATGCTCCGGGCCCACAACGGCCTGGTGGTGCTCGACGACGGAACCATCACGGCTAAAAAGAACGGTCGCGATGGTCGTCCGTAGGGGCGTTCGGCGGGATGTGGTATAAAAGTTGAAACGGAGTTCTCCGTTTCAACTTTTTTCGTATGCGAACAATCCCCATTTTGCTGATAACCCTGCTCGCCGGGGCGTGCGGCCGAAGAACCCCGGTTCCCGAAGCGGTGCGTCCCGTAAAGGTTACGACGGCTGCGGGCGCAGGTCTCATCGACAAGGATTTTGCCGGCATGGCCACCCCCGACGATGCCGTGAACCTGGCGTTCAAGGTGGCGGGGCAGGTCCTCGACGTTCCCGTTGCGCAGGGACAGAGCGTGAAGAAAGGGGCGCTGCTCGCCGAACTGGACCCCCGGGACCTCGAACTGCAGGTGTCGGCGACGCGCTCGGCCTTCGAGGAGGCCCGCTCGCAGCAGCAACGCATGCAGCGTTTGCTGCAACACGAGGCCGTGTCGCGTCAGGAGGCCGAGGCCGCCTCGACGCGCTATGCGCAGGCGCGCTCCACCTATGAAAATGCCCTCGACCTGCTGAAAGACACGCGGCTGAAGGCCCCGTTCTCCGGGGTCGTCGAGCGTAAGTACGTCGACAATTTCGAACGGGTGCAGGCCGGGCAGGCGATCCTCCGGCTGGTCAATCCCGTCACTACCACCGTGCAGTTCACCCTCCCCGAAGCCGGGCTGTCGCTGCTGCGGGACAGTTCGACGCATTTCACCGTCGTGTTCGACAATTACCGGGGCGCGACGATCCCGGCCCGCCTGAAAGAGTATGTCGAAACCTCGTCCGACGCCTCGGGATTCCCCGTGTCGCTGACTCTCGAAAATCCCGATCCGGCGCGTTACCGCATTTCGCCCGGCATGTCGTGCACGATTACCATGCAGAGCGCCGATCCGGTACCCGATGCGGTGTCGCTGCCCGTGTCGGCCATCTACGCCCCGGCCCAGGGCGGCACTTATGTCTGGGTCGTCGGTCCCGACGACCGTGTCACGCGCCATGAGGTGACGCCCGGAGAACTGTTTGGCCGCGACCGGGTGGTCATCGACAGCGGGGTCGCGCCGGGCGACCGGGTCGTCACGGCGGGGGTCTACCAGCTGCGCGAAGGGGAACGGGTTCGGATATTAAAATGACGCTGCGATGAACCTGCCCGAATATTCCCTGCGAAGCGCCAAGGTGATCTGGTTTTTCCTCTTCGTCCTGCTTGCCGGCGGTGCGCTGGGCTTCTCGACGCTGGGTAAGAAGGAGGACTCGGTCTTCGTCATCAAGTCGGCGTCGCTCGTCTGCTCCTATCCGGGAGCCACGCCCGGGGAGGTCGAGGAGCTCGTCACCGAGCCCATCGAACGCGAGGTGCAGTCGATGCGCCTCGTGCACAAGATCACGTCCGAATCCTATTACGGCGTTTCGAAAATCCAGGTCGAACTGGATCCCGCCACGCCGGCCCGCGAAATACCCCAGCTGTGGGACGAACTGCGCCGCAAGGTGCTCAACGTCCAGCCGAAACTGCCCGCCGGGGCGTCGCAGATCACCGTCGCCGACGATTTCGGCGACGTTTACGGCATCTATTACGGCCTTTCGGTCGACGGGGGATTTTCGTGGTCGGAGCTGCGCGACTGGGCCCAGCGTCTGAAAACGGCTCTCGTGACGGTCGACGGCGTGCAGAAGGTGACCCTTTACGGTGAGCAGACGCCCGTGGTCAACGTCTACGTCAGCCTCGCGACGCTGGCCAACTTCTCCATTCGTCCCGAAACCATCGTCTCGACCATCGGCCAGCAGAATTCCATCGTCAACAGCGGGGAGAAGCAGGCCGGGAAACTCCGCATACAGATTCTCGAAGACGGCACCTACAAGACGCTCGACGACCTGGCGGACCAGCTGCTGTTCTCCTCCTCGGGCAAGCAGTACCGCCTGGGCGACATCGCCCGCGTCGAGCGGGGCTACGCCGAGCCGCCGCAGACGATGATGCGCGTCGACGGCCGCCGGGCCGTGGGCATCGGCATCTCGACCGAAGCGGGCGTCGACGTGGTGAAGGCCGGGGCGAAGATCGACCGCGTGCTGGCCTCGCTCACGCGCCAGATGCCCGTGGGCATGGAGCTGACGGTGCTCTATCCCGAAAACCGCATCGCCCGCGAGGCCAACTCCACGTTCATCCTCAATCTGGCCGAGTCGGTGGCGATCGTCATCCTGATCATCATGCTCGTCATGGGTTTCCGCGCGGGGGTGCTGATCGGCAGTTCGCTGTTGTTCTCGATAGGCGGCACGCTGCTGCTGATGCAGTTCCTGGGCGAGGGGCTGAACCGCACCTCGCTGGCGGGATTCATCATCGCGATGGGCATGCTCGTCGACAACGCCATCGTCGTCACCGACAATGCCCAGCAGGCCATGCTGCGGGGTGCGGCGCGCCGCACGGCCGTTGTCGACGGAGCCAACGCCCCGCGGTGGAGTCTGCTGGGCGCCACGCTGATCGCCATATGCTCGTTCCTGCCGCTGTATCTGGCCCCTTCGTCGGTAGCCGAGATCGTGAAACCGCTGTTCGTCGTGCTGGCCCTCTCGCTGCTGCTGAGCTGGGTGCTGGCCCTGACGCAGACGCCGCTGTTCGGCAGTTTCATGCTGCGGGTGAAACCCGCCGGCCGCGATCCCTACGACACGAAGTTCTACCGCGCTTTCGACCGCTTTCTGGGCGCCCTGCTGCGCCGGAGGTGGATGGTCGTAGCGGTCGTCGTGGGGCTGTTCGTCCTTTCGCTGTTCGTCATGGGGCTGATGCCTCAGAATTTCTTTCCGTCGCTCGACAAACCCTATTTCCGCGCCGACGTGCTCCTGCCCGAAGGGTACAACATCCGCGATACGGAGCGCAACCTGCTCTCGATGGAGGGATGGCTCCGCGAACAACCCGAGGTGAAGACCGTTTCGATGACGCTCGGCTCCACGCCGCCGCGCTATTACCTGGCCAGCAGCAGCGTTTCGATGCGTCCCAATTTCGGCAACATCCTCGTCGAGCTGCACGACCGGCGGCAGACCGAACCCGTCGAGGCGCGGTTCAACGCCTGGGTCACGGCGAATTTCCCCGACGTATGGCTGCGCTCGTCGCTGTTCAAGCTCTCGCCCGTGCCCGACGCGGCCATCGAGTTCGGCTTCATCGGCGAGAATGCCGACACGCTGCGCCGCCTGACGGCCGCCGCCGAGGAGGTGATGTGGCGCACGCCCGGGGCCGTGAACATCCGCAACGGCTGGGGCAACCGCGTGCCTATGTGGCAGCCGGTCTATTCGCAGATGAAGGGCCAGCGCATCGGCATCACCCGCAGCCAGATGGCCCGGGGCATCACCATCGCCACGCAGGGGTATGCGCTGGGCGAATACCGCGAGGGTGACCAGTTCATGCCGATCCTGCTCAAAGACGAGAACATCGGTTCCTACAACCTGACCAACCTCCAGGCCCTGCCGATCTTCAACCCTTCGGGCAAGGTCTTTTCGATCGGGCAGGCGACCGACGGCTTCCGCTTCGACTTCCGGCCGGGCGTGGTCAGACGTTTCAACCGCCAGCGGGTGATGAAGGCGCAGTGCGATCCCGCCCGCGGGGTCAACACCATGCAGCTGTTCACCGCGCTGCGCGACTCGATCGACCGCGCCGTGACGCTTCCCGAGGGCTACTCGATGAAGGTCTTCGGCGAGCAGGAGAGCCAGCAGGAGTCCAACGAGGCGCTGGCCGAATACATGCCGCTGACGCTGGTGCTGATTCTGATCGTCCTGCTGCTGCTGTTCCGCAACTACCGTGAACCGGCCGTCATCCTGCTGATGATCCCGCTCATTTTCATAGGCGTGGTGCTCGGGCTGGCCGTCACGGGCAAGGTGTTCAATTTCTTTTCGCTGCTGGGACTGCTGGGGCTGGTCGGCATGAACATCAAGAATGCCGTGGTGCTCGTCGAGCAGATCGGCGTGCTCCGGGCCGGCGGCATGGACCCCTACGAGGCGCTGACGACGGCCACGCGCAGCCGCATCGTCCCCGTGGCGATGGCTTCGGGGACCACGATCCTCGGCATGCTGCCGCTGCTGTTCGACTCGATGTTCGGGGCTATGGCCGCCACGATCATGGGCGGACTGTTCGTAGCCACGCTGCTGACGGTCTGTGTCCTGCCGGTGGTCTACGCCCTGTTCTATCATATTCGCAATGCTGAAAAATAAAATGTAGTCATGTGCCGATTTCCGCTGTTGACCGCTGTCCTCGCCGCTTTTTGCGGCGTTTGCAAATCCGACCCCGCCCTCAGGGAGAGGCTTCGTGCTGTTCGGTTTGCCATGCCCGGAACCGCCTTGTTTTCGTTCCTGGTCCTGTGTTTCTCCCAGCCGGCTTTCGGACAGACCACGCTCGCCGGCTACCGGACAGCGGTCGCCGATTACAGCTGGCAGCTGAAGATCGCCGCCTCGCAGAGCGACGCCGCGGCCGAGACGTTGGGGCAGGCCCGCACGGGCTGCCTTCCGCGGCTGGCGATGGACGGCAGCTTCACCAAGACCTTCCACCGCTACGAGGGCATCGAGCCGTGGACCTTCGGCGTACTGCCGCAGGTGGTCCAGACCGTCTACGGGGGCGGTGCGGTGCGGGCTTCGGTCCGGCAGGCCGAACTGGGCTACGACATCGCCCTGTGCGACGAGGAGTTTTCGCGCCTCGACGTGCGTTATGCCGCCGACTACGCCTACTGGAACCTCTCGGCCGTGGAGCTCTATGCCGCTTCGATGCGCCAGTACGTTTCGATCATCCGTTCGCTCAAAGAGGTCGTGGACCGTCGTTTCGCTGAAGGGTATATCGCCAAGGGCGACGTGCTGATGATCGACGCCCGGCTGAGCGAGGCCGAATATTCGCTCGTGAGCGCCGAGCAGAGTTACGAGGTGGCGCTGCACAACTTCAACATCCTGCGCGGGACCGACGCCGCGCTCGACGTGCGGCTGGAGCAGGGCATCCGCGATTCGTTTCCGATGCCCGTGCGGGTCGTTGCCGCCGAGGCCCTGGCGCGCCGTCCCGACTACGCCGCCGCACGGCTGCGTGCGGAGCAGGCCGATGCGGGCATCCGCCTGGCCCGGGCGCCTTTCAATCCGCAGCTTAGCGTCGGGGTAGGGGGCTCGTGGCAGCCCTTCGTGCCCAATCGGACCGGAGCCACGACGGTCGACGGCTCGGTCTTCGTGAAGGTCTCGGTGCCGATTTTCCACTGGGGCGAACGCCGCCGGGCCGTGGGAATAGCCCGCGCCGTGCAGCTTCAGCAGGAGTGGGGCGCCGCGCTGCGCCACGACGACATCGTGCGCGAGGAGATAAACGGCTGGACGGCGCTGGTGCAGAGCCGGGCGCAGGTCGACGCCACGGAGGAGAGCCTCCGCATCGCGGCCGAAAACCTCTCGATCAGCACCTACTCCTACGGCGAGGGTCTTGCGACGATCCTCGACGTCCTGCAAGCCCAGCTGAGCTGGATTCAGCTCTACTCCAACGCCATCCGGGCGCACTACAACTATGCCGTGGCGGTTTCCGACTACCAGCGCATCACGGCGCAGTAATCTTTACGAACGCCGTTTGCTCGCCTTACAGGGCGGGTGGAATGTGTCCGGCGAAAAAAATATGAAATAAATAGTCTGAGAAGAATATTTATTGTATATTTATAACGTTAACCTCTGGATTACTTTAAGATAGATGGAGATGGAAAAGACAAATGATTTTCGGAAGCTGTTTTACCGCGCTCTCTTTTTGCTGTTAATGCTGTTTGTGGTCAATTTCTGGCGTTATGATGCCCGGTTCGTATTCGATGTGCCGTTTCTGACCGCATTGGCTGTTATGTTGGCAGGTATGCTTTGCAACATATCGATCATCGGTTTGACTCCCGGCCTCGTTCGGCCGGAAAACGAAAAACAGGAGCCGCTTTACGTCCGTTTTAACAGGAAATTACCCGGGGCGATCGTGATTTTTATCGATTCGCTGATGTTGTGTGCGTGGGGCTGGTATGCCGTTGCAAGCGATCCGGGAAAGTTTTTTTCATGGCGATTCTTTGCGGCGTTTGCAATCTGGCTGGTGATTGACTCGTTATACATTTGGTATTTGTATCGGTTCAAGTGGAACCGGGCTGAATGTTGAAAGCGGAGCGTGGAGAAACTTTCGACCCTCCACGCTCCGCTTTTCCCTTTTTATAGGGCGGGTTCGGTGCTCACTACCGCGACCTCGTGCGAAACGGGGGCGATCATCCGCAGCATCCGCACCATGCCGCAGTATTTTTCATGCGTGAGGCCGATGGCGCGGCTGACCTTCGCCTGGTCGTCCTCGGAGCCGCACTCGACGTTGTAAACGACATGGAACGAGCTGTATACGCTCTCCGATTGGACCTCTTCGTCGGATAATTCTCCCGAGTAGCTGATTTCGAAGCGTTTGGGCGTGATGCGCTCTTTCTGCATAATCATCAGCGCCGTCTGCGCGGAGCATTGCGCCGCGGCATAGAGCAGCAGCGTCTTGGGGTTCATGGCGTCGCATCCGGTGCCGTCTTCGGTCCGGAATTTCCCGTTTCCGGACAGCTGTAATGTTACTTTTTCGATCATGGATTTCGGTTTTTTTGTTTAACGATAACCCGGGGGCAAATTCCGTTCCTTTGGTAGTGTGCGGATGGGCAAAAATTCGTATATTTGCCCGTATTTAGTGAAAACATGTGTATGCGAAAATTCCGGATATCGTTGCTGATCCTTGTCTTCGCGGCGTGCACCCTCGGTGCGCGGGCCGCGAAGCCCGAAATAGAGACGCTCATGGCGCGCGCCCGCGACCTGTTCGACTACGGACGCTGGAGCGACGCGCGGCATGAATTCCTGCGTGCGAAGGCCGCCCTGGCTCCTTCGGACCGCCTGCTGGCCCAGGAGACCGAGTTCTATCTGGCCGCCTGCGCCGTGGAGCTGGGCAGCGCCGACGCCGAGGGGGCCCTGCGCGCATTCGAGGAGCGTTATCCCGAATCGGTCTATGCCAACGACGTGCGTTTCGCCCTCGGGTCGTACTATTGCTCGGCGGGGAACATGAAGAAGGCCCGCGAAGCTTTCGAAAAGACCGATTACAAGGCCCTGAGCGCCCCGCGCCGCGAGCAGTACGATGTCCGCATGGGATACGTCGAATTCGGGGACGGCAACTATGCGAAGGCATACGACTATTTCGACCGTATCGGCAGCCGCAGCGAGTTTGTCGATCACGCCCGTTACTACAAAGCCTACATCGACTACGCCGAGGGGCGTTACGGCCGCGCGAAGCAGGGATTCGAGGCGCTCGCGCACAGCGACGCCTACCGCGATTTGGTGCCCTACTACCTGCTGCAGATCGAGTTCCGCGAGGGCAATTACCGCTATGTGGTCGAGAACGGCGAGGAGCTGGCCCGCCGGGCGGTTCCCGAACGCCGCGCCGAACTGGAGCGCGTGATGGCCGAATCGTGGTTCCGGCTGGAGGATTTCAACAAGACGCTGGAGCACCTGGCGGCGTATCGTAACGCCGGCGGCGAGACGGACCGCGACGCCGCCTATCTCGAGGGTTTCTCGCTCTATCGCACGGCCCGCTATCCCGAAGCCGCGGAGTGGCTGCGCAAGGCGTGCGGCGCCGAAGACGCCCTGACGCAGAACGCCTCCTATCACCTGGCCGACTGCTACCTGCGCGCCGGGGACAAGGAATCGGCGATGCAGGCCTTTGCGATGGCTTCGGACGAGTCGCTGGATGCCGCGATCGCCGAAGACGCGCTGTTCAACTATGCCAAACTGCAATACGAGCTGGGCGGCGGAGCCTTCAACGGGGCGATCAACGTGCTGACACGCTATATCGGGCGTTATCCCTCGTCGCCGCGCGCGGCCGAGGCCCGGACGCTGCTGATCGCCGCCTACTACAACTCCCGCGACTACGCCGCCGCCTACCGCGCCATCAAGGCGATGCCCTCGGGCGATGCCGACATCCGCGCGGCATTGCAGAAGATCGCCTATTTCCGCGGGCTGGAGGCTTACGCTGCCGGCGACCTGAAAGCCGCGCAAAGTTACCTCGCGGAGTCCGCGGCGGTGAACGTCAGCCCGAAATACTCGGCGCTGACCTCCTTCTGGCAGGGCGAAATCGCCTTCGCGCAGGGCGACTACGCCGTTGCCGCGGCCAAATACAACGCCTATCTGAAACGGGCGCCCCGCACCGAGCGGGAATATGCCCTGGCGTGGTACAACCTCGGCTACTGCGCCTTCGACCGCAACGATCTCCGGCAGGCGCAGGAGGCTTTCGGCAGGTTCCTCGCCGCCTGGCCGCCGCGCGACAGCTACCGCGCCGACGCGCTGAACCGGCTGGGCGACGCTGCCTATTCCGACCGGCGGTTCGAGGAGGCCGTGGGGGAGTACGACAAGGCTATCGCGCTGGGAACGCCCGAAAAGCGATATGCTCAGTACAAACGGGCCATCACGCTCGGCATCCTGGGCCATACGGACCGGAAGCAGCAGGCCCTGCGGCAGATCGCCGCTGCGGGCGGGGACTATGCCGACGAAGCCTCCTACGAGCTGGGACGCAGTTACATCGCGCAGGAGAAGTATGCCGAGGGCGCCGCGCAGCTCGAGAAGTTCGTCGCGGATTATCCCGCATCGCCGCGCTGTACGCAGGCCTATTCGGACCTGGGTCTGGCCTACCTGAACCTCGGGGAGAAGCAGAAGTCGCTGGCCTGCTACGACCGCGTGGTCGGGGCGTCGCCCCAGTCGGCCGAAGCCAAGGGGGCGATGCAGTCGATCCGCGAGATTTACGTTTCGGAGGGCGATGTGGACGCCTATTTCGACTACGCCGCCAAGGCGGGCATGGAGAGCGATCTGACGGCCCTGTCGCGCGACTCGCTGTCGTTCGCCGCGGCGCAGAAGCTCTACCTCGGCGGGCAGCGGGATGCCGCCGCCAAGTCGCTGCGCAGCTATGTGGCGAGCTATCCGAAGGGCTATTACCTGACCGATGCGCTCTATTACCTGAGCGACTGCTACCTGCTTGCGGGCGATCGCGAGAACGCCATCGGGACGCTGACCCAGCTGGCCGGGCAGGGTACGAACCAATATACCGTGGCCGTGCTGGAGAAACTCTCGGAGATGACCTTCGCGGACAGGCGTTGGGACGAAGCCGCATCGGCTTACCGGCGGCTTTATGACGTGGCGCCGACCCGCACGGGCCGCGAGGACGCCATGACGGGTTATGTGCGCGCCACCGTCGCAGGGGGCGACGGGGCGAAGATCGCCGAAATGGCCGCCGACGTGTGCGGACGCGACGACGCGGGGGCCGTGGCGCTGCGCGAAGCGAAATATGCCTGGGCCGGGCAGCTGCGCGCCGCGGGCCGGAGTGCCGAGGCGGTGAAGCTCTACAAGGAGCTTGCGAAGGAGGTGCGCACGAAGGAGGGTTCCGAAGCCGCCTATTACGTGATCGAATCGACGTTCGAAAGCGGTGACATGGACAAGACCGAGGCCGCCGTGTTCGCCTTCTCGGAGCGGGAGCCGCAGGCCTATTGGCTGGCGCGGGCCTTCATCCTGCTGGGCGACGTCTACGTCCGCAAGGGGGATACGTTCCAGGCCCGGGCGACATGGCAGAGCGTCGCCGACGGTTATTCGCCTGCCGACGACGGCATTGTGGAGGAGGCGAAGGCTCGAATCGCAAAACTCAACTGACGAAGGGACGGGATTGTGCGGATTCACGCCTCCGGATGTCGTAATCGCCGCCGGTGGCGGCGTATTCAGGTCTGATCCTCCCCTAAATCCCCTCCGAGGAGGGGAATTGATACCGTAAGCGGTAAAATTGGCGTATCGCACCGTTGGTGCGGCAAAAGTATATTGAAGATGAAGAGAGTCTTGATAGCCGCGGTGTTCGCGGCGGTTCTGCCGCAGCTGGCTGCTGCGCAGGTCGAAAAACAGGTCGAGGTGACCAAGGCGTATGTCCCGAAGGTGGAGAGCGCGTCGAAACTGGCCGTCCGGCCCGATATGACCGACACGACGCGCCTGCGTCCCGAAATCGATTACACCATCACGCCGTTGTCGCTGCGCACGACCCTCTCGACGCGCCCGATACGCCCGGCGACGGTGACCTACTGGGAGTTCAACCGCCCGCTGCCGTTCTACGTGAAGGTAGGCGCGGGGTATCCGCTCAATTCGGTGCTGGATTTCTACGCCTCGTCGCAGAATCCTTCGACGGGCTATGTCATAGGCTACGTCAACCACGAGGGACGGTATGCCAAGATCCGGAACGATTTCGGCGTGAAAAACCCCTCGACGCGGATGTTCAACCGCATCGGGGCCGCCGCGGGCAAATACTTCGGTAAGCATATCCTCGAGGGCGATCTCTACTACGACAACCGGATGTACCACCGTTACGGGGCTTATACCCCTGCCGGGTCCGAACTGGACTTCGGGGCAGGCGGCAGGAACGATTACGGCGATGCGCATGTCGCCGTGCGTTTCGGGGACGATTTCCAGGACCTCGGCCGCACGAATTTCGAGATCGCGCTGGGCGGCGGCATGTTCTTCGACCACTCCGACTGGCCCGGTTATGACGAGAAGGCCCGCCAGATGTCGCTGGAGGCCCGGGCGAAGATCGCCCGCGGGTTCGGGCGCAGTTATTTTTCGGCCGAGGCCGGCTACGGGCTGTCGGCGGGACAGAAAACTCTGGATGGCACCAACCAGCAGTCGATCCATGCCGCCCTGCGCTATGGTTTCCGGGGCGGGGTAGTGGGTCTCGACGTGGGGGCCGACTACTACCACGATAGGGTCGAATTGGGGGACTGGGTCCCCGATCCGCTCGTGAAAAGCGAGAATTACGTCATTCCCTTTGCGCGGCTCGATTTCAACCTCGGAACGCCGGGCCTGCGGCCCTTCTTCGAGGCCGACGGCGCCGTGAAGCCCAACGATTTCCGGTCGCTGACGCTCCGCAACCCCTATGTGACGGCTTCGAAGTGGCTCGACAAAAGCTCGGTCGATTACGATTTCCGCCTCGGGGTGGGCGAAAGCTCGGTCGATTACGATTTCCGCCTCGGGGTGGGCGGCAGCCTGTGGCGCGGACGCTTCAACTACCGTCTTTATGCCGGCGTTTCGATTCAGGACAATCACCTCTTTTGGACGGCTCGTCGGGGTTCGTCGGTCAGCGATTTGTTCAACGAAGGATTCTACGGCGTCTTTGTTCCCGAAACGGCGCGCCAGACCGTCACGTCGTTCAACGGCGAGATCGAATTCCGACCCGTGAGCGTGCTGAAATTCGATCTGGGCGTGCACGGATACCTCTATAACGACGAGACGGAACTGGACAACGGTGCGCCGTCGTTTGCCGGCAACGTGGGCGTTGCTTACGACGGACGCAAGGTCTGCTTCGGAGTCAAGGCTCTGATGCAGAGTGTACGTCGCTGGTCGACGGTCGATCTTTCGGCTGTGACCGACCCCTTCGGGACGGCCTATGCGGCTCCGTTCGAAGCCCCCTTCGGCGTCGATCTGCGGGTGAATTTCGACTGGAAGGTTTCGGGACGCGTGACGCTCTTCGCCGAAGGGCGCAACCTCATTGACCGCGACCTCTACGACTATCCGTGGTATCCCGAACTGGGGGCCCACTTCACGCTCGGCATCAAGGCTAATTTCTAAGGGTTGAATTCGTTTTAATGATGATCATTTTCGGCTCGGTGCGAGGGCTTGACCTAAATTTTCATTAATTTCGGACAAGTTTAATTCATTAACGCACACGACTATGAAACACACCATGCCTGAGCTTCCCTACGCCATGGAAGCCCTTGATCCGAAAATGAGCAAAGAGACGCTCGATTACCATTACGGCAAGCACCTGCAGACCTATGTGGACAACCTGAACAAGCTGATTCCCGGCACGCCCTTCGAGGAGATGACGCTCGACGAGATCGTCCGCAAGGCCGACGGCAGCCTGTTCAACAACGCCGCCCAGACCTGGAACCATACTTTCTTCTTCCGAATGCTGACCCCCGGGCAGAAGCCCATGCCGGCGAAACTCGCTGCGAAACTTGCCGGGGAGTTCGGCTCGGTGGAGGCTTTCAAGGAGCAGTTCACCCAGGCCGCCGTGGGGCTTTTCGGCTCGGGATGGGCCTGGCTGGCGATGGACAAGGCCGGCAGGCTGTCGATCGTCGCCAAGCCGAACGCCGGAAATCCGATGACCGACGGACTGCGTCCGGTGATGACGGCCGATGTCTGGGAGCATGCCTACTATATCGATTACCGCAACCGTCGGGCCGAATTCATGGCCGCCTTCTGGGAGCTGATCGACTGGCAGCAGGTCGCCGACCGCTGCATTCCGAAACGATACAAATGTACGGCCTGCGATTACGTCTACGATCCCGCCAAGGGCGATCCCGAGACCGGCATCGCTCCCGGAACGCCGTTCGACGAGATTCCCGACGACTGGACCTGCCCGGTCTGCGGACTCTACAAATCGGAGTTCGAAGCGATCGAGGAGTAAACGAAAAACCTCCGCAACCGAAGTTGCGGAGGTTTTTCGTGCACACCCGGCCGTTGGGCGGCGTCCCTGTCCGTAGGGCAGGTCAGAAGACGAATTTCTCGAGCTTCATTTCGCCCAGCTGCTGCATGCGCGGCACGAGGGTGGTGAAATGCGGCGCCTGTTCGTGGGCCGCGAGGGCCTTGGCGTCGCTCCAGGTCTCGCAGATCATCAGGACGTCGCTGCGCGTGGCGCTTTCGAACAGGTCGTAAGCCACGCATCCCTCGTCCTTGAGCGAGGCGGCGACCAGCTCTTTGGCTGTGCGCACCAGCTCCCCGCGGTTGCTGTCCGTCGTGCGGATGAATACATTGAGTCGTATCATTGCTTTCTCGTATTTGATTTTGGCTGTCTGCAAATATAGGAAATTTTTTCGTACCTTACACCGACAATTGAATCCTTATGGAACTGAACGATAAAAAATTCGCCGTGCTGATCGATGCCGACAACATCTCGCACCGCAAGATAAAGGATATTCTGGACGAGATCGCCAACTACGGCACGCCGACGATCAAGCGCATTTACGGGGATTTCACCAACCCGAAATTCGCCGCCTGGAAAGAGGTACTGCTGGAAAACTCCATCACGCCGATCCAGCAGTACGCCTATACCACGGGCAAGAACGCGACGGATTCGGCGCTGATCATCGACGCCATGGACATCCTGCACAAGGAGGGCGTGGACGGTTTCTGTATCGTGTCGAGCGACAGCGACTATACGCGCCTGGCCAGCCGCATCCGCGAGTCGGGCAAGGAGGTGCTGGGGTTCGGCGAGAAAAAGACCCCGAAGCCGTTCATCAAATCGTGCGACAAGTTCATCTACGTCGAGATTCTCGGGCAGACGCCTCCGCCGGTGAAAGCAGTTCCGGCGAAGAAGAAGCCGGGGACGAAGAAGCCCGCTGAAACCGAAATTCAGGTCGAGCCCGCGGCCGAACCTGCCGGGGAGAAGAAACCCGCGCAGGATACGGGGCATGCTTCGACGATCATCCGGCCGTTCGACGACGAGTTCCGCACGCTCCTGGAGAACACGATCGACGATGCGGCCGACGACAGCGGCTGGGCTTCTTTGGGCGACGTGGGGAGCGTGCTGTCGAAGAAGATGCCCGATTTCGACCCCCGCAACTACGGTTACAAGAAACTCTCGCTGCTGATCCGGGCGCTTTCCGATGCGGTGGACATGAAGACCGAGCAGCAGCGGATTTACGTCCGCAACCGGCTGGGATAGCGTCTGTTCCGGACCGGTTCAGAGCGGACGCAGGCTTTCGCGCGCGGCTTCGTATTCGGCGACGAGGCGGCGGAGGATGTCGCCGGCCGGGGGCAGGTCGCCGATCAGCGCGGCGATCTGGCCGATCTCCAGTTCCCCTTCGTCGAGGTCTCCCTCGAAAATCCCCCGTTTCGGACGTCCGCGGCCTACCAGTTCGAGCAGCTCCCCGGCCCCGGCGCCGCGGCTCTCGGCCTCCTCGACCGTGCGGCAGAAGCCGTTGCGGACGAGGCGTGTCGGGATGACCTTTTTGAGCGTCAGGATCGTGTCGCCCTCCTGCACGTCCACACACCGTTGTTTGAACTCCTCGCAGGCCGAACTTTCCCGCGACAGCGCGAAACGGGTTCCCAGCTGGCATCCTTCGGCGCCCAGGGCGAAGGCGGCGGCCATGCCGGCCCCCGTGGCGATGCCTCCCGCCGCGATGAGCGGCAGGTCGACGGCCCGACGAACCTGCGGAACGAGCGCCATCGTCGTCGTCTCCTCACGGCCGTTGTGGCCTCCGGCTTCGAATCCTTCGGCCACCACGGCATCCACACCCGCCTCGCGGCTTTTGAGCGCGAATTTCGAACTCGACACCACGTGCGCCACGCGGCATCCCGCGTCGTGCAGACGTCCGGTCCAGGTCGCGGGGTTGCCCGCCGAGGTGAAGACCGCCGGGACGCGCTCTTCCACGATTACGTCCATCAGCTGAGGCGTATAACGATAGGCCAGCGGGACGTTGACCCCGAAGGGGCGTGACGTGGCCGCGCGGCATTTGCGGATGTGTTCGCGCAGCAATTCGGGGGTCATCGATCCGGAGCCGATCAGTCCCAGTCCGCCGGCCTCGCTGACGGCGGCGGCCAGCCGCCACCCGCTGCACCACACCATTCCTCCGGCGATGACGGGGTAGCGAATGCCGAAGAGGGCCGTGATTCTGTTTTCCATCGTTGGTTCGGTTTTCTGCTTAAGATACAATTATTTTTCCAAAACAGACATACGCAAAAAAACGGTGCCTCCGCCCATTGGGTCAAAGCACCGTTATAGAAAAAAATGGTGAGCTACTTACATCGCACCGCTACGACCACATACCCTTGCTCGATTCCTCGCCTGGGGGATTCTGTAGGAGCTGGTCGTATAAGACTCACCCGGGCACAAAAGTAGGAATTTTTTATATCTTTGCAAAAAAAATTGCGGAATGTCTAAAAAAACTTTGCTTTGGGGCCTTGCGGGTGTACTCGTCGTCGTCGTTGCGGCGGGTGTCGCCGTGCGGCAGCAGTTTTATGGCGATGCCGTGCCCGAAGAGCACGACCTTTATGTGAGCAGCCGTGCCGAATACGCTCAGACGCTGGATTCGCTGCTGCCCCTTATCCGCCACCGCCGGGCCTTCGGGGCCTATGCCCGGCGGATCGACCTGGAGCGGACCTTCAAGCCCGGGCACTATGTGCTGAAACCCGGCATGAGCGTCATCGAGGTGGCGCGCATGCTCAAACTGGGGATGCAGACGCCCGTGCGGGTGACGATAAACAACGTGCGCATCCCCGCGCAGCTGGCGCAGAAGCTCGCCCGGCAGATCGACGCCGATTCCGCGGCGATCATGCGGGCGCTGACCTCGAAGGAGCTGGCCGCGGAGGTCGGGTTCGACAGCGTGACGCTCTTCTCGATGTTCATCCCCGACAGCTATGAGTTTTACTGGACGGTGACGCCCGAAGAGTTCGTGAAACGCATGAAGCGCGAATACGACCGGTTCTGGACTCCGGAGCGCGACGCCCGGCGCAAGCGCAGCGGACTGAGCCGGCTGGAGGTGATGACGCTGGCGTCGATCGTCTACGAGGAGACCCGCAAGACCGACGAGATGCCCCGCATCGCCGGCGTCTACGTCAACCGCCTGCGCAAGGGCATTCCCCTGCAGGCCGATCCCACGGTGAAGTATGCCATGCAGGATTTCGGACTGCGGCGCATCCTTTACAAGCATCTGAAATATCCGTCGCCCTATAATACATATGTGAATAAGGGCCTGCCTCCCTCGCCGATCTGCATGCCCGGGAAGAACGCTATCGACGCCGTGCTCGGGTTCGAGCAGCACGACTACATCTTCTTCTGTGCGCGGCCCACGTTCGACGGTTATCACAACTTCGCACGGACCCTGAGCGAGCACAACGCAAACGCCCGGGCATACAGCGCCGAACTGAACCGCCGCAAGATCAAATAATGTATCTTTGGCTTCGCCTTAGATACTCCCGCTCGGCAATGTTCAAATAAGTTTGACATTGCGCTCGCTTATTCGTATTTTGACTTCGTCTTAGATACTCCCGCTCGGCAATGTTCAAATAAATTTGACATTGCGCTCGCTTATTCGTATCTTTGTCGTCCCATGCTTGCCAAGATTTACGAACAGAACCCTTCGGAGAAGGAACTGCGCCGGGTCGTGGACCTTTTGGAGCGGGATGAGATCGTCATCTATCCCACCGACAGCGTCTATGCCTTCGGCTGTTCGCTGCGCTCGGCGAAGGCTATCGAGAAACTGCGCCGCATCAGGGGCAAGGGCCCGGAGGCATTCACCGTGGTGTTCGAGAGCATCGCCCAGGTCGCGGAGTACTGCCGGGTGGACAACGCCGTGTTCCGGATTCTGAAACGGAACCTTCCCGGACCGTTCACCTTCGTGCTGGCGGCTTCGGCGCGTATTCCGGACAAGGCGCTCGAACGGCGCCGCACGATCGGTATCCGCATTCCGGCCAACGCCGTGGCGCGTGCGGTGGTCGGGGCGCTGGGGTGTCCGATGGTTACGACCTCGGTGAAGGACGACGACGAGGTGGTGGAATACACGACCGATCCCGAGCTGATCCACGAACGCTACGGCAGCGACGTGGCGCTGGTCATCGACGGCGGAATCGGCGACAACGTGCCTACGACCGTCGTGGACCTCACGGGCGGCGAGCCCGAGATCCTGCGCGAGGGCAAGGGGGAATTGCAATAGACGGATTAAATTGACGATATAAAATGGAGAAGAACAATTTCTGGAACGAAGCCGCCAAATGCGGCGCCGTCATCGGTCTGATCCTCGCCGTGTCGAGCGTATTGGAGAACAGCGTGTTTTTCACGAGCGGTACGGGGTTCCTCTATCTGATGGTACTCGAATTTTTCGCCGTGGCGGCCGTGCACTACTACCTGCTGCACCGCTGCACGCGCCGGCGTTCGCAGTTCTATACCGCCGACGAGGGGTTCACCTTCGGGCAGGGTTACGGGTTTCTGCTGGCCGTGTCGGGATTCGCGGGCATCATCGTAGGCGTCGTGCAGGCGGTGTATCTGCATCTGATCGTAGGCTATTCGAACTACATCGACCATTACGTTTCGTGGATGACGGGGCTCTTCGCCCAAATGGGCGGCGCTTCCTCTTCGATGGAGGGGATGCTTTCGCAGATCGTCAGCGAGTTGCAGAATTCGCCGGCGCCCTCGATGCTGAAAACGGTCTGGGGCGGTGTGTGGAGCAGCCTGCTCTTCGGCGGCATTTTCGGCCTCATCATTGCGGGGGTGATCGCACGGGCCCCGAAACCGTTCGACAACGGGGTCAACGAGTAGTCGCATCGTATGGATAAACTGGACATATCGATCGTAGTGCCGCTCTACAACGAGGCGGAATCCCTGCCCGAACTGGCGGCGTGGGTCGATCGGGTGATGCGTGAGAACGGGTTCTCTTACGAGATGATCCTGATCGACGACGGCTCGTCGGACGGTTCGTGGGAGGTCGTCGAGGGGCTCAAGGCGCAGTATCCGGCCATCCGCGGCATCGGCTTCGCCCGCAACTACGGCAAGTCTGCGGCCCTTTACTGCGGGTTTGCGGCTGCGGAAGGCGAGGTGGTCGTCACGATGGACGCCGACCTGCAGGATTCGCCCGACGAAATTCCCGAACTGCGGCGCATGATCCTCGAAGAGGGGTACGATCTGGTGTCGGGCTGGAAGAAACGGCGTCACGACCCCGTGGGCAAACGCTGGCCCAGCAAATTCTTCAACTGGACGGCCCGGACCGTGTCGGGCATCCGGCTTCACGACTTCAACTGCGGGCTGAAAGCCTACCGCCGCAAGGTGGTGAAAGCCATCGAGGTCTACGGCGAGATGCACCGTTTCATTCCGATCCTGGCCAAGCAGGCCGGATTCCGCCGCATCGGCGAAAAGGTCGTCGACCATCACGCACGCAAGTACGGCCGATCCAAATTCGGCGTCGAACGGATGGTGAAAGGCTATCTCGATCTGATCTCGGTGCTGTTCATGTCGCATTTCGGGCGTTCGCCGATGTATTTCTTCGGCAGCCTCGGGACGCTGATGTTCCTCGTGGGCGGCGGAACGACGGTGTGGATCATCGCCGGGAAGCTCTGGAAACAGTTCCACGACCTGCCTTTGCGTGCCGTGACCGACCAACCGCTGTTTTATCTGGCGATTCTGGCCGTTATTCTCGGGGTCCAGCTCTTTTTGGCGGGGTTTTTGGGGGAACTTATCAACAGAAATTCCTCCGAGCGGAACAAATACCTGATCGACAAAACTTTATAAATGATGATACAACGAATCCAAACGCTTTATCTGCTGATTGTCACGGCCTTGATGGCCGTCACGCTCTTTGCGCCCCTGGCGTGGTTTGCGGGTGACGCCGGTGAATTCGGGCTTTACGCCTTTTCGCTGAAAACCGCCGAAGGCGATGCCGTTCAGCCTGCGGTTTATATGGGGGCGCTGCTGGCGCTGGCTTGCGCGCTGCCGTTGGTTACGATTTTCCTGTTCCGCCGCCGTATGCTGCAGATCCGTCTATGCGTGGTCGAGATCGTGTTACTGCTGGGCTGCGTGGCTATGGAGGGCGTTTACTACTTCCTGAGTTGGCGGGTATTCTCCGACCTGGCGTTCCACACGCAGGGATTCAAGCCCGCCATTGCGCTTCCGCTGGTATGCCTGTTGTTCGCATATCTGGCGGCCCGGGCCATTTTCCGCGACGAACTGCTGGTGCGTGCGGCCGACAGAATCCGTTGATCTGTTCGAATCTGCTGGACCCGGGGTGTGCCGACAAGCGCGTTCCGGGTCTTTTGTCCCCGGTAAATGGAAGCCTTGAGAAAACGGAATTTGAAAAAATGGGCCGATCTGAATATTAAAAGACTGTAACAAACCTTTGCCGGTATGGAAATAAATTTTATCTTTGAGACATAATATTGGCATTATGTAATGAATTGAAATCGAAATTGGCTACATACAATTGTTTTTTTAATTAATACTAAACTCTATGAAAGCAGTAAACTTATGGAAAACATTGTTCTGCGCAGCGCTTGCCGTTACGGCCTTCAGCGCCTGCTCGGACGATGACAAGGACGACAACGGCGGGATGCCGTCGATCACCGTCGACGGCAAGGCTTCAACGACCCTCGCCGTGAAACTCGACGGAGGAACGACCGAAGCGGTGGAGGTCGTATCGAGCGGCAACTGGACGTTGACTTTTGAGGAAGAATCGGTGACCTGGTGCCATCCCAGCAGGGAGACGGGCGGCAAGGGCAAGACGTCGCTGACTTTTACGGTAGACAAGTGGGAGGGTGCCAAGAGCACCGACAGCCGCCAGGTTACCGCCAAACTGCTCACGAACGGCAGTTTCGAGGGTCTTCCCATTCCCAAGACGGCTACGGTCATCATCAAGCAGAACGGTGACGGATCGACGGATATCACGACCAATGTAAAGGAAATTCGGGGCAAACTGACTTTCCCCGATGCTGCGGCTGAAATCACGGAGTCGATGATCGTTACGGGTATCGTTGTCTCCGACGTTGCCGGCAACAATATCAACAACAAGTCGTTCATGATTGCCGACAATACGACCGAACCGGGAGCCGGCCTGTTTATTCGTCTGAAAGAAGTGAATACTATCGCCAAGATGGGTAATATCGTTCAGTTTGAGCTCAAAGGCGGTTCGCAGCAGTCCTATTTCGGAACCTATCAGGTGAATTTCACGAATGCAGCTGCCGATCCCAAGATTACGGTCCTGGATTCGAATAACAATACGCCCGAACCGATCACTGTTGAGGATGTTTCCAAACTGGCGGAATATCAGTCGCAGTATGTGCAGGTGTATTCGCAGCCTGCTGCAGACATCATCGGACAGAAATATTACAGCAATCCTGCCAGCAGCGGTTATGCGAACAAGACGTTCGTGACCCGTACCGGCGAGTCGTTCTCGCTGTCGTTCGGCTCCTATACTAAAGATTGGGCTCAATCAATTGATATTCCCGGGAAATCGGGCAACATCAAAGGCTGTGTTTCCATCAATTCCAACATGGGCAATATTTCGCCCCGCAATGCCGACGATCTGAAAGGTATGACCGAACCGCTCTTCGAAGTGGTGACCACCACCACGAAGATCAGCGAGATTACTACGGCAGGCAGCTACACCATTGAAAAAGCTACGGTCGTAAGCATTAGTGCGAAGAGCTTCGTTATTGGCGACGGAACGGGTTACATCTGCGTCTACAAGACTACCAATCAGGATGTTGCCGTCGGCGATCTGGTGACCGTATCGGGAGCTGTCGCTGACTATGCGAAAGGTATGGAGGGGAAAACTGCGCTCCAATTCGACGCCGCCGCCGAAGTGACCAAAGTTACCGGAAGCGGTACGATTACCGTTCCTGCGCCTCAGACGGTTGCCGGCGGAGAGATCGACAACCTCAAACCGTTGAAATACATCACCGTAACCGGAACATTGGTTAAGTCGGGAAATTTCTACAATATCGATTTCGCAGATTATACAGGTGACCAGACCGGTTCGCTGCTGGATGCTTCGGCATCGTTGGATGCCGGTGTATACGATAAAATGGAAGTGAAGGTAACCGGCTGGTATGTCTACACCAATACCTCCAAATATTTCAATATCATTGCCGACAAGATCGTGCTTGCTTCGACCGATCCCGTCGTGAAGTTCACTTCGGCTCCTTCTGCATTCGCCGCCGAGAATCCCGAGGCTCAGAAAGTGGAATATGTTGCCATGAATGTCACGGGTACTCCCACGTTCGAGATTTCCGAGGGCGCCGACTATTTCGCAGTAGGTACGGTTACCGCCACTACCGTCGAGATCAAGGCCAAAGGCAACAACACGTCCTCCGCTGCTTTAGAGGGTAAGCTGGTGGCAAAAGTAAATGGGAATGTACTCGCTACATTAGACTTGACGCAGGAACGTAATTTGGCAGGTGCGACTGTTGTTACCATCGATTTCGCAGTTGCAAACGACGCATTCCCGACAGGAAAGGCGGAAGCTACAGAAAAAGATTTTGCATTCGCTGGTTATACTTGGAAATATTGCATGGCTTACTATAATTCCAGCAGCAAGTATTTTATGCTGAATTCGAAATCAAGCGATGTTTCTTATCTGACGTTCCCCGCAGTTGCTGGTAAAAAACTAATTCAGGTAGTTGTGACTAATAATAAAGGTGCTTCGGCTAAGGCTATAGCATCTATTGTTCCCGTTGACAGCACTACACCTGTCAAGGGCGGTGAGGAACAGACTTGGTCAACTGTTGATGCTCCGACGCCATATACATATAATTTGTCAACTACGGCTGTTAATACGAGCTACCGCCTGTATGCTAAGAAGGGAAATAATGTGCAGGTAACGAAAATAGTTCTTACTTACGAGTAGTCAAGGAAACTGACTTTGAAAACAAACCACTCTTGGCGGGGATAAAACCCCGTCAAGAGTTTGGTTTCTAAACAGGTCTGCGGACCGCGACTTTTTTAGCTATTTTTGCATGGTGAAATTCATAAAACAGACGGGCTTGCTCAGCATGGCATTGTCGGCAATGCTTGTCCTTTTCACGGGATGCGGCGGAGACGATGACGACGGGGGTGTGAAACCCCTTGCACAGCTCGAGGCAAAGACCGTGAATTGCATAACCACAACGGACAGGCTCCTTACCCGGGGCCCGAATGGGCAGACCTTCCAGGCGAGGATCGTGCTGGCGGCGGGCGGGGAGTGGTGTTCGTTCGATCCGGCGTCGCGGCTCGCAACGTCTGCGGACGGGGCGGTAGGCGAGGCGCTGCCGCTCTACCTGCAGGAAAACCGCACCGATGAATACCGTTCGGCCGATATTTCCGTCACGTATTCCGGCGGTTATTCCGTGACCCTGAGGCTGTGGCAGATGCCCTATACGCCGGTGCCGACAGAGCAGGTGTTCAACCGGGCGTGGGGCGAACTGCCCGAATACCGCGAGGACGCCGACTATATTTATAAAACCTACAACACGACGCTTGTCGGCAACAAATATTACGCCGGGGGATTTGTCCGCAACTTCACGGTCTGCTACGACAAAAAGACGCGGGTGTCGCAATGGGTGGCCTATCCGGTCTTTTACGCCTTGTACGAGGCGCCCCAGTTGTCGCGGGTCAATGCGTTCGGTTACGATCCGAACGACCAGCTGCCGGTAATCCCGACCGGCGAGCAGCAGGATATTACGCGGGGATACGGACAGCGGGGATACGACCGCGGGCACATGCTGCCCCAGGCCACGCGCTACAACAACTATGCGACCAACCGGATGACCTACTATGCGACCAACATGATGCCCCAGAACAGCTCGTTCAACCAGGGTGTCTGGGCGCGGCTCGAGGGGCAGGTGCGCCAGTGGGGACCGCTGCCGAGCGGAACGCGTTACGACACGCTCTATGTGGTGACGGGTGCCAGCTTCAGGAATTCGACGACGATTCCCAACGCCAACGGTCCGATCGCCGTGCCGTCGCATTGCTGGAAGGTGCTGCTCAAACAGACGGGCAACCTGCATAAGGAGCTCTGGGAGCTTACGGACAAAGAGGTGAAGACCATCGGCTTTATCTTTACGAACGACGCGGCCGGAGCCGCGACGAGTACGGCCGCCGCGGCCTGCACGGTGAAGGAGGTCGAGACGCTGTCGGGTTTCTCGTTCTTCCAGAACCTCGACACCGACGTTGCGGATGCGGTCAAAACCCAGAAGAACATCTCCGACTGGCCGGGAATTTATTGACAAGGACCTTAATTGCATATCGTTATGAAGAAAATCCTTTTGACAGGACTGTTTGCCTCCCTTATCGTGGTGGCATGCTTTGCGCAGAAGCCCTATAAAGTGGTCTTCTACAACTTCGAGAACCTGTTCGACACCATCAACGATCCGGATGTGCTGGACGAGGAGTTTACGCCCGAAGGACCCAAGAAATGGAACTCGGCCAAGTACAACAGGAAGATCGGAAACCTCGAACGGGTGTTGTTCGACATCGCCGCCGAGGATAAGGATTTCCCCGTCGTGATCGGCGTCTCGGAGATCGAGAACCGTTCGGTGATGGAGGATGTGATCGCCCAGTCGAAGCTCGCGCACGGCGACTACCGCATCGTGCATTACGATTCGCCCGACGCCCGCGGCGTGGACGTCGGTTTCTACTACCGTCCCGACGTCTTCAAACTCGAAGGCAGCGCGGCCATTCCGTTCAGAATGCCCGGAATGCCGAACTTCAAGACGCGCGATTTCGTCACGATGTGGGGCACGATCGAGAACGAGCCGTTCTTCTTCCTCGTGAGCCACTGGCCTTCGCGTCTGGGCGGCAAGGAGGCTTCGGACCCCAAGCGTGAAGCCGCGGCCCGGCAGGTGAAGCACATCGTCGATTCGGTGACGGCGGCCAATCCGGCGACGAAGGTGGTCGTGATGGGCGACCTGAACGACGACGCCACGGACGCCAGCGTCGTGGAAGGGCTGCGCGCCAAAGGCAAGATCAAGGACGTGAAGGCGGGCGACATGTTCAATCCGTTCATCGCCCTGCTGAAAGCCGGTTACGGCACGCTGGCTTACCGCGATGCGTGGAATCTGTTCGACAACATCATCGTTTCGGAGAACCTGGCGACGGGCTCCACGGGCGAACTGAAGATCCAGCCCGTCGGCAAGTCGAAATTCTACGGAGGCATCTTCCGCCGTCCCTACATGATCCAGAAAGAGGGCCAGTACAAGGGCTATCCGCTGCGCACGTTCGTCGGCAACGACTTCCAGGGCGGTTTCAGCGACCATTTCCCGGTCTATATCTACATTGCCAAATAAACACGCTAAAATATGTGTATGAAACTAAAAATTCTGCTTATTCTGATGCTCGCCGCCGTGACCTTCACGTCCTATGCGCAGGACGGAGGCATCCGCGGCAAGGTGGTCTCGCGCAACGGACGCGTGGCTCTGAGCAACGTACAGGTGAAGATCGAAAACCTGGGACTGACGGTCATGACCGACAACGACGGTAATTTCTTCATCGAAAACCTCCCCAAGGGTGACTATACGCTGTCGTTCGCAACTCCCGAGTTCGAACCGCTCAACCTGACGGTCCGCGTGGACAACCGGAACGTGAAGGACCTCAGGCAGGTTATCATCGTTCCGACGGGACCTTCGGGCGGTGTGCTGGACGATGCGATCTTCGCCGAGTTCGACAACGACTCCTCGTCGTCGGACACGCAGGCGCTGCCGTCGTCGCTCTCGTCGTCGAAAGACCTGTTCAACAACATTGCGTCGTACCGTTTCAGCGAGATGCGTTTCAACGTCCGCGGCTACGATTCGCAGTATTCGGACATCTACCTGAACGGCATCCGTTTCAACGACGCCCTGACCGGTTACGGCCCCTGGTCGCTGTGGAGCGGTCTGAACGACGCCACGCGCAACCAGGAGAACTACACGGGCCTCGAGGCGGCGGATTTCGGTATCGGCGGCATCGGCGGCATGACCAACGTCAACGCCCGCGCCTCGCAGATGCGCAAGGGCTTCCGCGTGAGCGTGTCGAACGGCAACCAGATGTACCGTTTCCGCGCGATGGTTTCCTACGGTTCGGGACAGCTGGACAACGGCTGGTCGTATGCCTTCTCGGTGGGCACCCGCCAGGGCGGCAACGGCTATGTGGACGGCGTTTACTACAACTCCTATTCCTACTTCGCTTCGGCCGAGAAGATCTTCGGCGACAACCACCGTCTGGGCCTGACCCTGATGGCGTCGCCGTCGGAGCGCGGAGCCCAGCAGGCGTCGACCGACGAGGCCTACCACCTGTTCGGCAACAACTACTACAACCCCAACGTGGGTTATCAGGCCGGCAAGCTCCGCAACTCGCGCGTGCGCAACACCCACGAACCGATCGTGATGCTGAACTACACGTGGGACATGTCGGAGAACACGCGTCTGAACGCCGCTACGGCGCTGCGTTTCGGTAAGAACGGCTATTCGGCGCTGACGTGGAACGGCGGTGCGGACCCCCGCGGCGATTACTACCGCTACATGCCGCTGGCGGACCAGACGCAGATCGTGCCGGGCATCACCACCGACCAGACGATCTATTTCTACCTGCAGGATGCCATTGCGGCAGCCGGCGTTTGGAACGGCATGCTCGACTACGACGGTTTCTTCCACAAAAACGAGTACGTCGATACGGACCCGGTACTGTCCAAGCTCATGGGCAGCCAATACCGTTCGAACTACATGATCGAAGAGCGTCACACCGACCAGCTGGACTACAATCTGGCTGTCAACGTGCAGCATATCATGCGCAACAACATGCGCATCGCCGGCGGCGCCAACCTGCGCGTCAACCGCACGAATTACTATTCGGAGGTCAAGGACCTGCTGGGCGGCGACTACTGGTACGACATCGACAAGTTCGCCGAACGCGACATGGCCAGCACCGAGGCTTATCAGAACGACCTGGACTACTACTGGGAGACGGGTCACGCCCGGATCGCCCGCGTCGGCGACAAGTACGGCTACTATTACCGGGCGCACCTGCTCGAGACCGACGCCTGGGCCAACTACACGTGGGGCATCGGCGGGTTCTCGCTGGGCGTCGCCGGATCGGTCGGCTATTCGCAGATGTACCGCGAGGGTATGTGGCGCAAGGGCCTGTTCCCCAACAATTCGAAGGGCGACTCCAAGAAGCTCGACTACCTGACCTACGAGGGCAAGCTCTCGCTGGGCTACAAGTTCTCGGGCGCGCATGCGCTCGAGGCCAATGCGGTTTACCTGCAGCAGGCGCCCAAGTTCAATACGGCGTTCGTGTCGCCCCGAACGCGCAACACGACCACTCCGGGACTGAAGGCCGAGAAGATTTTCGGCGTCGATCTCACCTACAATCTCAACCTGCCTTTCGTCAAGGCCCGTCTCTCGGGATATTATACGACGATCACCGACCAGTCGAAGGTCATTTCGTTCTACGACGATACCCGCAGCTCGTTCACCAACTTCGCCATGAGCGGTATCGACAAGGAGCACTACGGCGTGGAGCTGGGTCTCTCGGTTCCGGTATGGCAGGGACTGTCGGTCGTCGGCGCCGTGAGCTGGGGCGAGTACACCTATACGTCGAACCCCGACTTCGTGCAGACGGTGGACAACGTGGACAAGATCGTGCTGAAGGATAAGGTAAACTGGGACGGTTTCCATGTGGAGAGCTCGCCGCAGCTGGCCCTCAACGTCGGCCTCGACTACCGCGGACCCCGCAACTGGTTCGCCGGCGTGAACTTCAACTACTACGACAACCTCTATCTCTCGATGAACCCGCTCTACCGCACGTCCACGGCTACGGAGTACTACACCAACCAGATCGTCGCCGAGGTGGCGAAGCCCGAGCCGAATGTCGAAACGCTGGCGCAGGCCATCGCGGCGGTGAAGAAGATCCGCAACCAGGAGAAGTTCGGCGGGTATTATACCCTCAGCGCCAACGTGGGCAAGAACTGGTATATCCACCGCAACTACATGCTGGGCTTCAGCCTCGAGGTGAAGAACATCCTCAACGATCAGGACATCCGCACCGGCGGTTACGAGCAGATGCGTATGAGCAAGGTGCGCGGCGAGGGCGGCGAATACATCTACGGGCGTTTCCCCTCGAAGTACTTCTATCTGTTCGGTACGACCTATTACCTGAACGTCTATTTCCGTTTCTAACCGAGAAGAGAATCTATTATGAAAAGTCTTAAAATAGCATTTGCACTCCTGGCCGGCGTTCTGGCCGCAGGATGCTACAACGATTTCGACACCCCGGGACCGCGGAAGCTCTACACCGACGACGACATGACGACGATGGGGCTGACACAGGTCTCTATCAAGACGGTGAAGGATAAGTTCAGCGCACCGGAGATCTTCGGGTCGATCTCCGGCACGGGCACCAACAACAACGGCTGGGAGAATACCAAGACGCTGAAGTTCGGCGAGCTCACGCCCGACGAAAAGCAGTTCGTCAGCCTCAAGGGATGGCCCGAGGCTGCCAATTACTACATCAAGGGCAAGGTCATCAGCAGCGACCGCCAGGGCAACATCTACAAGTCGCTCTACATTTACGACGGCACGGCCGCCATCGAGATCAAACTCTACAACGGCCTCTATCTCGATTACCTGCTCGACCTGAACGATCCGGACGACATCAAGAGCCAGTGGGTGTACGTGCGTCTCGACGGCCTCTACCTGGGCAACTACCGCATGATGCTTTCGATCGGCGGCGCGCCGTCGGACGGCATCAACACGGCCGGCACGCACAAGTACTACGCCAACTCGAACCTCGACAATCCGCGGATCGCCCGGCTGAACGTCTTCCCGGGCGAATACGTGAAACTGGAGGCTTCGGACATCCTGGAGGTGAACGAGACGAACTACAGGGAGGTGTTGGGCACTCAGGCGGATATCGAGAAGAATCTGGGTCGGCTCGTGCGTTTCAAGGGGATCAAGGTCCGCTATGCAGGCTATCCGAACCAGGACGGGGTGACCAATCCCCCTCTGAAGAGCGGTACTTCGACCAGCTCGAGCGAGAACCCCTATCCGAGCTGGATCGTGACCGACTGGGGAACGCCCCGATTCGGCGCCTGGTATCGCTGGGCCTATAACCGCGACAACGTGCGCCTCTACGGTTCGGTGCTGATCACCTACGAAGATAACCCGAAGGCCACGGCCGACCCGGGAGTCTACGGAGTCCGAACGAGCGGTTATTCGCAGTTCGCCATGAAGCCCATCCCGAAGGACGGGGCCCAGGGCAATGTGCTCGGCATCTTCGGTATTTACGGCACGCAGTGGAACTATGCCCAGTATCAGATTTCGGTGAGCCGCATCGAGGACCTCGCCTTCAAGGCGGAGGACCTGCTGACGGAGGAGCAGATCGAGCGGATGACGCCGGCATCGTCCTACGATCCTCCCGTGAAGAACGGCGGCGACGACTATACGGGCGAATGATCCCGTTGCAAAATTCAAAAAAACGGCGGTCCTCCATTTCGGGGACCGCCGTTTTTTCGTGTCGTCAGGGGAGACGCCTCAGCGTTTGTTCCAGTTGCAGGAGGTCTGGTAGTAGTAGACGGCCCGGTCGATCTGCGTCGTGTCGGTCTGCTCGGCGGGTTCGAGGTGGTGGGGATTCTCCTCGGTGGGAACCACCCGGTACTGCTCGCAACGGCGCACGGGCGACAGGATGGTGAAGGTGTCGCCTTCGAGGTAGCCCAGGTCCTGATAGGTGGCGATGAAAGCCCGGTTGACGTAGTCGGGATCGAAGATGCTGCGGCCGTAGAAATGCGAGTCGTAGCTCATGTTGAGCAGCGACAGCAGGGTCGGCATCAGGTCGATCTGCGAGACCACGCCCTTGACCTCGCGCGGAGCCACGAATCCCGGGGCGAAGATCAGCGCCGGGATGTGGTATTTGTGCAGCGGGATTTCGGTGCGGCCTGCGCTCGAAGCGCAGTGGTCGGCGGTGATGAGGAAGATCGTATGGTCGAACCACGGCTGTTTCGACGCTTCGGCCAGGAACTGCCCCAGGGCGTAGTCGGTGTAGAGCACGCCGCCCGCGCGGGTCTTCGAGTCGTTGGGGATGCGGATTTTCCCGGCGGGGTAGGTGAAGGGACGGTGGTTGCTGACGGTCATGACATGGGCGAAGAAGGGCTTTCCGTCCAGCGACTGTTCGCCGAGGGTGCGGATCACCTTCCGGTAGGCGTCCTCGTCGCAGACGCCCCAGATGTTGGAGAAGGTGATCTCTTCGGGCGCATAGCTCTTCTGGTCCACGATGTCGTACCCGTTGCCCGAGAAGAAGGTCTCCATGTTGTCGAAATAGCTGTTGCCGCCGTAGAAATAGGTCACGTTGTAGCCTTTTTCACGCAGCAGGGCTCCCGTGGAGTGCATCCCGGCGTTGTCGGGTCGTTTGATGATGCTCTGTCCGGGGCAGGGCGGGAGCGACAGCGTCACGGCTTCCAGCCCGCGCACCGTGCGGTTGCCCGTGGCGTAGACACGGTCGAAGGCCATGCCCAGCCGGTAGAGCGAGTCGAGGACCGGCGTGATCGACTCCGTGTTGCCGAAACGCTCCATGTACGAGGCGCTCATGCTTTCGATGGTCACGAGCACGATGTTGCGGCGGATTTCGGGCTCTTCGGCCTCTACGGTGCGCAGGTTGTCGCCCGTGCTGCCGTAAACGTCGTGGACGAAGGCTTCGGCCTCGGCTTCGGGGCGTGTGATGTAGAAGCGCTCGTAGTCGAGGGAGTTCTTGACGAAGGCGTCGTAGAACTTGTAGAGGCCGTTGGCCTGCAGTTCGTTGACGTAGACGTTTCCGCTGTCCTGGAAACGGGTGTTGAAGTTCAGCAGGCCGACCGCCGCCAGCAGCGCCGCGACATAGGCCGGGACGGCGACGGCTTTCCACCGCCATCCTTTGAGGTATTCGGTCTGTACGAGGTCGCGGCGGAAGAGGTACCACGTGACGAGCAGCGTGACGACGATGATGCCGAGCGCCATCGGGACGACCGGATAGGACTCCATGATGTTGCCCACCACCTCGTTGGTGTAGACCAGGTAATCGACGGCGATGAAGTTGTAGCGGACGCCGAATTCGTTCCAGAAGAAGTATTCGCTGATGCCGTTGAAGACGATGGCGCCTACGTAGAAGACGATGAAGAGCGCGAACCACACCGTGGTCCAGTGGTTGCGGAATCCCTCGGGCAGGAACAGCCGCAGTGCGAAACTGACGGTCCAGTATCCCAGGACGTACATGGCGATCCGGGGTGCGACGCTTCCGTATTCGTCGAAGATCGTGTTGAAGAACGCGACGTAGCAGAAGGCCGCCGCGAGCAGGGCGAGGATGATCCAGCCCCACGGCTTCGCGTATTTGGTGCGCGAGACGCTCAGCATGAAGAGCCACAGGAAGACGAAACCCGCGGTCGCGGCGCAGAAATCGTTCACGGCGCCCAGCAGGAACACTTCGAGCCATTCGCCGAACGAGAAGTCCAGCGATGTAGTCTGGGCGTTGAAAAGGAGTACGATGCGCAGCACGAAGCCGACGGCCGCCGTCAGCAGCGCGAGCTTGAGGTAAAGGCCGGAGACCAGCCGGAGACTTTTTTGCATGGTAAATTGTTTGTTAGTGCCGCAAAGTTAACCATTTTCAGCTATTTCGGGCAAAAAAGAGGACAGCCTTTCGGGGCTGTCCTCTCTGATTGGTTTGAAATATTGTTCTATTTTTCTTCTGCCTTTGCCGGACGCATGATGACCTTTACGAGGTTGCCGTCGGCGAGGAGCTTTTTGGCGAAAGCCTGCACGTCGGCGTTCGTGAGGTCGCGGACGGCCTGCTCGTATTCGCCGATATAGTCGAGTCCCGAGCCGTATTTGGCCTGGATATAGTTCATCCATCCCGTGTTCAGCTCCAGGCTGTTCTTCCAGCTTTTGAGCATGAATTCGCGGTTTTTCTCTATGTCCTCGGTCTTGGGGCCGTTCGCGGCGATCTCCTCGATCTCCTTCATCACGATCTCGCACAGTTCGTCGGCCATCTCCTCGTTGGTATCGAATGCGATGGTCATGTCGTAGGTCTCGCGGGGGATGTACTTCGTCGAACCGTCGACCTGAACGCCGTAGGTGCCGCCCTTCTCCTCGCGGATCGAGATCAGATAGCGCGAATCGAGCGCCTGGGTCAGGAACGTCAGCGCCAGCTTGTCCTTGAGCGTGTAGGGCATCTTGCCCGAGAAGTAGTAGACCACCGACACCTTCGGCTGCTGCATCGGGGCGGTGAACTCTTCGGTGACTTCGCCTTTGACGGGTTCGACCTTGTCGTCGACGTAATTCAGCGGTTTTTTGGTGGCGGGGATCGATCCGATGTACTTCTCCACGAGGGGCTTCAGCGTCTCGGGGGCGATGTTGCCCACGAACGTGAAGACGAAGCCGCTGACTCCGGGGTAGAGTTTCGCGTAGATGGCGGGCAGCTGCCCGAAGTCGAACCGGTCGACGATCTCGGGCGAAATCATCTGCCGGCGGGGGTTGTTGCCGTAGGTCGCGTCGGTCACCTTCTCTTCCATCAGGTAGTCGGGATTGGTCCGGGCGTTCTCCAGCTGTGCGCGGAGCATCTTGATGAGGTTGTCGTAGTCGTTGCGGTCGAAACGCGGCTGCGTGAAATTGAGGTAGAGCAGCTGGAGCATCGTCTCGATGTCTTTGGGCGAGCAGATGCCGTTCATGACGCTGGCGTAGTTCTCCACCGAAGGCTGTACCGACGCCGTCTTGCCCGAGAGCTGTTTCTTGAGCTCCGTGGCCGGGAATTTGCCGACTCCCGACATCGAGTTCACGGCGGGCATGATCTCGCCCATGTAGAATTCCCCGTCGGAGAGCACCGAGAGACCTCCCTTGGCGACGGCTCCCAGGCGCACCTCGTCGGCTTTGAAATCCGTCTGTTTGACGACGACCTTCGCGCCGTTGGCCAGCGTCCATTCCGTCGTGCCGAGCTTGGCGTCTTCGACCGTCTTCTTCACGGGCGATCCTTTCAGGACGGTGCCTTCGGGAATCAGCGGTTCCTTGACCACATTGTCCTCGTAGGCGGCGATCTCACCGGCAGCCACCTTGTCGCGGATGGCGAGCAGCTCCTCGGCGGTCGGCGTCGCGAGACCCTCCTTCTCGGGGGCGTTGACGATGATGACCTGATTGGACGGAGTGATGGTCTGGGCGGCGAAGGCGTTCACGGCGTCGACATTGAGCATCTTGATCAGCATGCTGTCGAGCCGCCATTCGGTTTCGGCGTCGGGCACCGGGGAATTCTTGCAGTAGTTGTCCAGGTAGGTCTGCACGAAATCGCCGTTGCGGCGGTCGTTGCGGTTGGCGTAGGTGCGTTCGGCCTGGCGCATCAGGTTCTCCTGGGCGCGCTCGAACTCGCCCTGCGTGAAGCCGTAGCGGCGGACCTTCTCCAACTCAGTGTAGAGCGTCTCGAAGCCGCGGGCCAGCTTGCCGTCCTGGGTCATGGCCACGAAGACCGTGGCGTCGAGCGTCGGTATGATGCCGATCACATCGCCCGTGCCCATGCCGGCGCCGAGGAAGGGCGCGTCGGGCTGCATGGCGATCTCCTGCAGGCGGGCGTTCTCCATGGTCGTCACATACGCCTCGATCACGTTGTTGGCCTCGGCGACGACCGTGTTGCCCAGCTGCTCGGGAAGCGCCGGGCGCTTGATGAAGACCTGCACCTTCGTGCCCTGCATTTCGGGGTCGGTGAAAATGCTCACGATCGGCTCCTCGTTGTCGGGAACCACGATGGTCTCCTTCTGCGATGCGCCGGCGGCGGGGGCCGGGATGTCGGCCATCAGCGTCCGGATCTTGTTCTCCACGGCGTCCACGTCGATGTCGCCCACGACGACAACGGCCTGGTAGTCCGGACGGTACCACTGGGCGTAGAAATCCTCCAGTTCCTTATGCTGGAAACTCTTCAGCCCGTCGAGGTAGCCGATCAGGTTGCGGTGCTCGTATTTCGTGCCTTTGCCCAGCGCCTGCAGCAGCTTCATCGTCGAACGCCACGATGCGCCGTCGCGCGTGCGGAGCTCCTCCATGATTACGCCGCGTTCGGAGTCGATCTCCTTGGGTTCCAGGGCGATGAAATGCGACCAGTCGTGCAGGATCAGCAGCGCCGAGTCGATGATGCCTTCGCGCGAGGTCGGGACGTCCGAAATGTTGTAGATCGTCTGGTCCCAGCTCGTTCCGGCGTTGAGGTTGGCGCCGAATTTCACGCCCACGGTCTCCAGATACTCCGTGAGCTGTTTGCCCGGGAGGTTCTTGGTGCCGTTGAAGGCCATGTGTTCGAGGAAGTGGGCGAGCCCCTGCTGGGAGTCGTTCTCCTGGATGGCTCCCACGTCGTGCAGGATGTAGAAGTCGGCCTGACCCTTCGGCTTTTCGTTGTGACGGATGTAATAGGTCATTCCGTTTTCCAGTTTACCGGTGCGGAGATCGGGGTCCGCGGGGATCGGCTGGTTCATCTGTGCCATGGCGCCGGCTGCGGCGAACGCCGCAAGGGCCAGCATCATCAATTTTTTCATGGGCATTTGTTGTTGGTTTGAAATTCTTATTCCCGGGTCTCTTCCGGGCGGTATTCGATAATGTCTCCCGGCTGGCAGTCCAGTTCGCGGCAGATCGCTTCGAGCGTCGAAAAGCGGACGGCCTTGGCCTTCCCGTTCTTGAGGATCGAGAGGTTGGCGGGCGTGATGTCGACCCGCTCGGCCAGTTCGCCGAGCGACATCTTGCGTTTGGCCATCATTACGTCAATGTTGATGATTATCGCCATAAAGCTCTCCCTTCCGTTTTGTGCGTTCGTATTGTTTGCATGTCGTTCCTTATATTAAATGGTGTATTTCTGCTCCTCGCTCAGGTTCTGGCCGACGGCGAAGACCTCGGCGGCGAAGAGGATCAGAATACCCATGATGATCATGGCGTAGGAGATGTGGAATCCTGTGTTCACGCCGTATCCGCTTCCGGCCAGCAGCTCGGCGGCGCGGCTGTTCATGGCCCAGTTCACGGTGTCGCCGATCAGTTCGGCGAAGATGGTCAGCAGACCGATGGTGCGCAGGTACCAGACGTTCCGTTTGTCGAGCGTGCGCTCCTCGCGGATCGAACGGCGCAGCGAGTGGATGATGACGAACATCAGCACGATGATGCCCAGGTAGAGCAGCGGTACGAGCATCACCAGCGCGTAGAGCCAGGCGCTGCCGCCCACCGAGCGGAACGCCAGTCCCACGGGCGAAGCCCCCGGGGTGTCCTGTTTGACGATCAGTCCGAGCCGTTTGACGCTGGCGTCGATCTCCATGCCGGGGGCGGCCGGGATCGCGACGGTGTTTCCGGGCTGTCCCGTGATCTGGATGTCGCTCAGCATGTAGATCATGCGGGGAATCCCCGATTTCCAGTTCTCGGCGATGTCGTTGCCCATCTCGACGCCCTCGGCGGCGCCCCGCGTGAAATTGGGCAGGATGCCGTGTGCGATGCTTGCCACGAGTACGATGAAAAACGTAATGTAGATGACCAGCAGGCGCTGCAGGAGCGGTTTTTTATTTTGCATCTCTCTTTCTTTTGGTTTTATCAGATGCAAATATACCATATATTTTCGAAAAACAACTGATATTTATCGTTTTTCGATAAAAATGATTGACCGAGCCGAAAATTCGGTGTTGTGTGACATCTTCAAGGAATTCGAAACGAGTCGCGCTGAGTTGTCTATCAGCTGGTTTCGATGCGAAAAGCCGGTGGCTGTGCCGACCGGCATGGCGGTGAGGGCCGAAAGTAGGGAAATTTTCGTATATTTGCCTGCATAATCGTTAAAATGCAAGCGAATGACGGAAAAATCACGCTATGACTACCGGGTCGAACCCCAGGATGTGGACTTCACGCTGCGGGCGACGATCCCCTCGCTGGGGGCTGCGATCCTCAATACCGCAGGCGCCGACGCCCACGGCAAAGGCTTCGGCGTCGATGCGCTGAATGCCGACAACCACTCGTGGGTGCTTTCGCGCATGGCCGTGGAGTTCGACTGCCAGCCCGTGCAGTACACCGATTACGAGGTTGCGACGTGGATCAGCGACTACGGGCGTGTGCTTTCGACGCGTAATTTCACGCTGACGGACGCGGCTTCGGGCCGCGAATTCGGCCGGGCCGTGACGCAGTGGGCGATGATCGATCTGCAGAGCCGTTCGGCGATCGACCTGTCGTGGGTGGGCGACGCCCACGCCGACGCCATCGTCGACGCTGCGCCCCCGACGGACAAACCGCGCAAGATCCGCGCGGTGAATCCTACGGAGACGGTCGAACATCGCGTCGTGTACAGCGACATCGACTTCAACCGCCATGTCAATACGATGCGCTATATCGAAATGATGCTCGACATGCTTCCCGTCGACATGCTGACCCGGGAGGCTCCCGTGCGGCTGGACATTCACTTCCTGAAAGAGTGCCGTTTCGGGCAGACGCTGACGGTAGGGTGCGAGCGTAGGGAGCGTTCGGCGCTGTTCGAGATTTCGGCCGACGGCGCGGCGGCCGTGCGTGCCTCTATCGAATGGAAATAGGTCCGTGCGGCGTGTTGCGCCGGCGGCATGTGGAACGGGTTTTGCAGCTGACGCGGCAAAACCCTATTTCATTATGGAAAGCGCGACTGAAACACAAGCACAGAACAAGTATCAGGTGAGCATCGACCTGCTGAACGATGCCGTGGGCAAGGAGATCGCAACCTCGCTGCAGTACATGTATTTCCACACCCATTTCGAGGACGACCGCTACCAGTACCTCTCGAAGATCATGCGCGAGATTTCGATCGCCGAGATGCGTCATATCGAGGAGTTCTCCGACCGCATTATGTTCCTGCAGGGCGACGTGGACATGAACGCGTCGTTCCGTACCAGGCAGGTCACCGACGTCAAGGAGATGCTGCGCCTGGCCATGCAGCTGGAGCAGAGCACGATCGACAGTTATAACGAGGCCTCGCGCATAGCCGCCGAGCACAAGGACGCCGTGACGCACAAGATGTTCCAGGACATCATCGTCGAAGAGGAGCAGCATCTCGACACGTTCCGCACCGAGTTGCAGAACCTGCTGGACTACGGCGAGGAGTACCTGGCCCTGCAGTCGGCCGCCGGCAGCAAGCGCACATCGAAGAGTTTCGGTCACCCGGGCGGCGGCGAATAGCCTCCGTTCGCGGATAAAAACTTCGGGACTCCTGCAAAGGGGCCCCGATTTTTTTGTATATTTGTTTCAGGAAATTCCGTATGACCGGGCGAATCGTGTATTTTGCCGTTTGTCGCTTAAGCCCCCGCCGAGGCGGGGCGGATTTGTAAACACGGCGGAACGCCGTGCATATCGAGCGGTCGGAGCCATAGGGCAATGCGGATCACTGTGAGATACCGATATGATGAAAATAACGATTTTAGGACCTGCGCATCCCTACCGGGGCGGCCTGGCGTCGATCATGGAGATCATGGCCCGCACATTCCAACGGCGGGGCGACGAGGTCGACATCAAGACCTTTACGCTGCAATATCCCTCGCTGCTGTTTCCGGGCCAGAGCCAGACGGTTGCGACGCCGTCCCCCGCCGACCTGCGCATCTGCCGGTGCGTCAATACGATGAATCCCCTGAACTGGGTTCGCATAGGCCGCCGTATCCGGCGCGAGCGTCCCGATTTCGTGCTGATGAAGTATTGGACGCCCTTTATGGCGCCCTGCTTCGGCACCATCGCCCGGCTGGCCCGCGGCAACGGCCACACGAAAGTGCTGTGCCAGATCGACAACGTCGAACCCCACGAGCGTCACCTGACCGATAAGCCCTTCAACCGCTACTTCCTGCGTTCGGTGGACGGGTTCGTCTATATGTCCGAGCAGGTCCGCAGCGAGTTGAAGACATATACCGACGCCCCGGCGCTCTTTTCGCCGCACCCGCTGTTCGAGAATTTCGGCGAACGGGTCGCGCGTTCCGAAGCCTGCGTGCGGCTGGGACTGGACCCTGCGAACCGCTACTCGCTTTTTTTCGGACTGATCCGCGACTACAAGGGCCTCGACCTGCTGCTCGATGCGTGGGCGCGGCTCAAATGCGCCGGGCGGACCGAAGGCCGCCGGCTGATCGTGGCGGGGGAGTTCTACACCGCCAAGGAACCCTATCTGAAACAGATCGCCGACAACGGCCTGCAGGAGGAGGTGCTGCTGCATGACCGTTTTATTCCCGACGACGAGGTGAAATATTATTTTTCGGCGGCCGATTTCGTCGTCCAGCCCTACAAGTCCGCCACGCAGAGCGGTGTGACTCAGATCGCCTACCAGTTCTGCGTGCCGATGGTCGTCACGAAGGTCGGTGGGCTGGCCGAGATCGTTCCCGACGGCCGGGTGGGGCATGTCTGCGAACCCACGGCTGAAGGGGTTGCCGACGCCATCGGACGGATGTACGAAGGGGATGCGCTGCAGCGCTTCCGGGAAAACTGCGTCGAGGAACGCCGACGCTTCTCGTGGGAGGAGATGTGCAACCGCATTACGGAGCTCTACCGGGCGGTCGCTTCGGAATAGGCGGGGAAATTCCGGCTGTCACTTTTTCGCCGTTTTGTTGGTTATTCGGACGAAATGGCCTATCTTTGCCGGACCTAACTCTTACTCCTTACTATTGTGGCGTCACAATCGATCGATCTGAAAGCCATGTTGCTGAATCCCCGTGTGGTACTGGCGGTGTGGTTGCTCTGTACGGTCTGGATCTGCATCACGCAGTCGCTGGCCGGACCTCAGAACTACAACAATTTTCTGGTTTTCCGTGGGGCGTTCGACCATCTGTTCTCCTCGCTGCCCCTTTACGAGCCCTATCCGCTCGAATACGGCGACATTTATCACTACGGGCCTGTGTTCGCCTTCATCATCGCGCCGTTCGCCATCTTGCCGCCCTGGCTGGGCATGTCGCTGTGGTGCGTGAGCCTCTCGCTGCTGCTCTATTGGGCCGTCCGGCAGCTGCCGATCCCCGTAGCGCTGGCAAGCCTCGTTTTGTGGCTGGCGCTCAACGACTTCTATGGAGCCGCGTTCAAACAACAGTTCAACATCGCCGTCGCAGCGCTGGTCATCGGTTCATTGGCCATGATCGAGAAACGCCGTGAAGGATGGGCCGCGCTGTTCATCGTCATAGGCACCCTCGTCAAGGTCTACGGAATCGTCGGGCTGGCCTTTTTCTTCTTCGTGCGGCGCAAAGGACGTTTCATCGGCTATATGGCGTTGTGGAGCGCCGTGGCCCTGCTGCTGCCGCTGCTGTTTGTCAGCCCCGAGTACCTCTGGTCGCAGTATCTGGCGTGGTTCGTCGACCTCACGGAGAAGAACGCCCAGAACATGTTCTGCGCCTATACGAACATCTCGCTGGTGGGCTGCGTGCGTAAGATCAGCGGTTCGGAGGCCTATTCCGACCTGCTGATCATCGTCCCCGCCATGGTGTTGTTCCTCCTGTCCTACCTGCGCATCGGGCAGTACCGGCACCTCAGCTACCGCCTGACGGTGCTGGCTTCGCTGCTGCTGTTCATCGTGCTGTTCAGCAGTGGCAGCGAACACAGCGGTTATGTGATCGCCGCGCTCGGCATGGGTATCTGGTGGGTGAATTTCCCCCCCCCTCACGTGGATGGCTTACGTGGACGCTGCTCCTACTGGCCCTGTTCGCCAGTTTCTCCTATAATCTGCTCCCGACCAAATTCTACCGTGGCGTTTTCGTAGCCTACGCGCTGCGTTCGCTGCCGTTCTTCGCCATCTGGCTCCACTGCATCCGGAGGCTGTGGCGCGAGGATTTCGCCGTCACGGACGTCCTGCTCGGTTACAGGACCCTGCCGGATACGACCGCTGCGGAGCCCCGTCCCGCACGGCCGGGCGACGGGCTCGACATCGTCTGTCCGTGTTACAATCCGGCTCCGGAGTTCGTTCCCGCACTGGCCCGGTCCTATGCGGAACTTTGTGCGCACTATCCGGACAAACTCCTCCAGCTGATTGTCGTCAACGACGGTTCTCCGCACAATTTCGGCGAAGCACAGCGCGAGGCGCTGCGGCAGGCCGTTCCGGACGTCCGGATCGTCGACATTCCGCACGGCGGCAAGGGGGCCGCCATCCGCGCCGGAATCGCGCAGTGCCGGGCTCCCTATACCGTCTATACGGATATCGACATGCCCTATACGACGGAGTCGATGTGCGAGGTGATCGACCGCGTGTTCGCCGGGGCCGACGTGGTGATCGCCGTGCGCAACGCGAGCTACCATTCGCAGCTATCGCTCCTGCGCAAGTCGATGTCCTATGGATCGAAACTGCTCAACCGCCTCTTCCTCGACATTCGCCACACCGATACGCAGGGCGGTCTGAAAGGCCTTTCGCCCCGCGCCCGGGCGGTCATGCTGCGTACGCGCATCTCCGATTTCCTGTTCGACACCGAATTCGTCGTTCTCGCCGCGCGTGACGGGCGACTGCGGATCGAAGAGGTCGAGACCATGCTTCGCGACGGAGTCGTCATGTCGGCGATGTCTCCGCGGGTGCTGTTCCGTGAATTGAATAACTTTTTCCGCATCGCCGTTCGCCTATGACTGTGACACTCGGTTTCGACGTCGAGGAGTTCGATTTCCCGCTCGAAAGGGGCCGCGAGATCGATTTCGGCACCCAGCTTTCGGTCAGCGCCGAAGGGCTGGAATTCCTGCTGGACCTGCTTTCGCGGCTGGGCGTGCGGGCCACGTTCTATACGACGGCCAATTTCGCCCTCCACCGCGCGGACCTCGTTCGCCGCATCGTCGCCGGAGGGCACGAGGTGGCTTCGCACGACTATTGCCACGGGCTGACCGCCGGGTCCGATCCAGCCGGCAGCCGCCGGGTGCTGGAAGAGCTGACCGGACGGCGCGTCGTCGGCTACCGCGCCCCGCGGCTGGCCGTCGCTTCGGCGGCGGCACTCCGGGACGCCGGTTACGCCTACAACTCGTCGGTCAATCCGACGTGGATTCCGACGCGCTACAACAACCTCCGGGCCCCGCGCTCCGTGTCGCGCGAGGAGGGACTGATCGTCTATCCCGTTTCGGTCTCCGCGCCTTTCCGCGTACCGCTGTTCTGGATTTCGCTGCACGTCATGCCGCTGCCGATTTACCGTTGGCTGTGCCGCAGCGCCCTGCGCCGCGACGGGCACCTGAACCTCTATTTCCATCCGTGGGAGTTTTCCTCGAGACTGGGCGACCCGGCTTTCGGGGTTCCGGGCTATCTCACGCATTGTTCGGGAGCGAAGCTGCAACAAAAATTCACCCGGCTGCTGGAGTGGCTGAAAACCCGCGGCTGTCGTTTCGCGACCACCCGCGAATACCTCGGCTGCGATGAGTAGGGCGAGGAGGCTGCTCCGGTCGCTTTACGAGAGCCCGTTCGTGCGCTTCGCCGCCGTGGGAGGCGTCGCCACCGGTGTCAATTATGCCGTTTATGTCGTGCTGGTGCGCTGTTTCGACGACCTCTGGCCGGCTGTGGCCTACGTCTGCGCTTTCTGCGTCAGCATCGTCTGCAACTTCGTGCTGTCGAGTTATTTCACGTTCCGGGTACGGCCTTCCGTACATCGCGCCGTGCGGTTCCTGGCGGCCCATCTCATCAATCTCGTGAACGAACTGGTGCTGCTCGAGGTCTGGTTGTGGGCCGGCGTTCCGAAACTCTATGCGCCGTTGTGCGTCTTTCTGGTCGCATTCCCGGTCAATTTCCTGATGGTGCGCTTCGCCCTGCGCGGGCGTCTGAAACCCTGAAAGAAAGAACCCTGCCGCGCCAACGCGCGGCAGGGTCTCCTTCTTCATTTATTCGGGGTGTAGCTTGGGCTACTTCTTGATATTGGGCAGTTCCAGCCCGTATTTCTTTTTCCGGTCTTCGGCCTTGAGCCAGATACCCAGCAGCATGGCCAGCACGCCGCATGCGACGAAGATCAGCATCGGGCGGGTGTAGTCGTAGGGCGCTCCGGCGGCCCGGTTGGCGTTGAAGTATTTGAGCGCGAATCCGAAGAGCATCGGGAAAAGGCACAGTCCGATGTTTTGAATCCAGAAGATCAGCGAATAGGCCGAACCCAGGTAACGCGTCTCCACGATCTTGGGAACCGAAGGCCACAGCGCCGCCGGAACCAGCGAGAACGAGATGCCGAGCAGGACGATCGAGCCGTAGGCTATGGGCTTGCTCGGGAACGCCGGGAGTACGAACGCGAAGGTCAGGTGGCAGACGATCATAAGCACGGCGCCGAGAATGAGCATCGTGGCGCCCTTGCCCTTATGGTCGAGGTAACGGCCCAGGAACGGGGTGATGGCCGCCGCGCCCATCGGGAACCAGCGGAAGATGTCGGCGGCGGTCTGCGCCGAGACTCCGAGGTTGCTCTCCAGCATATTCGTGGCGAAACGCTGGAAGGGGAAGATGGCCGAATAGTAGAGCACGCAGAGGAACGCGATGATCCAGAACACCTTGCTGCTCAGGATGTATTTCAGGTCGCTGACCTTGAATTCCTCCTCGCTGCCGCCTCCGCCCCGGCTGTTGAGGCCCAGCTGTCTGTCCAGCTTGCGGTCCATGACGGAGAAGATCACGAAGGTCAGCAGGCCGATCAGCAGCAGCACGGTGCAGAATGCCACGGGGCGCACGACCGTGGCGGGAGCCATGTCGGCCAGCCAGGGCGAGATCGAGAAGATCGCGAAGACGCCGACGCGCGCGATGGCCATTTCGAGTCCCATGGCCAGGGCCATCTCCTTGCCCTCGAACCATTTGGCGATGGCTTTCGAGACGGTGATGCCGGCCATCTCCATGCCGCAGCCGAAGATCATGAAGCCCAGCGACGCCAGTTTGGCCGACGCGGGGAACGAGGTCCACCACGAGCCGAGCCACATTTCGATACCCGAACCTGCGAACGAATCGCTCACGGCGTAGTATTTCAGACAGGCTCCGATGAACATCAGCGATGCCGACAGCTGGCCGGTGAACCGTACGCCCATCTTGTCGAGGATGATGCCTGCGACGATGAGGAATCCGAAGACGTTGAGGATGAACTCCGAACTGCCGTACATGCCGAATACGTCGGGCGTCCACCCGCGCTGAGCCTCGATCATGCTCTGCAGCGGCGACATGAGGTCGACGAACATGTAGCCGAAAAACATCGTGGATGCGATGAGCAGCAACGCCGTCCATCGTGCGACGGGCGAATCGTTGAGTTTGCGTTGGATAGTTTCTACCATTATTTTTGTTTGTATTGAGTTAGTTGTCCAGCTGTGCGTAGCGTTTCAGCACCTCGTAGGCTTCGGTGATTCCGAGTTCGCCGGCTTTCGAGATATCGAGACAGCCCTTGCGGGTGTCCTTCATGAATATCTGGATGACACCGCGGTTGTAGTATGCTTCGGCGAACGCCGGGTTCAGTTCGATGGCCTTCGAATAGTCCTCGTAAGCCTCCGGCAGACTGCCCGAAAGGGCCAGCAGGTTGGCGCGGTTGTAGTAGGCGTGGGCGAAGTCGGGGAAGAGCTTGACGGCCTTGTTCAGGTCGGCCACGGCCTCGTCGTAGCTGTACGTGCGTTTCGAATTGTTGTTCAACCGGTTGGCGGGGTCCGAGTCGATCGTGATCCGCTGGTACGAATTGTCGATCGACGAGATGAAGTCGATCATTTCGGCGCGTGTCGTCGAGCGGTTCAGGTAGAGGAACGGGTTCGACGGATTGAGCTCGATGGCCGACGAATAGGTGTTCACCGAATTGGTGTACTGTTTGATGAGCGACTGCGTGACGCCGCGTTCGAAGAGCACCGTCCACGAGGGATTGCTCGCATTGAGCTCCTGGACGTACTGCTTGTCGAGCAGCACGAGCGAGTCGGCCGCGATGTTGCTTTCGCGGCACGAGAGGGTGAGGTATTCGTTGTCGATGCGCTTGCGGAAATCCTCCACGCGCTGCAGGTGGTAGGGCCTGGCGGCCGGCACCGTGTCGGCGTGCATCAGCGTGAATTTGAACAGGGGAAGCAGGCGCATCTCCTCGCGGCCGCCGTTGTGGCCCGTGATGCGGTCGAAGCTGCCGCCCGCGAACTTGCTGTCGAACGACAGCAGGCGGTCGAAACGCTGCGTGGTGTCGGCGTAGATCGAATAGGTGCTGTCGCTCAGGCGCGAACGGTATTCGGCGATCTTCTGCTGGGCGGTCGCGCGGTCGGACTTGGCTCCCTGCGGGTCGTTCAGGTATTCGCGAAGACGTCCGCGGTAGATGTAGGCGTTGGCGAAATCGGGATAGAGCTCGATGGCCGACGTATAGTCCGCCACGGCCTGCTCGAGCTCGCCCAGCTGGGCGTGGACGCCCGCCCGGTTATAGTAGACCAGCACGTTGTTGGGCGAGTAGAGCGCCACCTTGTCGTAATCTTCCAGGGCGCGGTTGTAGTCGCCGATCTGCGTGCGCAGCATGGCGCGGTTGAAATAGGTCAGCGAGTTGGTCGAGTCGAGCTGGATCACCTTGTCGAAATCCGCGAGCGCCTGCATCGGGCGGTTGGTGGCGTTGTAGACCAGCGCGCGGTTGAAGTAGGAGAGCAGGTAGGTGGAATCGCACGAAATGGCCTTGTTGAAATCCGCCTCCGCCTCCTTGTACTGCTCCTGTTGCAGGTGCAGTCCTCCGCGGCGGTTGTAGCCGTTGGGATTTTCGCGGTTGGTGCGGATCGCGGTGTTGAAATTCTCGTAGGCCCGCGTCGTGTCTTTCAGGTGCAGGTAGCTGAGGCCCCGGCAGATGAAGGCGTCGGCCACCTTGTTCTCCTGGCGGATGAACTTGTCGAAATCCTCGATGGCCTCCTTGAACTGCTGGTTCAGCAGGCGCGTCACGCCGCGGCTGTAATAGGGGCTCGGCAGGTCGGGACGCAGCTCGATCGCCTCGCGGAAATCCCGCAGGGCGTCGTCGTAGTTGCCCAGCCGCGAGCGGGTGATGGCGCGGTAGGTGTAGGCCTGCGTATAGACGGGATTCAGCCGGATGGCGGTCGAAAAATCGGCCTCGGCGCCCAGCAGGTCGTCGAGGTTGTATTTGGCGATGCCGCGCAGGAAGTAGCCTTCGAAGGCGTCCTCGTCGAAGCGCAACAGCGTGTTCAGGGTGCGGATGGCTTCCTGGTAGTCGTTGTTCATCATCGACGAACGGCCCATCCAGAAGAAATACTCCCGGTTGTACTGTGCGCGCGCCTTCATGCCGCACAGCAGGGCGGCTCCCAGTATGATTCCGAAGATGAATTTCCGCATATCCGAATTTTCGTTTGCTCTTAAAACGGCCTTTCCGTTCGATTTATTATTCCTGTTCGTACCCGAAACGGCGCAGCTGGCGTTCGTTGTTGCGCCAGTCGTCGCTGACCTTGACGAAGAGCTGCAGGAAGACCTTTTTGCCCAGGAACTGTTCCATGTCCTCGCGGGCCGTCTGACCCACTTTTTTGAGTTTTTCGCCCTTGTGTCCGATCAGGATGCCTTTCTGCGAGTCGCGGGCCACGTAGATCGTCGCCGCGATGCGGTCGATCGTCGGTTCCTCCTTGTAGCTCTCGATCTCGATCTCGCAGCAGTAGGGGATCTCCTTGTCGTAGAACTTGAGGATCTTTTCGCGGATGATCTCCGAGGCGAAGAAGCGCAGGGTCTTGTCCGTGAGCGTATCTTTGGGGTAGAACGCCGGGCCTTCGGGCAGCAGTTCGAGGATGGTCCTGAAAAGCCCCTCGACGTTGAAATTCTCCTTGGCCGACACCGGGACGATCCGCGCCCCGGGAATCTCGGCCTGCCATTTGTCCACCAGCGCGTCCAATGCTTCGGGCGTCGAAAGGTCGATCTTGTTGATGACGACGACGGTCGGTATGCCGCTCTGGTTGATGCGTCCGATGATCTCGGCCGAGCGGTCGCTCCGTTCGACGGTGTCCGTGACGTAGAGGATCACGTCGGCGTCGGTCACGGCCCCGGTCACGAACTTCATCATCGACTCCTGCAGTTTGTACGAGGGTTTCAGGATGCCCGGCGTGTCGGAGTAGACGATCTGGAAATCCTCGCCCGAGACGATGCCCATGATGCGGTGGCGCGTGGTCTGCGCCTTGGAGGTGATGATCGAAAGCCGTTCGCCGACCAAAGCGTTCATCAGCGTCGATTTGCCCACGTTGGGGTTGCCGATGATATTTACGAAGCCCGATTTATGCATTGGAATTCTATTTTGAACAACAAAGATAGGTTTTTTATCGAATTTATCCTATATTTGTTCTATAATATCCCGAAATCGCGTAGCCTATGGAACGATAGAAACTTTGGATTTTACGGCCGCTGCGGCGGCACAAGACATGTAAATACATAAAAAACAGGAGTACCTAAAAGTACTCCTGTTTTTGAATTCGATGGTAATTCATATTTACCGCCTCCGCATCATGCCTGCGGGCATCTTCAGATTGCCGCCTGCGACGGTCTTCATCATCTTGCGCGTGTCGTCGAACTGCTTCATCAGGCGGTTCACGTCGGCCATCGTCGTGCCCGAACCCTTGGCGATGCGTTCGCGCCGGCGGGCGTTGATGATCTCGGGGTGCTCGCGCTCCGCAGGGGTCATCGACGAGATGATCGCCTCGGTCTGCTTGAACACGTCGTCCGGAATGTCCACGTTCTTGAGCATCTTGCCCATGCCGGGGAGCATCGACGCCAGGTCCTTGAGGTTGCCCATCTTCTTGATCTGCTGGATTTGGGAGATGAAGTCGTTGAAGTTGAACTGATTCTTAACCAGCTTCTTCTTCAGCTTGCGGGCCTCCTCCTCGTCGAACTGCTCCTGCGCGCGCTCCACGAGCGACACGACGTCGCCCATGCCCAGGATACGGTCGGCCATACGCTCGGGGTGGAACACCTGCAGGGCGTCCATCTTTTCGCCGCTCGAAATGAACTTGAGGGGCTTATCGACCACCGAACGGATCGAGATGGCCGCACCGCCGCGGGTGTCGCCGTCGAGCTTCGTGAGGACCACGCCGTCGAAATCCAGCCGTTCGTTGAACTCCCGGGCGGTGTTCACGGCGTCCTGACCCGTCATGGCGTCGACGACGAAGAGCGTTTCCGACGGTTTCACGGCGGCCTTGATGGCCGTGATCTCCTGCATCATCGCCTCGTCCACGGCCAGACGTCCCGCCGTATCGACGATCACCACGTTGCAGTTGTGCTGACGGGCGTACCGGATACCGTTCTCGGCGATCTGCACCGGGTTTTTGTTGCCCTCCTCGGTGTAGACCTCCACGCCGATCTGTCCGCCCAGCACCTTCAGCTGGTCGATGGCCGCGGGACGGTAGACGTCGCCCGCCACCAGCAGCACCTGACGGCCCTTCTTGCTCTTGAGCATCGCGGCCAGCTTGCCCGAGAAGGTGGTCTTACCCGAACCCTGCAGACCCGCGATCAGGATCACGGCCGGCGTGCCTTCCAGCTTGATGTCCGTGGCCGTGCCGCCCATCAGTTCGGCCAGCTCGTCGCGGACGATCTTGGTCATCATCTGCCCCGGCTTGACGGCCTTGAGCACGTTCTGGCCCAGGGCTTTCTGCTTCACCTCGTCGGTGAATGACTTGGCGACCTTATAGTTGACGTCGGCGTCGATCAGCGCGCGGCGAATCTCCTTGAGCGTCTCCGCGATGTTGATCTCGGAGATGCGGCCCTCGCCCTTGAGGATTTTGAACGACCGTTCGAGTTTATCCGTTAAATTTTCAAACATAATTCCTGGAATTTTCCCCGCAAAGATAATCAATAATTCACAAAGCACAATCCGCCGCCGGATTTTTGTTAGATAGCGGAAAAAGCCTTATGTTTACGACCGGAATCTTACAACCGTGCAATGAAGAAACTTCTTTTCCTGCTGCTGGCAGCCGCGACCGGGACGGCCTCTGCCCAACCCGCCCCCGTATATCCCGGCGAGCGCGAGATGCCTGCCGTGCCGAAGACCTTCGACAACGAGCTGGGCGTGCGCTACGGCGCGCAGATTTATGTAAGCGACGGGCGGGGCCCCGAATTGCAGGCCCTTTCGATCGACTACGCTCGTTACAATTTCTACAACATCGGGTTCAGGACGGGCCTGAACGTCTTTATCGACGAAGAGACAAACGGCTATTTTTCCGTGCCGCTGCAATTCACCTGGCGTTCTCCGCGTTTTCGTGCGACGGGATATGCGTCCGAAGACCGGGGCTATTATTATAACCACGAATATTATCCCGACGACAGGTCGATGGACGGCAGCTATTTCCTGAACCTGCTGCTCTCGATCCTTCCTTCGGCATTCGAGGCCCACGCAGGCTTCACCCCGGGACTGATGTGCGGTCCGTTTTCGCCCGGCGACTACGGGCCGATCGACCCTTCCCGGGCACCTTATACCGTGCGGCAGCGTTTCTCCTGCACGTTCGACGCGGGCGTGCGGCTGATCATCCCGATCTGGCGCTTCAACCTCTTCGGCGATTTCACCTACCATTGCTACCTGACCGACAATTTCCGGGCGGGGGAGTTCCGGCCCTCGCGCTCCTACATGGGGTTGGGCGCGGGTCTGTCGTTTAATTTTTAGGGGATTTACCGGAGCAGTCCGGCCTCATAATAAACGACGATCTGTTCGATCATCCGGTCTTCGCCCTCCTTGTCGTACTGCGACTTGAGGTCCTGGCCGAAGATTTTCGAGATGCCCTGCCAGAATCCCGCCACGAAGCCGCCTCGGAACTCTTTCAGCACCTCGTAGGCCGTGTATTCCGTTTCGCGGTCGATGAGTTTCAGCAGCACGCGGCCCTGCGTGCGGGTCATGCGTTTCAGCACGGGGGTGTATTCGTCCTTGATCTCGTGGTAAATCTGCTTGATGTACTCTTTCTGCGCCTTCTTGGTCGGCAGGCGCGTCAGCTCCGCCTCCATCGCCGCCATCTTGGCCCGGGCGATCTTGGCGATGGGGTAGACCTTCTTCACGGCGTCCACCAGCCGGCGGTAACGCCTCAGGTCCACCGGACGGCTGAAAACGTAGACCGGCAGGATGTGGACCAGCGGGATCGAATCGCCTTTCTCGACCGCCCACTCCTGGTGCCAGAAGCCGCGCCCGCCCTGCGCCTGCGCCTCGGGGAGCGCGGCGACGCATAAGACAGCGAACAGGAACAGCCATTTTTTCATTGTCGGCGGAAAAATCGTACCTTTGCGACAAAGGTAATTATTTATCGCAATAACGATATCCGTAAAACGATTATTATGCTTGAAAAAGGACTTTCCGCCCGCAGCGCCGTGACCGTGGCCCCGGGCAATACGGCCGCCGCGATGGGTTCCGGCGATCTCGATGTATTCGCCACGCCTGCGATGGTGGCGCTGATGGAGAACGCCGCGATGACGGCCGTGGCATCCGAGCTGCCCGAAGGCTCGACCACCGTCGGTGCCGAGATGAACGTCACGCATATCAAACCCTCGGGGCTCGGGGCGGAGATCACCGCCACGGCCGTGCTGACTGAGGTCGAAGGGCGCAAGCTGACCTTCAACGTCGGGGCCCGCGACGCCGGGGGGATGATCGGCGAGGGCGTCCACATCCGCTACGTCGTGGACCGCGCGAAATTCACGGCCAAACTCGGCTGACGGTGGAGCAGACTGCGTCCCGGCCCCTGAAACGCTCGCGGCTGCGCCTCTGGTGCGGCCGGCTGTGGTACACCTTCCTGCGCTACGGAACATGGTATTTCGGCGGACTGCGCTTCGCCCGGAAAGCCTCGGCTCCGGGGTGTCCCCATCTGCATTTCCGTCACCGAACACCGCTCCTGCGCAGGCTGAAAGACGTGGACATGCAATACCAGTACAACAAGATCACCAACCTTCGGCTGGCCGCCGCTCGACTTGACGGCGTGGTCCTGCGCCCCGGCGAAACGTTCAGCTACTGGCGGCTGATCGGGCGTCCGACGCGCCGCAAGGGCTATCTCGACGGCATCGTCCTCTTCTGCGGCACCTTCCGTCCGGGCGTCGGAGGCGGCTTGTGCCAGCTGTCCAACCTGATCTTCTGGATGACGCTCCACACGCCTCTGACCGTCGTGGAACGCTACCGCCACTCCTACGACGTCTTTCCTGACAGCGGCCGCACGCAGCCTTTCGGCAGCGGCGCCACGTGTGTCTATCCCTACCGCGACCTGATGATCCGCAACGACACGCAGACCACTTTCCGGCTCCACGTCACCGTCGGCGAGGAGTGCCTCGAAGGGGAGTGGCGGGCCGACCGGCGTCCGGAGTTCGCCTACCGCATCGTCGAGCGCGACCACTGCATGAAGAGCGAGTGGTGGGGCGGTTACAGCCGCCACAACCGGCTTTTCCGCGAGGTGTACGACACCGAGGGGCGCTGCGTCGACGTGCAGTACATTACCCGCAACGACGCACTGATGATGTATTCGCCGTTCCTCTCCGAAACGACCGGAAAGCCGTGATACGAACCAGCGGGACCGCAGCCCCGCCCGTTTCGGCTTAAAGTCCGACGATCAGGTGTTCGAGCCAGATCACTGCGATACCCGCCGCATAGCCGGCCAGGGCCGGCAGCGAGATGCGTTTGAGATACCAGCCGAAATTGATCTTTTCGAGCCCCATCGCCACGACGCCCGCCGCCGAACCGATGATCAGCAGGCTTCCGCCCACGCCGGCGCAGAAGGTCAGCAGATGCCAGAACAGGCCGTCCTGCACGAAGCTCTGCGCGAAGGCCGGATCGGCGCTCGCGGCCGCAGTTGCGGCGTCGGCAACGGGGAACATGCCCATGCAGGCGGCCACCAGCGGTACGTTGTCCACCACCGACGAGAGCAGGCCGATGGCCCCCGCGACGGTGAATACCTCGTGCACGTTCTTGTCCAGCCAGTCGGCCATGTCGGTCAGCACGCCTCCGGTCTGCAGGGCGCCTACGGCCATCAGGATACCGAGAAAGAAGAGGATCGTCGGCATGTCGATATGTTTCAGCACCTTCGACACGCGCGGCTGGATCGACTCCTCCATGTTGCGGATGCTGCGCTTGCGGTCGTAGATGATTTCGGTCAGTATCCACATGAATCCCAGCGAGATCATCATGCCCATGTAGGGCGGCAGTCCGGTGAGGCTCTTGAAGATCGGTACGAACAGCAGGCTCAGCACGCCCACGATGAGGATGAACCTGCGCAGGCGCGGCCCGATGCACTCGGGACATCCCGTTGCCAGGGCCTGGGCGCCGACCGGAGCCGCCGTTCTGTCGGCGATGAAGCGACTGGCGAGGGCCGTGGGGATGACCACCGATACCAGACACGGCAGGAAGAGGTTGGCGATCAGGTTCGCGGCCGTGACGTTGCCGCGCATCCACAGCATGATGGTCGTCACGTCGCCGATGGGCGACCAGGCGCCGCCGCTGTTGGCCGCGATGACGATCACGCCGGCGAATATCCACCGCTCCTGCTGGTCGGCGATCAGTCTCCTCAGCAGCATGATCATGATGATCGTGGTGGTCATGTTGTCCAGCGTGGCCGACATGAAGAAGGTGATGATCGCGAGCAGCCAGATCAGTTTGCGCGTGTTGCGCGTGGTGATGTGGTCGGTGATGACGCCGAATCCCCCGTAGCTGTCGATCAGGTCCACGATGGTCATGGCGCCGATCAGGAAGACCAGAATCTCGCAGGTGTCGCCCAGCTGGTCGACCAGTTCCTGCTGGATCTTGGGATCGTTGCCCAGGAGGCTGAAGACGGTCCAGATGGCACCCGCCATGAGCAGCGCGACGGCCGATTTGTCGATTTTCGTTTTATGCTCGAGGGCGATGAACAGGTAGCCCGTCACGAAGAGCAGAATCATTGCTGGAATCATAATCGTATGCACTTAGTTATACGGGAGCATTTTTTGTACCCGAGATTGGAAATTGCGATTTTTTGATTATCTTTGTCATCGCTTTCGAGCGAATGTTTGAGCTGTGGTGTAATGGTAACACAGCAGATTTTGGTTCTGTCGTTCTGGGTTCGAATCCCGGCAGCTCAACGATCGTAGCCGTAAGGCTCAATAAAAATGGATGTGGTAATGCGTTACGCAGGTTACCACATCTGTTTTTTTCGTATCTCCGGAGGAGTTTTGGCGCAGGGTTATTGCGCCACCGGTCGAAACGGCGCGTGTTACGCCGAAGGCGTGCGCCGTAACATAAAATCACTGCTCGCGTATCTTGCGGTGCGAGACCAATGCGGCGATCCACAGCAGGACGACCGCGCCGATGACGGCCGTGGCCAGACTGCCCAGCGAACCCACGGGCACCCATCCGAAAAGCGAGAATATCCAGCCTCCCAGTACGCCGCCGATAAGTCCGACGATCAGGTTGACGAAGAGTCCCGAGCTGCCTCCCTTGACGATCAGATTGGCGATCCATCCGGCCGCCAGGCCGAGGAGCAGATACCATAGAAAATACATAGTCGTGCGTTTTAGAACGCACGACTTGCTGCAAAATCCGTTCCCGAAACGTTTACAAAGCCTTTTTCAGCGCTTTTGCCAACTGATCGGGGCACGAGGTGCCCCGGCCCCGGCAGTCGATGCCTTCGAGCCGTGCCACGGCCTCCGAAGCCGTCATTCCCCGCACGAGGGCCGCGACGCCCTGCTGGTTGCCGTGACAGCCGCCCGTGAATGCGACGCTGCGGACGATGCCGTTTTCCACTTCGATTTCGATCTGCCGCGAGCAGGTCCCCTGGCAGTCGTGGGTGATTTTCCGTATCATGTGCTTATCGTGTGACGAAAGAAATGAAAAGAGCCGCAATGGATTGCAGCTCTTAACGATATGACGGTCGCTCCTACTGACGCTGGAGGTCCGAGTTATCGGCTACGACCATGTTTTTGTCGATGCGCAGCGTGACGTTGCCGTCGACCTCGATCAGCAGGGTGGTCTCCTTGATCTCCTTAACGACGCCGTAGATTCCGCCGGCGGTGATGATCTTGTCACCTTTTTTCAGACCGTTGCGGAACTCCTGCATCTGTTTGCGGCGCTTGGCCTCGGGGCGCCACATGAAGAGCCAGAGAACCAGCACCATAAGGCCGATCATAATGATGAAACTGTACTGCTGCATGAAACCCGGCTGGGGTTCTATGGGCGCTGCCTGAAGAAAATTAATCATAGTGTTATTCTGTTTTAAGTGTTTATTTCTGTGAACGAAGCAAAGATACGAAAAAGAACGAACAATGCCAAAACCGGATTGGACCCGGCTCGGCCAAACGGCCCGACTCCTAAAAGGGTCGTTACGACCCCAAAGATACGTAAAAGAACGGAATAAACAAGCATTTATTCCACTTCGGCTTCGACGAAAAGCCGCAGGGGCTGCTTTGCGCCCGCCAGTGAGATATCCAGGGTTTTGAGCTGCCAGCCCCACAGGCCGCGCGAATCGAAGGTGAGCGTCACCTGCTGCGCGTCCCCCGGCGCAACGGGCTGTGATTCAAATTCGAGCGTCGTGCATCCGCAGCTGCGCCGATAGGAGGCGACGGCCACCGGACGGCCCGTCTCGTTGGACAGCCACAGCCGCAGCTGGGCGATCTCGCCCGATCCGAGGCGTCCGAAACGCACGGTGTCGGTGCCTCCCGTGGTGAGAATCGAATCCGTAAGCGCGATAATCCGGCCTTTGCGTCCGGTCGCCTGCGGGCGTGTGCCGCAAGCCGCCGCCAGAACGGCCAGAACGAGGATCGCCGACGCGCGCAACATGCCGGAAAGGGGTTATTCGATCAGGCCGCGGCCTGCCTTTTTGATGCTCCCGTCGGCGGTCAGCGACTCGACGATCTTGTCCAGCACGCCGTTGATGAAGGTGCTGCTGCCGGGGGTGGAGTAGTATTTCGAGATCTCGATCCACTCGTCCAGCGTCACCTTGACGGGAATCGACGGGAACGAGGTCAGCTCGGCCATCGCCGTGCCGATGATGAGGTTGTCCATGAAGACAATGCGCTCGACGTCCCAGTTCGACGTGAACTTCTCGATATAGTCCTGATAGGCTGTGTAGTTGACCAGCGACTTTTCGAACAGCGTCTTGACGAACGCCGGGTCCTCGTCGCTCTTGAATTTCGGGGGAACCCGCACGTCGGTGTGCGACACGCGCAGCCCCGACAGCGTGCGCAGAATCATGATGACGATGTAGGGGAGGTCGTCGCTCCACAGGATCGACATCTCTTCCAGCACGTCGTCCAGCGCCTCGCAGGTCTGGAGTTCCTTGAAAAACTCCTCCAGCAGTTTTTTGTCCTCGTCGAACGGGCGCTCTTCGCGCTGCATGTATTCCTGGTAATAGTCGCTTTCGGTGAGCTGTGTGTAGAGCGTGCGGATCAGCTCGGGGTATTTCGCCCAGCCCAGTTTGCGGGCGGCGACATGGTCGTTCACCGCGTCGCTGTTGGCGATGGTGCGGATCACGGCGTTGTCCACGAATTTGGTGTTGGGGTTTAGGTCCTCGAATGTCGGCAGTTTTTTCTGTTTGGCCAGTTCCTGACGCTGCTCGGCATAGCGCGCGATCTCCACGGGAAGGGTCAGTATCTGGAAATAGAGGTCGTAGGCTTTGTCGACGGATGCCATGAGTGTCTTTTCCGACGCGATCATGTTGTCGGCACCCGATTTGAGATGGGCGAACAGCGCCTTGACGACCTTTATACGGAGTAATCTTCTGCTCAACATATCTTTTAGAACGATTTTAACGGCCGCAAAAATACAATTAATAATTAAGAATTAAAAATTAAGCAGCGGGAATCTTTCTCCGACTTTCCTGGTGGGGATGGATTGCCGGATTCCTTGTTTTCACAATCATCAGTATGGGGTTGCTGGCAAAAGCCACGCAGAGTTTACCGATAGGCACCGCCTATGCTGTATGGACTGGTATAGGGGCGGTTGGCACGGTATCGCCCTCGAAGCACAACGTGCGCAGTTTCATTTTCTAAAATCTCTGAATTTCTTGTTGTTGAGGGCATTTTCTGCGGCAAGGCTGCAATTCCCGGCGGCGAGTTTGAACCAGTCGTACGCCTGCCGTAAATCGACATCCACGCCCAATCCTTTCATATACATGTTGCCGATTTCGTACTGCGCCGTTCCAAGCTCATGCATATATTTCCTTCGGAGGTTACTTCGTGAGGCAATCTGCCGATACAGTTCCATCGCAACGGTGTAGTCTTTCTCTCCGCCGAGTCCGCGCTTGTAACAATCGGCAAGCATCAACTGCGCCGGCACATCACCGGCATCCGCTCCGCAGCGATACCATTCGCGGGCTTTCGACAAATCCTGCTCAACGCCGCGCCCTTCGAAGTATACGCTTCCGACACAGCGATAAGCCTCTTTATGGCCCAACGCGGCGGCTTTCATATAGCAGTCCAAAGACTTCTGCCAATCCTCATCAGACCGGCTATAAATTTGTCCGAGGTTGAGCCAGCCTTCCGCATCGTTTTCCCCGACAGCTATTTCGGAATACAGCGTCGCAGCGTCATCTTCGGAAGTGTCGGTATCATCATCTTCGATAAGTTCCAATACTTCATCAGGAACACCGGTTCCATAATAAAGGATGTCAGCCAATTTCTTCCTGACCGCCATATTCCCTTTATCCGCTTTGGCTTTCAGCATCTCGATCCAGCGGTCGTGCCATTCGCGGGCGATAGCTATGCCTTCTTCCGGGGCAATATCACCGGGGCAGTCATTGACATAAAGATTCATAAGTGCCTCTGCCGCACCTGCCACGCCTTTGGCTGCTTTATCTTCCAGAATGGCAATCCTCCGCTTATGCCATTTCAACACGAAGGCTTTTTTATCCTGTGCTTCAATCTCGTCATCCGGGAAATCGTAGCGATAGAGATTTGCCAATGCTTCCGCAGCCTTTTCATTTCCCTTGTCGGCGGCTTTCTCAAACCAATAGATTGCCTTTTGATTATCGCAGTCCTCGCCATAGCCCCACGAATAATATTTGCCGAGCACGTATTGCGCCTTGGCGTTTCCTTTCTCGGCAACAGGCGTAATGACGGATACCGCCACCCGTGCTTGTTCCAAATCGCCTTCACCCGCATAATGGCGAGTAACGTGTTGTATGATTTTATATTGTTCAACCAGATTATTCATGGTTAAGTGCGTTTTCTGCATCAGTATTGCCTTTCTTGGCGGCGAGTTTGAAATAACGGGCGGCTTTCTTCAGATCGACCGGCACACCCGAGCCGTTGAGATACATATTGCCGATTGCGTACAGCGCGGTTCCGATGCCGTCAGCATATTTATTCCAAAAATGACCGGTGCGTTCTGCGAGATGCAGATATTGTTCCATCGCTTTTGAGTAATCAACCTTGCCACCAATGCCACGCTTGTAACAGTCAGCCAATTGCAGAGTAGCTGTTATCTCACCCATATCAGCACCTTTCCTGTACCATAGGCGAGCCTTTGCAGGATTCTTTTCTACACCCTGACCATCCAAATAAGCATCACCCACCATTGCAAACGCTTCGGAATAGTCATGTGCGGCAGCCTTCTTGAAGCATGTAAAGGCTTTTTTGAAATCAGCCAACTGCCGGTATGCTTGCCCCATCATACACCATGCCTCACCCTTCTCAGTGAAGGATTCATCGCCTTCAACAATATTCTTGTAACGATTTATGGATTGCCTGAGAGCGTTGTCCATATTATCTGCTTGATTCTTCATGTCCACAAACTCACTCCAATGCTCAGCTCTGACAGTTTCAGCAATAAAAGTCCTTCTATGTCGACTTTTTTTTGCGGATATGACTTTGATAAACACAATATACGATTCCGGCTGCGAGCAGAACCAGGATGCAATAACCGGTATTTCGGGCGCTTGCGGTCACCATTTCTTCGAGCGACTTTTCCGGATAGAGAAGCGCGATCATGCACAAAAAATAGAGAAGGCAGGTACCCATGCTTTTGATCGTGATGAACCGGAAAATACTCAGATCGTCATCTTTACTTTCGTTTGCATCGGGAACCGGAACGGTATCGGGATTTTTAACCGGACCCTTTCGGATCCGATTGTACAAATAGACGGAAGAAAAGACGATGAAACTTACAACCGTATAGACGATAATGCGCCGCACGATGCGTTCTGGAGAGTATTCTGTTCCGGGAAATGGCAGAAACATCACGATCATTATGATGATGTAAAAATTGACCAACCCTTTGAGAAATACTTTCAATTCTGTCTTATTCATGGTCGATTTGAGAGTTAGTGTGTGGCTAATATACTATTTTTTGATAGAGAATCAAACGGTTGAATATAATTTTTAATGATTCCTCCCGGACGATCGCGTTCAAATTCTTCTTATCTTTGCACCCGTATGGAACAAATGGAAGAAAAACAGCCGTATGACGTCATCGTCGTCGGGGCGGGTGCCGCGGGCATGATGGCCGCGGGTACCGCGGCGCGCAACGGGCTTCGCGTGCTGCTGATCGAAAAGATGGAGAAGTCGGGCCGCAAGGTCCGCATCACGGGCAAGGGCCGCTGCAACGTCACCAACGCCCGGCCAGCCGAGGAATTTGCGGAGCAGGTGCGCACCAACGCCGGCTTTTTCGCGCAGGCGTTCGCCGAGTTCAACAACCGTGCGGCGATCAAATTTTTCGAACGCGCGGGCGTGAAGCTCGAAATCGAACGCGGCGAGCGGGTTTTCCCCAAGAGCGGTAAGGCGTGGGACATCGCCAACGCCCTGCTGGAATACTGCTACGAGAACGGCGTCAAGATTATCTACGACACGCGCGTCACGGAGATCATGACCCTCGGAAACCGGGTCTTCGGCGTGAAATATATCAACAAGCGGGGTTTCGAACGCAAGGAGGAGTGTGCGCAGGTGATCCTCGCCACGGGCGGCGTGTCGTATCCCGCCACCGGATCGACGGGCGACGGCTATGCCTTCGCCGCCGACCTGGGCCACACGATCGAACCGCTGCGTCCGTCGCTGACGCCGCTCGTCTCGTCGCACGCCCAGATCCGCTACCTCGACAAGGTGCTGCTGCGCAACGTGCGCGCCACCTTATATATAGACAATGAACCCGTGCGCGAGGAGTTCGGCGAAATCGGGTTTTCCGACCGCGGCATCGAGGGTGCCGTGGCGCTGCGCATGAGCCGCGACGCGGTGGACGCCCTGATCGACGGCAGGCGGGTGAAACTGACGCTCGACCTGAAACCCGCGCTCACGGAGGAGGTTTTGCGCGACCGCATCGCCCGCGAGCTGGCCGAACTGAAACCCACGGAGTTCTTCGGCGAGCTGCTGCGCAAGCTGGTTCCCAAACCGCTGGTGATCCCGCTGGCGCAGGAGATGGACATCCATTCGAAATGCTATGTCAGCAAGCTCACCGAGGAGCAGATCACGCGTCTCGTGCGGACGCTCAAGGGGCTGACCTTCCCGATCACGGACTATGCGCCGTTCGAATACGCCGTTACGACGGCCGGCGGCGTGCGGTGCGCGGAGGTGAATCCCTATACGATGGAGTCATTGAAAGTCAAAGGTTTGTATTTCGCCGGCGAAGTGCTCGACCTCGATGCCAATACGGGCGGTTACAACCTCCAGATCGCCTTTTCGACGGGGCGGCTGGCCGGCATGCTCAAAAAATAGAAACCATGAGGCTCGGCGGATATCCTCTTTCGCTCCGGCTGCCCGGGCGGGTCGCGGAATTGCGCAACCGCCTCTCCCGCGCCCGTTATTTTCGCGGACACGGGGTGCATTCGCCGTTCGTCTACGACATCGTGCGCGAGGTGTTCATGCGCGACGGACTGCTTCCGGGCGACCGGACGGTTTACGAGTCCCTGACGGCTGCGGGGGTATCCCGACGCCGTGCCGTGCAGCTGCAGAACCTGGCGATTCACTGCGGTTACAAGACGTTTGGCCTGAATCGTGCGGATGCGGAGTTGTGCGTGGTGACGCGCGACCTGCCGCGGGCCGAAACGCTGGCGCTGGTGCGCGAGGCGGGTGCAGCGGGACACACCGTGGCCGTCATGTCGCCCTACGACGGGCGAGTGCGGCAGGCGCTGTGCGCCCAGATCGTTGCGCGACACCGTTCGACGACGGTAGACAACCGCGGTTACCTGCTGATTTTCAACAACCATTTGCCTAAACAACACTTCCGGATATGAAAGTATATACCAAGACGGGCGACAAAGGGACTACTTCGCTGATCGGCGGCGAACGGGTCTTCAAGACCGACGAGCGGGTCGAGGCTTACGGTTCGGTGGACGAACTGGCGGCTTTCACGGCCCTGCTGGCCGACAACCTGCGTGCGGACGACGCGCTGGCGGCTTGCGTCGGCGACCTGAACCGCATTCTTTCGCGGCTGATGACCGTCGAGGCCCTGCTGGCGACGGGCGAGTCGGGAAGCGACAAGGTCGCTCCGTTGGATCCTGAGGCCGTCACGTGGCTCGAAAGTCGCATCGACGCCATGCAGGAGGCGTTGCAACCCATCGACAAGTTCACGATCCCCGGCGGGCATGCCGCCGTGTCGCTGTGCCACGTCTGCCGCACTGTCTGCCGGCGCTCGGAACGTGCGGCGCTCCGGGTCGATGCGAAATACGGCGTCGAGCCGTCGGTGCTGGTCTGGCTGAACCGTCTTTCGGACTATTTTTACCTGCTCGGACGCACGCTGACAGTTCATTATGAGGTGAAAGAGGTTTTGTGGATTCCTTAAATTGTTGATTTGTAAATGATTGAGTGGGCTGTGGCGATGTTTTATCGTTTTTTCTTTGTTTTTCTCAATTTTTTTATACTTTTGCAAATCAGTCATATTGGATAATAAGCCTTTAGGGGCTTTTAATCCATTGATATTTGGGAACTTAAAAATTTGTGACTATGTATTGGACACTTGAATTGGCTTCGAAACTCGAAGACGCCCCCTGGCCCGCAACCAAAGAGGAGCTGATTGATTACGCGGTACGTTCGGGAGCGCCGCTTGAGGTGCTCGAGAACCTGCAGGAAATAGAAGACGAAGGCGAGATCTACGAATCGATCGAAGACATCTGGCCCGACTATCCTTCGAAAGACGATTTCTTCTTCAACGAGGAAGAGTACTGATGAAAATGCGGAGACAGACCTCCGCATTTTTTATTTTGTGGCGACGTAGAAGAGATCGAAACAATCCGCCCCGACCGGGTCGATGCGGTAGTCGTCCATCCGGATCGAGGTCGTCAGGTCGGTATTCTGCCGGAGGAGCCTGCGGCGGTTGAGCCGGTTCAGCAGGTCGTAGGGCAGTTGCAGCAGGCGGCGCGGCAGGCGGTGCTGGAGGTCCAGGATGTCGAACCGCGTGATGCGGCGGACGCTGCGGCGGTTTTCTTCGTAATAATCCATCACTTTTTCGTTTCCGAACACTCCGAGGGTCTCGACCGAGGAAAAACTTTCGGCGAGGAGTTTCCGGAGCCCTTCGGCCGTGTATTCGCGCACGTGCCACGGATTGCGCGTCAGCGACATCGGCGCGTTGGGCGTCGTCACGATGAAGCGTCCGCCCGGACGCAGCACGCGGGCGATTTCGCGTACGAAATCGCCGTCGGGACGGATATGTTCGATCACCTGGAACGAGATCACGCAGTCGAAACTCTGATTGGGGAAATCCAGTGGCGGAACTTCGGTCTGCCGGAACTCGACGTTGGGCAGCTGCAGCAACTCCGGCGCCGGAACGTGCTTGTCCACGGTGACGAACCGCCGGGCGTGGGGCGCCACGACCTCGATGCCGTAACCGCTTCCCGTGCCGATCTCGAGCACGTCGCCCGCGATGCGTTCCGCCGCGGCGTGGTAGGCCAGCAGCGAACGCTGGAAAACGAAATTGTCGGAAGCCTCCGCCGACACCCGCTCTGCGGTGTTAATCTTCGCCATGAGTCTTGCAGTTTATTCCCTTTTCGCCGACCTCGACTTCGCCGCGCTTCAGGAGCATTCCCAGCGATCGTTTGAAGACCTTTTTGCTCATCTGCGTCAGCCGCGTCACCTCCTCCGGGGCGCTGTCGTCGTTCAGGGGGAGAAATCCGCCGTTGTCGCGGACCAGCTGGAGCAGCGTCTGCGCCGAATCCTTCACCTGGGCGAACCCGGCCTGCTGGAGGCTTACGTCGATGCGGTTGTCCTCGGTGATGCGGCGGACGTAACCCGTCAGGCGGTCGCCGACGGCCACCGGGCGGAAGATCTGGTTGCGGTAGATCATGCCCCAGTGGCGGTTGTTGACGATCACGCGAAAGCCGATCTCGCTCTCCGAAGCGACGAGCAGCGAAACTTCCTCGCGGGGTTTCACCGAGATCAGGTCGTTGCTGATGAAGCCCTTGAGCTTGGTCGTGGCCACGCAGCGACCCGTGATGTTGTCTTCGTAGAGGTAGACCACATAGCTGTGCCCGGCCAGGATGCCGCCCTGCTGGTTGCGGTTCGGGAGGAAGAGGTCCTTGCCGTGAAGCCCCCAGTCGAGGAATGCCCCGTGGGCCGTCTTGTCCACCACGCGCAGGAAACCCGCCTCTCCGGCGCGCAGCAGCGGTGTTTCGGTCGTGGCCACCAGCCGGTCTTCGGAGTCGTGGTAGATGAACACCTCCTTTTGGTCGCCGACCTTGTCGGTCAGCGAGGTGTAGCGGTTGGGCAGAAGAACTTCGTTCTGCTCGTCGTCCGCGAGGTATAGTCCGTATTCCGATACGCGGCTTACGGTGAGGGTTTGTGTGCGTCCTGCTCTGAGCATGGTCGTTTATTAAGAAATACGGTACAAAAGTACGTTTATTTTCGCCCGAATCCAAACATTGCAGTCCGGCCCGTCGGAAGAAATCGCGCTTTTGTCGCGGCTTCGGTCTCTCTTTTTGCGTTTTGACCGGAAAAAGGCTATCTTTACGGGAAACTGAAACCGATCCTGCCATGAAACTCCGCCGATTCCTGCTGCTGCTCTGGGGCGCTCTGCTGGCCGTCGCCGCCGCGTGCGCCCAGCCGGCCGCCACGCTCTATGACAAGGCCGAATACCGCATCGCCATGCGCGACAGCGTGCGCCTCCATACCTCGGTCTACACCCCCAAGGCTCCGGGGCGCGCTCCGATCGTCATTTTCCGCACGCCTTACGGTACGGGGCCCTACGGCGCCGACAAATTTCCCGCCGGGCTCGACGCCGGCTAACTGCGCAGCTATGTCGACCGCGGCTATCTCGTCGTGCAGCTG
>CATKXN010000003.1 GCA_949840605.1 uncultured Alistipes sp.
AGTCCAAGCGGCTGGAATGTCGCACCGTAAGGCGTGATGTCCTTCAGATAACCGATGTTACGACGCCCACTGTCAGCCACCAGCGAGCCTTCACGCAGGTGCATTTCCGGCGTGCGGTGGTAGGGGCCACTCCGCCAGTGCGGGCCGGATGACGCCCTCCATGACCGTGTAACCTTCGGGCGTGGGGTGCACGCCGTCCTTGGTGTATTCGCCGCGCATCGACCCGTCGCCGGCGTCCATCGCGCCGTAGTAGTCGACCCACGTCACTCCGCGCTCCGCGGCGTACTGCTGCAGGCGGTCGTTCAGGGCCCGGATCTTTTCGGGCACCGATTCGATCTCGGGGCGCCACGGATATTTCGCGGCCGGCAGCACCGAGCAGATGATCGGACGGATGCCGGCGGCGAGGGCCAGTTCGGCCATCGAGACGATGTTCTCGACGATGTGTTCGCTTTCGATCGGGCCGTTGTTTCGGGCGATGTCGTTCGTTCCGGCGAGGATCACCACGGCTTTCGGACCGAGGCCGATCACGTCGGCGCGGAAACGGCAGAGCATCTGGGATGTGACCTGGCCGCTGATCCCGCGGCAGGCGAAATTGTTGTCGGTAAAGAATTCCGGGTGGGCGTCGTCCCATCCGTCGGTGATCGAATTGCCCATGAACACCACGGCGGGAGCCGTCGTCAGGGCGGCGTTGGCTTCGGCGTAACGGCTGTAATTGGCCCAGTCGCGCTGCTGTCCCGCGGCGAGCAGGGGCAGCGTCAGGGCGAACAGAAGTGCTGCTTTTTTCATCGGTTTTTATTTCTGTGCTTGGGTGATGTTGCGGGCGTTGCGTTCGTTGTCGTTGCGGCGTCGGTTTCCGCCGAAGCGTCCCAGGAGCCATCCGGCGCAGAAGACGATCAGATAGATGGCGATCTTGACGAACAGGTTTTCGAGTCCGTTGACGATGTTTTTCGAGAAGATGGCGATCAGGAGCACGGCGATCAGCGCCAGCGCTCCGTAGATGATCCATTTCGTTTTGGTTGTCATGGCAGTTTTCTGTTTGGATTTGGTTTGTAGCGCAACTCAGGTCCTAATACGTTATGTCCTGCTGCCGCGCCTAAAAGCCGCCTCTTAGGTGGCCGATTTCCTCTGCTGTAATGGGAATCTTGAGGTCGCCGAGGATGCGGCTGCCGGTTTCCGTCACGAGGATGTCGTCCTCGATGCGGATGCCCCCGAAATCGCGGTAGGCGTCGAGCGCGTCGTAATCGACGATGCCTTTGTAAAGCCCCTCGGCGCGGCACTTGTCGATCAGCGCCGGAATGAAATAGAGTCCCGGTTCGTCGGTCATCACCGTCCCCGGTTCGAGACGCCATGCCGCGCGGTAGATGCAGGTCCCCGACGCGGCGGCGCGTTCGGCGATCGACGCGAAATCGAACGACCGCTCGCCCATCGCCTCGCAGTCGTGTACGTCCATGCCCAGTCCGTGCCCGAGCCCGTGGGGCATGAGCATCGTCATCGCTCCGGCGGCCACGGCGTCGGCGGCCGAACCTTTCAGCAGACCCAGCTCCACGAGCCCTTCGGCCAGGGTCATGTAGGCGGCGTTGTGCACCTCGGTGTACATCATGTGGGGTTTGACGATGCGGGCCACGTGGTCGTGGGCGGCCAGCACGATGTCGTATATCTCGCGCTGCTGCTGCGTGAAGCGTCCGCTCACGGGGTAGGTCCGGGTGTGGTCCGAACAGTAGCCCTCGACGCTCTCGCCGCCGGCGTCGCACAGCAGCAGGCGGCCCTCCTCCAACACGCCGTCGGCGTTGAGGTTGTGCAGCGTCTCGCCGTGCTGCGACACGATCGAGGGGAACGACACGCCCTGTCCCATCGACTTGGCGACGCCTTCGATGGCCCCCGCGATCTGGCGTTCGACGACGCCCGGGCGGCACATCTTCATCGCCGTCGTGTGCATCTCGTAGCCGATCTCGAAGGCGCGTTCCATCTCCTCGACCTCTTCGGCGCTCTTCTTCTCGCGCATCTCCGCCACGGCGAACATCAGGTCTACGGACTTGTAGTCGTGCAGCAGCGCGGGCCGGATGCCCAGCAGCGCCGACAGCTGGAGTTTGGTCTCCCCGCGGTAGGGCGGGAGGTAGTGGACCCGGCGTCCCAGGGCGACGGCCCTGCGGAGGCGTTTTTCCAGTTCGGCCATCGGGAACGTGGCCGTGATGCCGACCCCGGCGCCCATCTCGCGCAGCGTGGGCTGCGGGCCGGTCCAGATGATGTCCTCGACGGTGAAGTCGTCGCCGTAGAGCGTCTCCTCGCCCGTGTCGGCGTCGATCACGCCGACCACCGACGGGACGTTCAGTCCGAAGTAGTAGCGGAACGACGAGTCCTGTCGGAAATAGTAGGCGTTGTTGGGGTAGTTGTTGGGCGACAGGGAGTTGCCCGGGAGCAGGATGATGCCGCTCCCGATCTTGGTGCGCAGTTCGTGACGGCGTGCGGTATAGGTCTTTGCTGAAAACATAGGCGTTTGAATAAAAAGGGGGGTTACGCCCCCAAATATAGGAAAAAATCCGGGATTCGTCAATCTTCGCGGGAGAATTCCACGCTTGCGCCCTCTTCGTCGACGTTGACCGTCACCCGACGTCCGAGGTAGACCGCCAGGTTGGGCTCGGCATGTCCCGTGGGAAATCCGAAGACGACCGGTATCCCCAACGGCCGCGTGTAGGACGAAATGATCGCGCAGGCGTCCGCCACGCCGAATTTTTCCAGACCCAGCATCTCCGAAAAGTGTCCCACGACCACCGCCCGGAGGTTTTTGAGCTTGCCGCTGCGCGCGAGGCTCTGCATCATCCGATCGATGCGGTAGACGAACTCCCCGACCTCCTCGACGAGCAGCACCGTCGGTTCCTCCGCCGTCAGCTCCTCGGGGGTGCCGTCCGCCGAGCGGATCACCGTCAGGTTGCCCCCGGCCAGGCGTCCCGAGGCCGTTCCGGGCTGGTTGAGCGGATGGGGGCCGACTTCGATGCGCACCGTCTCGCCGAACAGCGCCTGCCGCAGCGATTCGGCCGAGGGGTCCTCCTCCCCGTCGAAGAGGAATCCCGAGGGCATGGGGCCGTGGATGCTCTCGATGCGGAGTTTCCGCATGGCGAGGTGGAGCATGGTGATGTCGCTGAACCCGACCACCCATTTCGGGTGTTCGCGCAGCCGCGCGAGGTCCGCGTGCGGCAGCAGGCGCACCGAGCCGTAACCCCCGCGGCAGGCGATCACGGCTTTGACCGACTCATCGTCGATCATCGCCTGCAGGTCGGCGGCGCGCTCCTCGTCGGTCCCGGCGAAGTAGGGCTGTCCGCGGTCGGCGCAGTGGAGGCCGAACTTCACGTGCAGGCCCCACGACGCGAAGCGTTCGCGGATTTTCGCCGTGTCGGTCTTCGGCGGAAGCTTGCCCGCCGGGGAGACGATGCCCACGGTGTCGCCCCGGTGCAGGTAGGGCGGGCGGATAAAGGCTGTGGTGTCGGATTCCTGCGCTCCCGAGAAGAGCGGAGCGAGCAGGAGCAGTATCGGAAAAAGGTGTTTCATGGTCTGGATTATTTTCTTCGGGTAAGCCCTTCGGGCAGGGGCAGCGAGATGCGGGCGAGGCTGACGACGGCGCCCGTGAGGGCGAAACCGCCCGCCAGCAGCAGCGCCGTGTGGGTGCTGTTTCCGGGGACGATGTGGAACAGCAGGGCCATCAGCGCCGCGCCCGTGGTCTGTCCGACGAGGCGCGCCGTGGCGAGCATGCCGCTGGCCGAACCGCTCCGTTCGGGAGGCGCCGAGGCGATCAGGATGCTGTTGTTGGGCGACTGGAAAAGTCCGAATCCCGCGCCGCAGAGCACCAGCCGCCAGATGATGTCGAAATCGGTCGGATGCTCCGGGAGGAACGCCAGCAGGAACAGTCCCGCGGCCATCGCCGCGAGGCCCGTGCCGCCGAGGATGCCGGCGTGGACGCGCTCGACGAGCATTCCCGCCACCGGGGCTACGACCATGATTACGGCGGGCCAGGCCGTCAGCAGCAGGCCCGTCTGCACGTCGTTGTAGCCGCAGGCGTGCTGGAGGTAGAAGGGCAGCGCCACCATAGCGAGCATCTGCCCCAGGAACGAGCAGACCGACGTGGCGACCGACACCGAGAAGATCGGGATGCGCAGCAGGTCGAACGGCAGAATCGGATAGGGTTCGCGCAGCTGGCTGCGGATGAAGAAGAACCCCACGACGATGAGTGCCGCGACGCCCAGCGACAGCAGGCGCGCATCGAGCCCGTGGGAGAATCCCTCGACCGAAGCCATCAGCAGCCCGAACGTCAGGGCGTTCATCGCGGCGTCGCGCCAGTCGAAACGGTGCTCGCGCACCCGCACGGGATTCGGGGGCAGGAACCGCCGGCTGAGCGACAGGGCGACAAGCCCCATCGGGATGTTGACGGCGAACAGCCACGGCCAGTCGGCCACCGAAAGAATGCCTGCGGCGAGCGTGGGTCCGGCCACCGACGACACGGCGACGACCGTGGCGTTGATGCCCATGCCGCGTCCCAGCCGGGCTCTGGGGTAGATGAAGCGGATCAGCGTGGTGTTGACCGAGGTGATGGCTGCGGCTCCGAACCCCTGCATGACGCGGGCCGGAACGAGAGTCTGGAGCGACCCCGAGAGCGAACACCCCACCGATGCCGCGGTGAAGAGCATCAGCCCGCCGATGTAGACCTTGCGGTAGCCCACCACGTCGCCCAGGGCCGAGAACGACAGCAGCGAGACCATGATGGCGAGCTGGTAGGCGTTGACGATCCAGATCGAGTCTGCGGCCGAGATGCCCAGCTCCGCGCCGATGGTGGGCAGGGCGACGTTGGCGATGGTCCCGTCGATGACCGAGAGCGAGACGCCGAATGCCACGGCGAGGATGGCTCCGATCCGCCGGGGCATCGGCAGTCCATCTGCGGGATGCCGGGATAGGTGTGGAGAGGCAAGGCTTTTCGGCATATGAAAGGGTCGTTATGATACTAAAGGTCTACAAAGCCCGTCGGGTCCGAAAACGGATTACATGCGGTTTCCGGATAACCGACCGACTCCTAAAGGGGTCGTTACGACCCCCAAAGGTACGAAAAAACGCGAAGACCCGGTACGCTCCGGGCCTTCGCCACACAACTATTGTCGGGTTTTCCGTCGTTGCAGCCGGTAAGAGGACCGCTTCCGGGACGACCCGGGTTTGAACTTTTTATTTTAATGGTTGTGGTTCTCAGGTCGGTCCGATGCGAAAAAGAGCCGGGGTGCGGACGACTTTTCCGGTTTTCATCGGGAATGTGTCTTTTTGTTCGATCGTACAAATATAAGCATATTTTCTTGAATAACGACTTAAAATTATTGAGTTTCGATAAAATATTTCCGATAGTTGGGGTGACGGCCTCCGGAGTATGTGAAAAGGCGCATCGTGCGGTGCGCCTTTTCGTGCTATCGGCCGTCAGACCTTGAGGTAGATTTTCTTCCGGTCGAGGAACCATAGCAGCAGCCAGCAGACGGCGACGTACCCCGCCGAGAGGATCACCGCGGCGATTCCGGGCGGGAATTTCGAGGCCAGGCCGCCGAAAAAGAATTCGGAGACGCTGCTCACCCGGACGATCCGCTGCACCATGTAGATCGTGATCGAGTTGAGGCCGATGACCTGGAAGAAATAGCACCACCGCCGCCACTGCCGCACATCTATAATATAATAGAACAGCGCGAACATGCCGAGCGAATAGGCTCCTGCGGCGAAGACGAAAGCCGGGGTCCAGAGTTTCTTGTTGACGGGCTGCAGCGGGTCGAGACAGAGGGCGAGGATCAGCAGGACGACGGCTCCGGCGGCCATCCCGAGCGCCTTGCGGCTGCCCGGGACCTGCGCCTCGGGACGGCGGACGAATTCGCCCGTGAACATCCCCAGCATCGCTGTCACGACGGCCGGCAGGGTGCTCAGCAGCCCTTCGGGGTCGAATCCGCTCTGGCGGTAGATGTGCGCCGGCATGATCGTCCGGTCGATGTACCCCACGATGTTGCCCGCTTGGGTCAGCGGGCCGGCCCCTGCGGCGTCGGGCGCTCCGACGAATTGCAGCAGCAGTCCGTAGCCGGCGAGGATTGCGGCGGCGACGAAGATGCGCGTGCGCACTCCGAACCGGATGAACAGCAGCGCCGCGAACATCCACGCCAGTCCGATGCGGCCCAGCACGCTCGGCAGGCGCAGCGTCGCGAAGTCGAGTTTGAACAGCCCGTTGTAGACCAGTCCCAGGATCACCAGGATCGCTCCGCGGCGGACGACCTTCAGGAGGATGCTGCGTTCGCCGAGCCCTTTTTCGCGCTGTTTGGCCAGCGAGAAGGGGAACGAGATGCCCGCGATGAAGAGGAACAGCGGGAAGATGGTGTCGTGGTGGAGGAATCCGTCCCACTCGGCATGGCCCATCTGGGCCGAGAGCCAGTCGGAGAAACTTCCGGGCCATAGTTTGCACAGGCCGGCGACGAGCCCGGCGAAGCCCATGATGAAGAGCATGTCGAAACCCCGCAGGGCGTCGAGCGAGAGAAGCCGCTGCGGAGCGGTCGGTCGGGTCGGTTGAGGTTGCATCGTTATTGGGTTTCAGGTGTTGTCCGTGGGAACGAATTTGTAGAGCCGGTCCCCGCGCCGGATCACGCCGGGGGTGCGGACGGCGCAGAGATCGCCCTGCGCGACGGAGTCTACCGGCTGCCCGTCCGGTCCGTGCAGCTCTTCGAGCGTCTGTTCGGCGACGCCGGTGGTGGCCCCGAGGAAGAAGATCGGCTCCCCGACGCGCAGGGGCGCCGCCTCGACCTGCACTTCGGCCACCGACAGCTTTTTGTAGAAATTCACCACCTTGCCCACGTAGACCTTGCGCTGCGTGGCCGACGATCCGTAGGCCGGGCTGTGCTCCACGACGGGACGTCCGGCGTAGTAGCCCTCCCAGAATCCGCGGTTGAAGACCGTCCGCAGCCGCTCTTTCAGCTCCGCGGCCAGCGCCGGGGTGTAGGTCCCGGCCTCGAGGGCCCGGAGCGCCTCGTCGTAACACCCGACCACGCGTCTGACGTACTCCGCGCCGCGGGCGCGTCCCTCGATCTTCAGCACCCGGACTCCTGCGGCGATCATCTTGTCGAGGAAGTCGATGGTGCAGAGGTCTTTGGGCGAGAGCACGTAACGCCCGTCGATGTCGAGCTGCGCCCCGGTCTCCCGGTCCGTGACGGTGTATTTGCGGCGGCACAGCTGGCGGCACGCGCCGCGGTTGGCCGAGCAGTTGGTCTCGTAGAGCGAGAGGTAGCATTTGCCCGAAACGGACATGCACAGGGCGCCGTGGGCGAACATCTCGATTTGGACCAGCCCGCCCCGCGGACCGCGGATGTCGTCTTCGGCGATCTTCCGGTGGATTTCGGCCACCTGCTCCAGCGTCAGTTCGCGCGCCAGGACCACCGTGTCGGCCCATTGGGCGAAGAACCGCACCGCCTCGGAGTTCGAGATGTTGCACTGGGTGGAGATGTGCACCTCCTGCCCGATTTGCCGGGCGTAGAGGATCGCCGCCAGGTCCGACGCGATCACGGCGTCGACCCCCGCGGCCTTGGCGCGGTCGATCACGGCGTGCGCCTCGGCGATTTCGTCCTCGTAGACGACGGTGTTGACCGTCAGGTAGCTCTTCACGCCGGCCCTGCGGGCCGTGGCGACGATCTTCGAGAGGTCGTCGAGCGTGAAGTTGGCCGCCGAGGCCGAACGCATGTTGAGTTTCCCGACTCCGAAGTAAACGGCGTCGGCTCCGGCCTGAATGGCGGCCGCGAGCGATTCGTACGACCCCACGGGGGCCATTATTTCGATATCCGAACGTTTCATGGATTTTTACTGTTCATTGAACCACCAGCACTGGTTTTCTTCTTGCAGGGCCTTTGCCCGGATCGCCGGGTCGCGGTCGAACTGGTCGCGGTAGCTTTGCCAGCCGTTGCCGAGGTATTCGTCGGCCGGAATGAATTCCCCGGCTCCGTAGTCCAGTCCGTCGCTGTCGGGAATCCGCCAGTCGCCCCAGTTGCACGCCTTCGCCGCGCCGGTTTTGTAGCTGCGCCAGGTTCCCCGCCACTGGTTGTTGCGGTATCCGTCGGCGATCAGCATCAGCGTGTCGTAATAGATGTTGCCGTCGCTGTCGGACGCGATGTCGATGTAATGCGTGCCTTCGAACACCCCCGCGCCCGACTGCCCGGGGTCTTCGCGCAGGACGTAGTGTCCTTTCAGATACCATCCCGAACGGATTCCGCCCCATTCTTCCGGTGCATCCGAGTCGGGCCGTTTCACGAGCGAGTCGATCTGCAGATCCCCTTCGAAATCGCAGATGTTGCCTTTGACGAGCGTCTTGCCGTTCAGAACGTATTTCAGCGGATCGGAACCCGACCGGCGGATGGCGGTGACGTGTATCCGGAACCGTTGGAAATCCCTGCCGATAAATCCGAGCGGTTCGGGCCGGTCGACCCATTGGAGCGTGGTCGTATCCTCGCGGTCGATCAGGGGCAGCGGTCCCGTCCACAGCATCGAAAGGTCCTTTTGCCGGATCATGCCGAGCGTGATGTCGGGGTGTGCCTGTCCTGCGGCGGAGAGCGCCGAAAACAGCAGGAGTATGGCCGGGAGGCGTTTCATGCCGCCGTCAGTTCTTGCGCCCCATCAGGCTCATGGCGTAGTCGCGCATCCGTCGGGTCCGTGCGGGTTCCGCCGAGAGGGTGTCGAGGATCGACAGCGCCCGTTCGAAGCGCAGCGAAATCTGCTGCTCGGTGAGCCGCGGCACCTCCAGCCGGTCGTAGACGGCCTTCACGGCGGCGATCTTCTCGGCGCTGCTGAGTTTCGGGTCGCGGCAGGCCGTGCGCAGTATTTCGCGCGTGGCTTCGTCGGCACGGCTCATGGCCGTGACCATCAGGTAGGTTTTCTTCCCTTCGAGGATGTCGCCCCCGATGGCCTTGCCCAGCCGCTCGTCGCCGTAGCTGTCCAGCAGGTCGTCCTGCAGCTGGAAGGCGAGCCCCAGCTCGACGGCGAAACGCCGCAACTTGCGGCAGTCCTCCTCGGAGGCGCCGCCCAGCATGGCGCCGATCGCCACGGCTCCGGCCAGCAGCACCGAGGTCTTCAGCTCGATCATGTGCATGTACTCCACGACCGAAACTTTGGCCTTGTGTTCGAAATCCATGTCGTACTGCTGCCCTTCGCACACCTCGAGGGCCATGTCGTTGAACGTCGCCAGCACCTGCGGCAGCAGCTTCGCCGGAACGGTGCTCAGCAGTCGGTAGGCGCAGATCAGCATGGCGTCGCCCGAGAGGATGGCCACGTTCTGGCCCCATTTGGCGTAGACCGAGGGCTTGCCGCGCCGCACGGCGGCGTTGTCCATGATGTCGTCGTGCAGCAGCGTGAAGTTGTGGAACACCTCCACGGCCGCCGCCGCGGGCAGCGCCTGCTGCATGTCGTCGGAGAAGATGCCGTGGGCGAGCATCAGCAGCATCGGCCGCAGACGTTTGCCGCCTCCGGCCAGCGAATAGCCGATGGGCGCGTACAGGAGTTCGGGTTCGGCCGGGAAATCGGTCTGGGCGAGGTAATTCTCGATGGCGGAGAGTATCTGTTCGTTGCTTTGCATAATCCGGGTTGTGATTTTGTATATGAATAGGTCCCAAAAATAGGAAAAAAGTTTGGAGTAGCCGAATTTTGAATTAACTTTGACAGGATAAAACTTAACTTTAACCTGAAGTACGATATGAAAAAACTCGCTATCGGTGTGGATATCGGCGGTATCAACACCGCGTTCGGCCTCGTCGACGAAAACGGCGACCTCTATGCCGAATCGGTCATCTCGACCCGCAAATATCCCCATGTGGACGACTATCCGGCTTATGTCGAGGAACTTTGCGACGCCATGCGCGCCCTGGCCCAGAGCCTTTCGTTCGAGTATGAACTGGCCGGTATCGGCATCGGCGCCCCCAACGCCAATTATCACAAGGGCACGATCGAGAATCCGGCGAATCTCTGGAAATTCAGGCCCGACGACCCTGATCCCGACGAGGCGCGCCGCATTTTCCCGCTGGCTGACGATATTTCGAAGTGCTTCGACGGTGTGAAGACGATCGTCACCAACGACGCCAACGCCGCCACGATCGGCGAGATGATCTACGGCAACGCCAAAGGCATGCGCGATTTCGTGATGATTACGCTCGGCACCGGCCTGGGTTCGGGCTTCGTCGCCAACGGCGAGATGATCTACGGCCACGACGGCTTCGCCGGCGAGTTCGGCCACGTGATCGTCGAGCGCGGCGGCCGCGAGTGCGGCTGCGGGCGCAAGGGTTGTCTGGAAACCTATGTTTCGGCGACGGGTATCAAGCGCACGGCGTTCGAACTGATGGCCAAGATGAATGCACCCAGCAAGCTGCGGGGCATAGCGTTCGAGGATTTCGACGCTTCGATGATCTCGGCGGCCGCCGAGCAGGGCGACCCCGTCGCTCTGGAGGCTTTCCGCTTCACGGGCGAGATGCTGGGCCGCGCGCTGGCCGACGTGGTGACGGTGACTTCTCCCGAGGCGATTTTCCTCTTCGGCGGTCTTTCGAAGGCCGGCAAACTGCTTTTCGAACCCACCCAGTGGTACATGGAGGAGAACATGCTCTTCGTCTTCAAGAACAAGGTGAAACTGCTTCCGAGCGGTATTCAGGGCAAGAACGCCGCCATCCTCGGCGCTTCGGCGCTGATCTGGCAGGAAGCTGCCAAATAGGCCCTACGGCCGTTCCCGCAAGGGCGAGGTTCGCGGACTTCGCCCTTTTTTCGAAATCTTCCTCCCTGAGGGCCGTTTAAGGAACGGCTTTCAGCGGGTGGAAGCGCCGAATCGGGTCCGGGACTCATCGTCCGGGCATCGCCCCTCGATCCCGGCTCATAGCCGGGTGACCCTGAAGGCGGCGGCAACGGTCGTCGGCAGTGAGATTCGCATTCGCAACTTAAATAAATACCTATCATGAAACGACTTTTTCTACTCTCCGTCGCATTGCTGACGGTCTGGGCGGCGGCCGCGCAGATGCGGTTCGTCGACGCCACCGAACTCAATCTGATCGGCAAGGCGCTGCCTACGCCGCACCCTTACCACCGGATCGATACGGTCGCTTACAAGGGCTTCACCAAGTCCGAGAACCAGCAGGTGCGCTGCGGCGCGGGCCTGGCGCTGGTGTTCAAGACCAATTCCTCGCGCATCGACCTGCTGCCCGAGTACACCTCGTTCGTCTACAACGGTTCCAGCACCCCGCGGGTAGCTACCGAGGGCTTCGACCTCTACATCCGCAAGGACGGCGAGTGGATCTACGCCTCTTCGCGCACTCCCCGCAAGCGCGGCGAGGCGTTCACGATGATCAAAGGGATGGACGGCTCCGAGAAGGAGTGCCTGCTGTATCTGCCCAACTACAACGAACTGACCTCGTTGCAGGTCGGCGTGGATAAGGACGCGCAGATCGTAACGATGGAGAATCCTTTCCGCCACAAGATCGTGATCTTCGGTTCGAGCTTCACGCACGGCGTCAGCACCAGCCGTGCGGGCATGAGCTACCCGATGCAGATCGCCCGCAATACGGGGCTTTACTTCTGCAGCATCGCCTGCAGCGGTAACTGCAAGCTCCAGCCCTATTTCGCCGATTACCTCGCCGATGTGAAGGACGCCGATGCGATGGTCTTCGACGCTTTTTCGAATCCCAATGCCGAGATGATCGCCGAACGGCTGATTCCCTTCATCGCACGTATCCGGGAGTCGCTTCCCGAGACGCCGCTGATCTTCGTGCAGACGATCTACCGCGAGAGCCGCAACTTCGACCGGGAGAACGACAAATTCGAGGCAGCCAAACAGGCGATGGCACGGCGGCAGATGGCCGAGGCGATGAAACGCTTCAAAAACGTCTACTTCATCGACAAGGCCGGCCTTACGGGTACGGACCATGTCACTTCGGCCGACGGTACGCACCCTTCGGACCTGGGTTACTGGCGCTGGGCGCAGAACCTGCAGCCCGAGTTGCTGAAGGTCCTGAAAAAACACGGCATCCGCTGAGTCGGATGAAAAAGAGGCGGCTTTCGAAAGCCGCCTCTTCCGTTACCGGTAGGATTTCACCTCGTTCATCTCTTTCGGACGCTCCATCCTTTCGCGAAAAAGATTGCCGAAGCGGTCGGTGACCTCGATTTCGAGTGCGGCGTCGGGCGTCGCCGCCTGTGCGCGGAAGAGGTGGGGCGAGCGGACGGGCCGCAGTGACGGCGCACGCATCAGCGTCGAGCCGATGGCTGCCTTCGCATAGAGCGGGTCGGCGGTCATGATGCGCTTCACGGGAATTTCCCGGCCGTTTTCCCGCACGGATACTTTCCATGCAGGGTCCCAGTTGAAGATGTTGAGCAGCACGGCGTTCGATCCGGCTTCCCCGCCGTATCCGGCGGGAATGCGGTTGAGGTCGTAGGTGCGGAACTGTCCCGTGCGCCAGTCGCCGCCGCAGGGAATGTAGTGCCAACTGATCGTTGCGCCGCCGATGTCGCACTGCAGGTACCCGCCGGGTGTTCCGTCGCGGGTGAGGTTGATGCCGCAGACCCCGGCTGTTTCCCATGCGCTGCCGGCAGCCGATACGTTGTTGTGTTCGAGCATTCGGGGCGTGATCTGCACGTTATAGTTCAGGTGGGTGTGTCCCGTCAGCACCAGCACCTCCCGGAAGCGGGACAGCAGACGGACGACCTCCCGGCCGCAACCCTCACGCAGGGAATCGACGCCGGTGTACCGGTAAAACGGCGCATGGGTGCAGAAGACGACGGGTGTATGCCGGTTCACCGTCTCGAGGTCGCGTTCGAACCATTCCAGCTGTTCCGGGGTGATTTCCTCGCGGATTTGGCGGTAGTCCGCTTCTCCGTTCTCGTCGAGGGGGCCGTAGGAGACGATGTTGTCCATCACCACCCAGTGCGTGCCGCCGAGGTTGAACGAATAGTCCGTCGGTCCGAAAAGCCGCCGGTAGGCCCCGGCGCGGGAACGGTCGGAGGTCCCGCCGCGGATGTCGTGGTCGTGGTTGCCCATGCAGTGGAATACGGGCAGCCCGATCCGCTCCATCTCGCGGAGGTATTCGGGCAGTCCGTACCGGTTCCTGTACCACCATTTGTCGGTGGTCATGTCCCCGAGGACCACGATGCAGGTCTCCGTTCCGGGCAGCGGTTCGAGTCGCTGCATATCGGCGGCGAATCCGGCCCGGAACTGGGCGATGTCCCCTTTCCGGAGGCGGTTGGCGAGGTGGATATCGTTGCAGACGACTACCCGCCATTTCGTTCCGTCGGGCAGCCGGTCGAGGACGAAGTCCGCGGTGGGGTTTTTGCCCTGTATGCGGGCGTAGAATTTCGGCACGACGCCCTCTGTCGGGACTTTGTAACCCGAAGGTACGGAGATGAACACGAGACTGTCGCGCAGGCGCCCCGTCAGTTCGTAGCAGCCCCTGCTGTCGGTGACGACTACCTGCTCGCCGTCGGACACGGCGACTCCGGCCAGCGGGGCGTTGTCCCCGGAGCGGGTGATGCGGCCCGTTACGGTGGTGCGCTGTGCGCCTGCCGTCGCGAGCGACAGCAGGAACAGGAGTGTCAGGAGTTTTTTCATGGCGTTTCGGAAAACACGGGCGGGCCTGCGGACCCGCCCGTGTTCGGTTTAGTTTTTCGGCGTGACCTTGAAGTTGTCGAGCCAGAAGCGGCAGAAGCCTTTGGCGGAAGCTCCGGCGATCTGCACCTGCGTTTCGGACGTAGCGCCTTCGATCTCCACCCGGATATGGTGCCAGCGGGCATTTCCTCCCGACCAGTTGGTATAACCGCCGCAGTAGTAGTACTGCGTCTTGCCGTCGGAAGAGAGCGAGGTGTAGCTGTCGCCGGCCGGGATGTAATTTCCCTCGATGGCGACGATCTTTCCGCCGCCTGCGTATACCGTGATCCGTGACTCGCCCGTCTCGGAGGCGTTCTTGTATTCCAGTACGTCGTACTCCACCACGATATTTGCCGGAGTCGAGCCTATGCCTGCGAAAGCCGGTGAGATCACGTCGCCCGGGGCTTTGGTGGTGCCGCCCACCAGCAGGGTGCCGTTGCGCGTGGTCGGGGAGCTGGTCAGCAGAGAGGCTGTCCATCCGCTCGCCTTGTAGGCATCGGTCCAGTTGGCGTAAGTCTTGCCGCCCGTTCCGATCGCTGTTTTGTCGGTCAGCGCTGCATCGAATATGCCGCCTGTCGTACCGTCGTTCGCGCACCATTCGAAATCGTCTTCGAAATAGATCACCTCGGGGATTTCGTGGGTCTGCGTGACGGTGAGCGTCGTGAGGAGCCGGTCGCCGGACGAGACGGTGATCGTCGCCGTGCGCGGCCGGTCGGTGCGGTTTTGCGTGAGGGCGCGGAATGCGAGCCGGTATGCGATGCCTGTTCCGAGGCCTTCGCTCGACGGTGAAACGGTGAGCCAGTCGGCTTCGGTAGCCGCCGTCCACGAGGTCGCGGCCTGGATGACCAGCGACGCTTCGGCGCCTTCCGCATTGTCGATGTCGGCGCTGCCGCCCTCGGGCAGGCGGATTTCCGGCGCGACGGTCGACGGCAGGTCGCGCGAGCCGGCGATGGCGCCTTTCACGGCCCTGCCGATCAGGATGTCGTCGATCAGGATGCGGGCGTTGGCCAGCGCCTGGTCCTTGCCGAAGACGATGCGGGTGTCGGCCGTGGCGCCCTTGACGATGATCCAGTATTTCCTCCAGCGGAAACTGTTCGTCAGTGTCACTTCGGTCTCGGTGACGTTCGTGTCGCTGATCGTGCCGGGGCCCTCGACGGAGATCGCCAGCGGTTCGGTGTCGGAATTCATCGTTGCTGAGGCGTAGTTGGCACCGTGGAACGAGACGAGCAGGTCCACGGGTTCCGTTCCGATTCCTGCGAGCGCCGGCGTGGTCAGCGCCGCGCGTTTGGACGAGGTGCCCAGGCAGACGTAGCCTTCGTAACGCGCCTGTACGCTGGTGCGGTAGTCTTTCGAAGCGCTGTAGCCGATGCGGTCGAAATCGTCGAGCAGATCGAGCGTAAAGTAGTTGGCCTTGCCGGTGGGCGAATTGGCCGCCGTTACCGTGGGCCATCCGCCGCCCGTAAGGTTATCCCAGCGGGCGGAGGCGGTGATCCAGTTGAAATCGTCCTCGAAATAGACTTCGCGGGTCTCGTCCGAGATGACCTCCATTTGCATCGTGTGCGTGATGTATTTCGCCGATACGAAGGCTCCCGCTTCGTCGGTGACGCACGACGTGAAAGGCTCCCCGGCAAAAAGGGTTTCTCTGAAGACCCGCTCGTCGGTGGTTACGACCTTGAGCGTGAGTCCGCCCTCGCCGGCGGTGAAATGTCCCAGCGGAATACGGATCGAGCAGGCCTTGTCCAGTGCGAGTCCGCCGCCGTCGCAGAAGACCGTCAGACGGTCGCTTTGTGCGGTGAGGGTCACGTTGCCGAGGTTGTCGACGGTTCCCTCGGCCGCCATCCAGCCCGTCAGCGCGGAGCCTTCGGCGGGAGCGATCCCGATGGAGGCGATCGAGGTCTCTTCGAGCGGTTCGAAACGCAGTTCCAGTACCGGCGCGAAATTACGGAAGCGCAGCGCCACGGGCTGCTGCTGCGTGGCGGAGGTCGAAGCCTCGCCGACGAGGAACGGCCGGGTCGTGTTCGCACCTTCGGCGATGTGCTGTTCGGCCGGAACCGAGAAGCGCACCACGGCACGGTTCAGAAGGCCTCCGGCATTGGTCTCGCTGTAAGGATAGTAGGCGAAAAAGGTGCGCCGTCCGGTTACCGATTCGTTCCAGCGGATCGCTTCGGCGGCGGGCGTCAGCAGGCTGAACGTCGTGGCGTCGGAGAGTGTGTAGGGGATGTTTTCGATGTGGGGCGTGCCGTCGATCATCGCCGTGATGCCGATTTGGTCTCCGGCCTCCCAGCTGGTGACGATCCCCTGCTGTATGACGCGGCTTTCGGCCGACACGGGGTCGATGGCTGCGGCGAACTGCACGTCGCCGATCACGGCGGGACCCGGCGACGACGTTTCATCGTCCGAGCAGGCGCTCAGTGCGGCGATGCAGAGGGTTGACAGGAAAAAACGTTTCATATCGGTAGGTTTTAAGGTTTTCGGAGTTTAGTCGAAGAGGCGTGCCGGGGATATCGTTTCGAAGGAGATGCGCCGGTACAGCGCCTCTTTGCCTCCGGGGTCGCCGTTTTCGTAGAGGATGCCGATCGATCCGTCGGGCAGGTACACCAGGTCGGAGTAGGCCGCACGGCCTTCGAAGACAGTCACGAAACGGTTCCATGTGCGTCCGTTGTCGCGGCTGACGCCGACCGACATGTTCTCGCGTTTGAGCGACCGCGGATTGGAGAAGAGCAGCGTTCGAGAGGGCTTCCCGTTACGGGGCGTGTAGTTGAGCAGGCTCCCCTGGCAGCGGGGTTCGATCAGCTGCGGCTCCTCCCATGTGCTGTTCCACGTCGATCCTCCGTCACGGCTCACGGCGCAAAGACGCAGCGAATCCGCGCGGTCGTAGTGGCGCATGTTGAGCATCAGGCCGCCGTCTGAAAGCTCCGCGACCGAACTCTCGTTGCCTCCGGGCTGCGACACGGCGCCGATGTGCCACGTCGCGCCCCGGTCGTCGGAGTAGAGCAGGTGGGAGTTCGAGGCGATCCGGCCCCCGGGAGTCATCCGTTTGTGGTTGGCCGGAACGACGAGGCGTCCCTTGTGCGGGGCTTCGGCTTTCTGGATGGCGTGGCAGGGTCCCGTCGCGTACCAGGTCCATTCGGGACGCTTCACCGAGGAGGTGATCTCCACCGGGACGCTCCACGTCAGGCCGTGGTCGTCGGAATGCATCGAAAATACCCGGCGCGTGTCGGCGGCCCGGCCCGCCTCGATCTCGCGTTCGTGTTCGGCGCCTCGGTTCCAGCAGGCCAGCAGGACGATGCGTCCCGTTTCGCGGACCACCACCGGTGCGGGGTTGCCGCAGGTGTTGTCCGCGTCGTCCCACACTACGATCAGCTCGCCCCACGTGCGGCCGTTGTCCGCCGAACGGCGCACGACCAGGTCGATGTCGCCCCGGTCGGCCGTGCCGTCGCGGCGCGCTTCGGCGAAGGCCAGCAGGGTGCCGTCGGCGGCTTCGACGAGCGCCGGAATGCGGAAACAGGCGTATCCGTTGTCGCCGTTTCGGTAGACGACGGCCGAGGTGGGGTTCTGGGCCCGGCAGCCGAGGGCCGCCAGGACGAAGCAGACGATCAGGAGGAGCGTGCGCATGGTTTCGGGGTTATTTTATGCGGTTGAAAAAGTCGATGGCTTCGAGTTCGGCTTTGAGTTCGGCATATTCGGCCTCGGTGAAAGGGGCCAGCGGCAGGCGGCACGAACCGCAGTTCACGCCCATGAGGCGCATGATGGCCTTGCCGCCGCGGACGCCGCCGCCGTGTCTGATGATGACCTCGACGATCTTCACCGAGTACTGCTGCAACAGGGCCGCCTCGGCGATGTCTCCGGCGCGGAACGCCTCGATCAGCCGGTTGTAGACCCTCGCGGCGTAGTTGTAGGTGCTGCCCACGGCGGCCGTGGCGCCGAGCGAAAGCCCGCAGAGCAGGATCTCGTCGTAGCCGTGGAGCACTTCGTAGCGTCCTCCGTCGAGCATCAGGCATTGCGACATCTCCATCAGGTTGTTATGCGTGAACTTCACGCCCGCGAGCGTCGGCATCGCCTTGCCTGCGAGCGCGAGGAACTCCGCCACGGGAACCGAGACGCCCGACATCGCCGGCATGTTGTAGTAATAGAACGGCAGCGAGTTGCTGTTGGCGATGGGCGTGAACCACGCCACGAGTTCCGCGGCGGTCTGCGGCTTGAAGAAGTAGGGGGCCATGGCGCCGATGGCGTCGGCTCCCGTCTGCTCGGCGTGCCGGGCCAGCGCGACGGCTTCGGCGGCGCAGTTCGATCCCACGTGGACGATCACTTTCAGGCGTCCAGACGCCGCAGCGACCCACGCTTCGGCGACGGCTTTGCGTTCGTCGGTCGTCAGCGATGCCGATTCGCCCGTCGTGCCGCAGATGAAGACCCCTTTTACGCCGCTTCCGACGAGCAGATCGGCGTAGGGTTTGATTGCGGACGTATCGAGTGCGCCGTCGGCTGTCATCGGGGTGAAGGGGGCGGCGATCAGGCCTTCGAGTTTTTGTTTGTTGACCATTGTTACGAGTTATTTTTGGGTTTTGTAGATTGTCAGGTTATCCGTGTGTCTGGCGTCGCTGCCGCCGGTGAGCAAGCTCACGACGTAGCCGATGACGAAGCAGGCGATGAAGCCCGTGGTCGAGTAGAGCAGCAGGTTGACCCACTGGTGCTGGGTGACGAGCGTCTGGACGACGATGCTTCCGACGATGCCGCAGAGAGCTCCCGTGGCGTTGGCGCGGCGTGTGACGAGACCCAGCAGGAAGAGTCCGCCGAGGCCGCCCAGCAGGATGCCGAGGAATTTCGAGAATTCGTCCCACAGCGACTTGATGTCCCACGAGGCCATCACCACGGCGAAGAGGATTCCCGCCATGCCCAGCACGAAGGTCGCCCAGCGGGCTGTCGCGAGCATGTGGCGCTCGTCGCGACCGGGGCGTACCTTGCGGTAGATGTCCGTCACGAAGGCCGTGGCCGCGGAGTTCATGCTGCTGCTCAGCGTGGACATCGCCGCGGCGAAAAGACCCGCGATGACCAGCCCCAGCACGCCGCGCGGAAGTGTGGTGCTCATGTACCACGGCAGGATGGCGTCGGAGTCGGTGATCGACATGCTTAGTTCCTGCGGATGGAATTTGTAGAAGGCCCAGAGCGCCGTGCCGAGCAGGAAGAACAGCAGGCTGGCCGGAACGGTCAGTGCGGCGTTGGTGTAGACGCCTTTGCGGGCGGCCTGTTCGGAGTCGGTCGTGAGATAGCGTTGCACGATGGTCTGGTCGGTGCCATAGGTGGTGATGTTGGTGAAAACGGTGGCGATCAGCACGGTCCAGATCGTCGGCTGCCGCAGGTCGAAGAACGACTCCCCGAGGCTGAATTTCCCGGCGTCGCCCGCGACGGTGAAGATCGTGCCGAATCCGTCGGGCAGCTGGAACGCGATGGCGCAGACCACCGCAATGGCGGCGCCCAGCAGGACGACCACCTGCACGGCTTCGGTCCACACCACGGCCTCGATGCCGCCCATCAGCGTATAGGCGAGGCTCAGCACACCCATCAGCCCGATGCAGAGGAAGATGTCGAAGCCCGTGACGATATTCAGCGCGATCGAAGGCAGCAGCAGCACGACGGCCATGCGGCCGATCTGGAAGATGATGAACGAAACGCTGCAGACGACGCGGATCAGGGCGTTGAAGCGCAGTTCGAGGTATTCGTAGGCCGTGGTGACATTCAGCCGCCGGAAGAAGGGAATGAAGACCGCGACGATCAGCGGAACCACCAGGATGATGCCTGCATTGAAGAGCAGGTAGCTCCAGTTCGTGGCGAAAGCCTTGGCCGGGATGGCCATGAACGTGATGGCCGAGAGGCTCGTGCCGAAGATGCTCAGTCCGACGACGAACCACGGGATGCGGCCGCCGCCCTTGAAGTAGTCGCCCGTCGATTGCTGGTTCTTCGAGAAGTACCAGCCGATCCAGGCCAGCGACAGGAAGTAGAGCGCGATCACCGTGATGTCGAGCCAGCCCATGCGGTGACGGACCTCTTCGACGCGTCCCCGCAGGATGACCGGGGTCCGCACGCCGGGCGAGACTTCACCGCTGGCTATCGTGATCTCCCGGCCGTTGCTCACCGCGGCGGTCGTTACGGGCAGGATGAAGTCCGATTTGTCGACGTCGGTCTCGGTCATCGTGCCGGTCACGGTATGGTAGAGCCGCAGGGCGTTGTCCGACGAGGCTTCGTCATGCGACTTGCCGCCGAAAAAGAGAATGTGGTTCGTGCCGAACGAAGCCGCCGTGCCCGCCATGACGGGGAAGTCGCCTTCAAGGGCCGTCCATGTGCCGAGCCGCGGATTGTAGCGGTAAGCGTCGCGGTGGATGGTCCACGGCGCGTCGCCGTCGTAGTCGCGTCCGCTGAAGAGGTAGAAACAGTTATCCATACCGTCGCTCTGGCCTGCGGCGACGGCATAGCCGCGCGCCGGACCCGGCCATGAGGGCAGTTCGCGCCATCCGGCGGCGGGATGTGCGGGGTCGATCACGAAGAAGCGTTTCGAAGCTTTCGCAGGGTTCGTCGACTCGTTGCCGCCCGCGACATAGACCTTGCCGCCCGCGAGACATCCTGCGGCGTTGGCCAGCGGAGCCGGGAGCGACGGCCACTCCGCGATGCGGGGTGCGCCGTTCTCAACGGTGAGAAGGAAGACCTCGTCCATGCAGCGTGCGGCGTCGCATCCTCCGATGCAGAGTACCCCCTGGGGAAGCGTTACCGGGACGCCGTAGGCCGCCGGGCGCGGCAGGGCGTCGGGAAAGCTTTTCCATCCGTCGGTCTCGTCGTACAGGTAGATGTCCCCGTACCAGCGTTTCTCGCCTCCCTCCCACGGCATCGCTTCGGGGAAGTTGGCGCCGCCGGCGACGACCAGCTGTCCGTCGGCATATCCGGTGAAAACGCCGGCCAGTCCGCGGTGAACCGTCGAATCGCTTGGCGCCGGAAGGCGCAGGGTGTCGTTCCAGACGACGGCGTCGGTCCGCGTCAGCTGCGTCGTGGGTTCGGCGCTCCGGGCGGAGGCGGTCGCTGCGAAAAGCAGGGCGAGGGGTATGATAACTTGTTTCAGCACGTTTTCGGTTTATTTTCTGGGTTTTCGGTTTTTGCTCAGGTAGATCGTATAGAGCCGCAGGTGGTCGGCGATGGCCTTGCGGTAACCGGCTTCGTCTCCGCGCTGGATGTACTCCAGCAGGTGCTTGTGGGTCACCAGTTCGCCGCTCTCGGACAGCTCTTTTTCGATGGGCTCGAAGAAATCCTGGAAATTGTCCTTGACGAAATCCATCACCGGATGGATCACCGCCTGGAATTCCGAGATCATGTCGTTGCCCGTGATTTCGTAGAGTTTGGCGTGGAAATGCACCTCGCTCATCGGGGTGTAGCGGTTGCCGCCGATTATCTCGCCCATCTCGACGATCTGTTCCAGTTCCCGGATATCCTCGGGGGTGACGTTGGCGAAGATGTAACCGCTGATGCCGATTTCGAGCGCGATGCGGAATTCGAGGACGTCGAGCACCGTATCCTTGTTCATCAGCAGCGGGTTGACACAGCGCTTCATGCCGCCGAGGATCGACGGCTCGGCGAGGATCATGCCCCGTTTGGTGCGGGACTCGATCATGCCCGTCATCTTGAAACGGCTCAGAGCTTCGCGAAGCACCGTGCGCGCCACGCCGAGGGCGTTGGCCAGTTCGGCTTCGGGAGGAATGCTGCTCCCCGGACGCAGGCCCTGCTCCTTGAAATACTCGATGAGGCTCTCCTCGACCTGGTCTACCAGCGTCGTGTGAGGCTTGTTGATTTTCAGTGTACCAAGCATAGTGTTCTGTTTTTTCTGATTTGTCCGATAAAATTACGAATTATTCGGCCTCTGCCCAAAATTACTCGCGTAATTGTTGGGTGCAGACTTTTCCGAAACGGTCCGTAACCCGTATCAGGACCGGCGAGTCTGCTGCCGCCGTCACGGCGGAGAACATATGCGGGGTGCTTTGGGCGCTTGCGGCGCTTTTCGACATGTCGTCGCCAGAGGGTTTGTAGACTTGTTCGACATAGGCGAGGTAATTGGGGTCTTTGCGAAGCTGACGCGTCACCTGGAGGGGCGCGTCGTTTTCGAGGATCTCGACCTTCCAGGCGGAATCCCACCCGCCCCAGACGTTGACCAGTATCTCGTTGGCGATGCTTTTGTCCTTGCAGGGCTGCTTATTCATGTCGTAGGCCGTGAAAGTCCGGTCGGCGGAGAGTTCACTGGCCTTGTAGCTCCAGCGGACGTCGCGTCCGCTGATTTCGTAGACGCCGTAGCCCACCGGCGTGCCGTCGGTCGCCGAACTGTATTCCGTTCCGCCGTTGAAGCCCTTGACGTTGTACCAGAGCGATCCGCATACCGAACCGAGGTTGTGCTCGCGGATGGCGGTGTTGCCGGGGACGGTGCCCGTGTGGTTGTTGTGCCAGTGTCCCGAAAGGATCAGCACGTCGGTGAAGTCCGTCAGACGGCTGACGAGGGTCTGTGCGTTGCGGAATCCGGGGTTGAGCGTCGGGTTGAGCTGGCGGCATGCCGTGAGCGGTACGTGCATCCAGATCATCAGCGGGGCCGTCTTGTCTTCGACCGTCGCCAGATCGGCTTCGAGCCATTCCAGTTGGCGGTCCGATAGCTCCACGGTGTAGAATCCGTCGCCGAAGACGCCCTGAGAAGCGCCGTTGTTGTCGATGCGGACGTTGTCGAGCGCGATGCAGTGGACCTCGCCCAGGTTGACCGAATACCAGGTCGGCCCGAGGTGGCGGCGGTAGGTCTCCTTCGTCGCATGGTTCCCGGAGACGTAACGGTCGTAGTCGTGGTTGCCGACGGCATGGAAGAAGGGAATGCCGAATTCGCCGATCAGCGTACGGTATTCAGGGAATCCGAAGCCATAGAGGTACATATTCCTGTCGAAAACCATGTCGCCGGCCGACAGGGCGTAGACCTTGCGGCCGCCGAGTTCGGCGATAGTCTTTTTGAAGTCGGGGACGAACGAATCCCGGCAGCTCGCGAGCGACGACTGCGGCACCATCAGACGGCTGGAGTTGTCGATCTGGATGTCGGCCGTGGCCAGCAGAACGTATTCGTCCGTGCCGGTTTCGGTCAGCGGAAAGTCATAGCGGTCGCGGTCGGCGTCGAGCAGGTGGTAGAATTGCGGGATGGGGCCGTCCGCAGCAGCCTCGTAGCCGCGTGGCAGGGTGACGAAAACCACGTCCGAAGCCCGGTCCGAGACCATCGCCCAGACGCCTTGTGCGTCGCTTTTCACCACCTTTAGGCCATCGGAGACCGAAACGCCCGCCAGCGCCTTCGCGCCCGAATAGACGCGGCCGTAGAGATTCGTGCCTTCGGGAAGCGTCGCGGGGTCGATGCGGTCGAAAGCCGAAACGATGATATCCGTCGTGCCGAGCAGTTGGCTGTCGCTGCCGCGTCCGACCCACACCTCCCAGTTTCCCGAGGTGAGCGACGCCGGGAACCGGATGGTGATTCCCGCGGCATCGGCGCCGACCACGGCGGCTTCTGTGGCGGCCTGGCCTTCGGCGGCGAAACGTATCTTGTCGTCCTCCGTGAAGCCTTTGCCCGGAATGGTCACGATCTCACCGCGGTCCACGGTGTAGTTCGCCTCGAGCCGTTCGTTGTGCACCAGACGGAAGATGTCCACGTTGAGGGTCGTCGTACCGAGGTACTGGCTTCTGTCGCCGCGCAGACACCAGAGGCTCCATCGGCCGGTCGTGACCTCCTTCGGGATACCGAACGTAACGTCGGTGGATGTGAATCCGCTGAGCGTCACGTCGGTCCGTGCGGCCGATTCGCCCCGTTCGCCCGGCGTCAGGGCGATTCGGTCGCCCTCGGCGAATCGCAGCACCCGCAGGGTCATGTCGCCCGCGTAGTCGAGGTCATAGGCGTCGTCCACCAGCGCGATGACGAAATGATCTTCGCGAGGGGCCTCCTGCGCGGTTTCTTCCGAATCCGAGCATCCGGCTGTCAGCGTTCCGGCGGCGAGGGCTGTGGCGACGAGCAGTTTGTATGCTAGCTGTTTCATGGCTGTCGTTTATTTGATTTCCACGATTCCGAAGTGTCCCAGGCGCGTGGTGCCGGTGGTGGCGATCGCTGCGCCGTTGTACTGGGCGTTGGCGCCGTCGGCGCAGCGCACCAGGATCGTCACCTGCTGCTTGCCGCGCATGGCGTCGGGCAGGGGGAAGCTGTACGGGAAGAGATAGGGCGTGAAGTTGATACACGGGGCGTTGTAGCTCCCGATCTCCTCGAACTTCACTTTCGTGAGGTCTTCTTCCGTAGTGTCGCTCCACTGGATTTTCATCTTGCCCGGGCCGCCCTTCGAACTGGCGCCCGTGAGGTAGAGGTAAAGTCTGCCCGTGGCGTTGCGCAGCGTGTTGGTGCGGATGACGAAGGCTTCGCCGACATCCTCGTTGCCGGTCACCAGCGAATGGTGCGTCGTGACGTTCCACCAGAGTTTGGCGTTGAGGCTGTAATAATGCTCGGTCTCGTCGGCGAACGGAATGTCGTATCGGCGCCGGACATCGGTCGTGAGCCAGTAGGAGGCGACGGCGCCCGAACTGCTCGGATAGACGTCGAAATCGTTCGTATCGTCGTAGACCGAGAAGACGATCGAACTCCGGTCGTCACCCTCGTTGCCGACCGAAAAGACCGGCACGGCATCCTGTGCGAGCCACGGTCCGGCCTGCAGGAGCGTTGTCGAAATACGGGTCCCGGCGTCGTCGGAAAGGGCGTCGTCCTCCGTGCTGCGGATCTGGAGGATGTATTCGCCGCGGAATTTCGAGACGAGAGCCGTCAGCGCTCCCGATCCGGACGGCAGGTTTTTGACGTACATCTGCGTAAAGGAGCGTTGGAAGTAGAGCTTTGCGGTGTTGCCCTCCGCGTCGCGCACGAGATGCGGTGCTAGCGTGTGGTAGGGGAAGAGGGCGCGGTAGCCGGTCTTCACGTTCTTGGTCCACTCCTTTTCGGTGGTTTCCTCGTCGTTGCCCTCCTTTTCGTAGAACGGGGCGTATCCGCCGTAGGGGGTCACGAATTCCACGGGGTCGATGCGCACGAGCGTATTGCCGTACCGCGCCAGGTCGCTCATGTCGCCGAGTGCGACGGCGAGTGCGGCTCCGGGGGCCTCCTCCGTGCTCCGCTTGACCGACGAGGCCGCGAAGTCCACCACGCAGAGATTGCCTTCGGCATCCTCGCGGAACTCGGCGCCGACCAGATGGACGGCGATCTTGCGGTCCCGTGCGAACCATCCCTGCTGTTCGGCGGAAGGATTCAGGAACTCCGACTTGTCCTTGAGAACGAATTTCAGCCCGCGGCCGCCGGCGTCCTGCATGTAGAGAACCGTATCGGGGAGGTTCAGGTGCTCGAAGTCGCTCGTGATCCAGCCTTCGACGGCATAATTGTCCTCGATTTCGTAGCGGCCTTCGGTAAGCTGCACTTCGCTCAGCAGGCGTGCTATCGTCACCGTTTCGGCCTTTTCGAACGAGGTGTTGCCGTCCATCTGCTCCACGGGGACCGACACGCTGCAGTCGCCGCCGATCATTCGGAAGCTGATCTGTCCCGTGCGTTTGGGCTGGTCGGTGTTGTCCGTGAAGAGGAACTGCTGCGAAGTTTCGGTGGTCTGGCCCAGCGATATCCACGTTTTTCCTTCGTCCACGACGGCCTCCCACTTCACGTTGCTCGTGACCTCGACGGTCACCGGGGTTCCGGCGATGTCGACCCGAATCTTCGGCGAAGTCAGGTTGGGTTTGATGACCGGTGCCAGTCCGGCCTGTTTCACGCGTATCTGTCCCGCGATGCCGTGCGCCGTCACGATGTCGAGCGTGAGTTCGCGGCCGTATGCGTCGTCGACGGCTTCGACGGTGAGGGTGGTGCGGCCGTTATCGTCGCCGTAGGCGGGCCACACGTCGATCCATGAGGATGCTTCGCCCGCATCGATCGTCCAGTGGCCTGCACGGGAGAGAAACGTGAACTCCTTCGTACCGCCTTCGGCCGGGCATTCGAACAGGTTGTCGCCGTCCGGGAAGGTCATGCCGCCAACGTCGGTTGTCTCGTCGTCGGAACATCCCGCGGCCAGAAGCGCCGCGGCGAGCAGCGCCTTCGGGCGGAGTATGTCGAAAATTTGGCGTAACATATCTTTCTGAGGTTTTTAAGGTTTCAATTCGATGCGCCCTGTTCCAGCTCCACGGCCAGCTTGCTCCACCAGACAGGCGTCAGCATGTTGTCGCCGCCGCTGCGGTTTCCGTCTTTGCCGACACGGGGATAGGCGGCTTTCATCCGGTCGACCTGCTTCCGGTAGTTGGAACCGTTGGTGGAGATCAGCATTTGTCCGTACCCCAGGCGTGTGGGCAGGATGCCGTCGTTGTCCGTGTCGGGACCGATCGGCAGCTGCGGATATCCCGTGCGGCGGTAATCGCACCACGATTCGAAGCCCTGCATGAAGAGCGACACCCATTTTTGCAGAATGACCCGCTCCAGCGTGCCGTCGTAGGCGGCCTTCGATCCCTCGGCGTGCAGGAAGCGGTCGATGTTGGTGTCGGAAATCGATGGGTTCCACTGCCGGATCGAGCAGGCGACGGCCTGTTCGTAATAGTTTTCGGCGGCCGCCTCGCCGCCGGGGATCATCCCCTTCTGGGCGGCTTCGCAGAGGATGAACCAGACCTCCGACGAGGTCATCAGCCAGACCGGCGTGGTGTACTGCTTGAGCACCGCGGCGTTCATCACGCAGGCGTCCGTGCCGTCGGGTTCCACCACACCGCTCTCGACGCCGTGGATGTCGTCCGCGGAGACGATTTTCACCCATTGGGCCATACGCGGATCGGAGGTCGAGTTGAGCTGGTCGATGAAGAATGCCGCGCATTTGTGCGAGGAGGTGGTGAATGACGTGTCGGTCATGTCGCCGAACGGATTGCGGAACGGAACGACGCCCGTATAGGCCACTTTGGCGTCGTCGGCCGTCGAGGTGAAAATGGGGTATTTCACCGGATCGGCGACGATCCGCTGCATGGTTTCGGCCGTGCCCGCTTCGGGGCGGTTGCTCAGGCGCAGGCAGAGGCGCAGGCAGAGCGAGTTGGTCAGCTTCCGCCACGCGGCGATGTCGCCTCCGTAAAGCAGGTCCTTGCCCGGGACGGTCAGCGGATCGGTATAGCTGCCGTTGCTGTCTTTGGTGGTGATGTAGAGGTCGTTGGCCTCCAGTAGCAGTTCGATCAGCGCGGGGTAGACCTCCGACTGCGGGTCGATGGCCGGCTGGGCGATGTCCTCGTCGATGCGGTAGGCCTCGCGGTAGGGAATGTCGCCGTAGAGGTCGGCCACGAGCGAGACGAAGACCGCCTTCAGGGTCATGGCGATGGCCTGTGCGTTGGGGTCGCCGTACTTTTCGGCCAGCGCGATCATGTGGTTGGCGTTGGCGGCGTAGCGCTGGTAGCGGTCCCAGGGGGTTGAAAAATCAGCCGCCTGGAAGATGTAGCGCTGGTGGCGTCCGCTGGCGCTGCAGTCGACGGTGTACTGCATCAGTTCGTTGTTCACGCGCCACGAACGTTCGTAGATGTAGTACGCACCCGTCGAGATCAGCTGTTCGAGCAGCGTGCTCGGGTCGACGTTGCCGTATCCGGGGGTCTCGCCGTTGGTGTTGTACTCCTCGAAGTTCCCGGTGCACGAGCCGAGGCCCATGCAGGCGGCAAGGACGAGGACTGCGGTGCTGGAAAGTATCTTTTTCATGTCAGAAGCTGAGTTTGATGTTGAAACCATAGGTGCGGGTCATCGGGTAGGAGGCCGTCTCGAAGCCGCGCGTGATGCTGGCGCCGTTGAGCGTGCCGACCTCTGGGTCGTAAAAGGGCCATTTCGACCAGCAGAAGAGGTTCGTGCCGAAAACGGCCACCGAGGCGCTCTGCAGGAAGTGCGTGCGGGTGATCCACTTCTTCGGAAGGGTCCATTCCAGGCGCAGTTCGCGCAGTTTGAGGAAGGAGGTGTCGAACGTACTCGTTTCGACGTTGTTCAGCGAGTAGACGCGGTCGAGGTAGTAGGTGACGACGTTCTCCGTGATGGTGGTGTTGGGCGCGTAGACCATGTTGTCCTGAGCGTCGAGGCCGCGGGCGACGACGCCTTCGTGCAGCACTCCGCCGTAACGTCCGTAGAGCGTGTTGGTCAGCTTGCCCTGACGCGACAGCTGGGCGTTGGTCAACGAATAGGCCATACCGCCCCACTGTGCCGAGAAGGTGGCGCTCAGGGCGATGCCCTTGTATTTGAGCGAGGTCGAGAATCCGGCCCGCCAGTCGGGCTGGACGCTGCCCATCTTGACCATCTTGTCGGCCGAGAGGATCGGGTATCCGTGGTCGTCGACCACGGTCTGTCCCGAGACGTCGATGCGCGATCCGTCGGTGTTGAGGATGTACGACCCCTCCGGGGCCTTTTCGTAGCCGTAGCCGTAGAGGTCGCCGAGCGTGCCTCCGGGGGTGGCGATCACCTGTCCGCGGGCTCCCGAGGAGATCACCCACGAATCTACGCCCGGGGCCAGGCTGATGACCTTGTTCCAGTTCTTCGACCATGTGAGGTTGATGTCCCAGTTGAAATTCTTCGTCCGGACGGGCTGCAGGCGCGAGGCAAGTTCGACGCCGCGGTTGCGGATTTCGCCGGCGTTGATGTACTTCGAACCGACGCCCGTGCTGTAATCCACCGGGATGTTGATGATCTGATCGGTGGTCGTGTTGTTGTAGAACGCCGCGTCGAGGGTGATGCGATTGCGCAGGAACTTGGCTTCGAGTCCCACCTCCCAGCTCTCGACGTTCTCGGGCTTCATGTTGCGGAGGGCCCAGGCCGTCGGCAGGAAATAACCGCTCGCAAAGTCCGTTACGCCGTAGTAATTGTCGATGACGAAAGGCTTGGTGTCGTTGCCTACGTTGGCCCACGAGGCACGCAGCTTGAGAAATGTGAGCCACGGCATACGGTCGCGCAGCCCCAGGGATCGGGTGTCGGTGAGCACCCAGCTGGCGCTGACCGATGGGTAGAAGAACGACCAGTGGCCCGGCGCCAGGGCGCTCGACCAGTCGTTGCGGCCTGTGATGTCGAGGAACAGGCAGTCGTCGTAGCCCAGCTGCACCAGCCCGTAGAGGCTGTTGACCATCTTGCGGCTGCGCTGACTCTTGGTGATGACCCCCGACTTGGCGTTCGCCAGGTTGTAGACGCCCTCGGTCAGCAGGTCTTCGGCCGTGGAGGTCACTGCACGGCTCTCCTGATACATGCTGTTGCCTCCGAAGCTGGCGCTGATGTGGAATTTGCCCGCCGGACGTTCGTAGGTCACGAGGAAGTCGTTGTTCATCTCCGTATTCTCGACGTTCTGCTGGCGGTAGTAGCCGTTCAGGTTCGACAGCGTGCCGAAAGGTTTGCGGCGCGTGCGGAACTCGCGGTTCATGTCCAGACCCGTGCGGAGCATCAGTTTCAGCCCTTTGTAGAGGTCGAACGTCGCGCTGACGTTGCCGTAGACGCGGTCGCGATCCATCGTATTGAGCTGTTCGTAGGCCTGCGTGTAAGGGTTGTCCGAAAGATTGTTGATGGCGTTCGGATAGACGACGCGCGATGCGGGGTCGCCCGTGAAACTCTGTCGGTATTCCTGTTCGTACCAGCGGATGTCGAGGTTGTTGCGGCTCCAGAGCAGCGTGTAGGTCGGCGACGAGGTGCTGTAACCGATCATCGGCAGGTTGTCGCTGTCCTTGCGGTAGTAGTTGATTTTGCCCGCCAGCTCCACGATGCGGAGTTTCTGGGAGAAAGAAACCGAAAAACTCTGCGATTTGTAGCCTGTGTTGGGTACGATCCAGGTGTTGCGCGTGTCGGTGAACGAAACGCGGATCGACCCGCCCCTGCCGTTGTTACCCGAGATGGCGACCGAGTTCCTGTACGTCGCGCCCGTTTCGAAGAAGCCCTTGTACCAGTCGCGCGGTTTGAAGTCCAGCGGGGTGTACATGCCGGTTTTCGGGTCGTAGGAGGCCCATTGGTAGAACTTCTGGCCTTCGTAGCGGGGGCCCCACGTATAGCGGCTGTAGGTACGGGACGCCGCCTCGCCCGTCGTGGACTGGTCGGCGCTCACCTTATAAAACGAGTAGGTGCGGGCGCCGTTGTTGCCCGGGCCGTATTCGTCCTGGAAGTCGGGCCAGTAGCCGGCCCGTTCGAACGAAAAGTTCGAACTGAACGAAATGCCCAGTCCCTTGGTCTTCCGGCCGGCCTTGGTAGTGATGACGATGGCGCCGTTTGCCGCGCGGGACCCGTAGAGTGCCGTCGCTGCGGGGCCTTTGAGCACCGAGACGTTGTCGATGTCCTCGGGGTTGAGGTCGGCGGCGCCGTTGCCGTAGTCGACACCCGCATCGGTGTTGTTGTAGGCTGCGCCGCCCATGGCCGTCATACCGCTCGACATCGGCACGCCGTCGATCACGAACAGCGCCGTGTTGTTGTCCATATTGACCGTCGATTCGCCGCGCAGGGTGACGCGCAGCGATCCGCCGGGACCCGACGACGCGTGGTCGAAGTTCAGGCCGGCGACCTTGCCCGAGAGTGCGTCGAGCCAGTTGTTCGAGACGGCGGCCGTCAAATCGTCGTTACCTACTTTCGAGACGGCATATCCCAGCGCCTTTTGTTCGCGGGTCATGCCCAGTGCCGTGACCACGACCCCTTCGATCTGCTCGGCCTTCGGACGCATCGTCACGTCGAGACGGGTCTTCCCCCCCCCGATGCGGAGCGTTACTTCCTCATAACCCAGGTAGGTATAAGTCAGCTCTTCGCCCTCTTTGGCCCGGATGCTATACCGTCCGTCGGCCCCGGTCACGGTGCCCCTGTTGGGGGCTCCCTTGACGATCACCGTCACACCGACGAGCGGGGTTTTCCCGTCTCCTTCGAACACGGTGCCTTCTACCGAACGTTCCTGAGCTGAGGCTGCGATCGCCAACCAGAGAAATCCGGCCAGCAGGGTCGCTGTTCGCAGTAGTTTTGTTCTCATTCTGTATGTGTTTAAGGTTCAGTTGCTTGTCGGATCGGATAAGAAATCGGGCAGTTGCATTCGCCTTATTAATCTTATTTGTATGACAAATATAAACGCTTTCTGCGAATCGTCCAAATATTTTTCCACGCAATCAGAAAATAAATTTCTTTAAGATCGTATGCGCGGTTTTCCGGATTATTGCAGAAAACGAAAAAAGCCGGGTGACACGACAGTCGCCCGGCTCATATATAAGGTATCCCCGTTACTTCATCACCACCTGCGTCTGGCCGATCAGACGGCCTTCGCAGTAAAGCTGAATCTGGTAGGTGCCGGCTGCGAATCCGGTCGAGTTGTAGTAGATGCCCACTTCGAGGTCCTGGTTCTGGTAGTCGACCTCGCGCATGGCGGAGTAGCTCAGCCGCTCGCCCTCGAATTCGAAGGTCGGCATCGCTTCGGTGGTCAGCACATAGCCGTCCGGCGAGGTGATGCGTACATAGACGGCCTTGTTGCCCGGCGTGGCCAGTTCGTTGGCCGCGAGCACGAAGTCCACGCGCAGACGCGCGGCGTTCCTGACGCGCGAGACGGGTTTGCTCCTCTCGTTGAGGGCGGCGAGCCGGATGTCGCGGGCCCGGAGCACCGAACCCACCTTGACTTTGTTGTCCAGTTCGGCGGCCTTCTCCTCGGCCATGTCGGCGCGCAGTCGGGCCGACGAGATCTCCTTGCGGTAGCCGACGTTCTCCTTGATGAGCTTTTTGTTGAGCGTATTGAGCGAGTCGATCTGCTTCACGTAGCCCTTCATGATGGTGCGCAGCGTGCCCACCTCTTTCTCATACTGCTTGATCTTGGCGAGGTTCCACGAACGCTCCTTTTTGAGGCGCGTCATCAGCGAATCGGCGCGTTCGCGCTCGAAGTTCAGCCCGGCGGAGATCGAGTCGTTCGATATCTGCAGCTCGTCGTAGTCGGTCATCAGGCGCCCCAGGTCGTTCTGGATCGAATCGCGGTCGGCCTGCAGCAGTTCGTTGTCGAGCATCTGCTGGCGGTGGATGCTGAAATAGAGCACCGAGATCGCCACCAGGATCACCGAGAGGATGATGATGACGATGCGGTAGCCGCGGATCGATTTCCCGGCGTCGGGCTGCGGGTTCATGTAATCGTCGTCTTCGAATTCCGAAGGATCGTATCCCTGTCTGTTTTCCATAAAAGTTGAATTTCTGTCTGCGTTTTCTCGCCCCGGCGGAGTCCGGTCGGGTTCGCCTCCGCACACGGCCTTTCGAAAACGGTCGCTTTGGTCCCGCTAATATACGAAAAAAATTATTTCATCAGGCTTGTCACCGGATATTTGAGTCCCTTGTAGCCCGAAATGTAGGCGTTGATGCTGCCGATCTTGACCGGCGATTCGATGTAGAGCGGGATTTTGTTCCCGTCGTCGGAGATCCAGATCGTGAAGATCGTGCCGTCGGTGAACGAATATCCTTCGGTGGTTCCCAGCTGGCATTCGAATTTCAGCGTCCGGAAGCGTCCCATGTTGCGGATCTTCTTGTTCTCGCGCCCCAGGTAGCGGTAGTGCAGGTGGCGGATGGTGTCCTGCAGGACCATCTGCAGCGTGGCGGGCTCCCCGACGCGGAAATCCTCGGCCGTGGCCGAGCGCAGGTTGAAGAACAGCGCGATGGGGTCCATGCTCTCCTCGGTGAGGTGCATCTGCTTTTCGGTGAAGGGGTTCTTGCGGCTCCGCCAGCGGGTGTGGATGGTCGAGTCGGGCCAGACATAGGTGTAATAGCTCTGGAAGGTGTAGTCGCCTTCGTGGCTGTCGCTCTCGAAGCGCACGGGGCGCAGCGAGACGGTGTCGATCCACACCGTGTAGACGTCTTCGAGGTTGAAGAACCAGCGGTAGGTGGGCAGCGTGCGGCCGATGCCCTCGACCTTGTAGAACGTCCTGCCCTCGGCGCGCTCTTCGGAGGTCTTGACCTCCACGGCGCCGACCTCCGTATTGGGGAACATCTTGGCCTTGTAGCTCACGCGGTAGAAGAGCTGTTCGCCCGGGTGGTAGAGCTGCGCGGCGAGGGGCGAGGCTGCGGCGAGCAGGAGTATGGCGGTCAGAAAACGTTTCATCGGCAAAGATTTTGTGCTGTTGGACAGGGTTGTGTCGGCAGGTTCATGATTAAATAACGTTCGTTGGATGTCCGATATTACGAGATACGTGAAAAATCGATCTCTTCGCGTCCCGAGTAGCGCCGCCTCAGCGCTTCGAGACCCCGGTTGGCAGGATGTGCCAGCGCCGGGTCCGCGGCGAGGATTTCGGCCGCCGCCTCGCGCGAGACGGAGAGTATCTGCACGTCGGTCGTCGGGCTGGCTATCTTCAAATCGAATGCCATACCGCTCTGCAGCGTGCCGTTGATGTCGCCCGAGCCCCGCAGTTTGAGGTCGAGTTCCGCGAGCCGGAAGCCGTCGTTGGTCTCGCACATCGCATCGAGCCGCGCACGCGACTCGCGCGAGAGCTTCTCGCCCGACATCAGGATGCAGTAGGACTGCTCGCCGCCGCGGCCTACGCGTCCGCGCAGCTGGTGGAGCTGCGAGAGCCCGAAACGTTCGGCCGACTCGATGACCATGACCGTGGCGTTGGGTACGTCGACGCCCACCTCGATCACCGACGTCGCCACGAGGATGTGGGCCTCGCCCGACTTGAACTGGCGCATCGACTCCTCCTTGTCGGCGGGCTTCATCTTGCCGTGGCAGATCGCCGTGACGTATTGCGGCAGCGGGAAATCCCGCGAGATGGCCTCGTAGCCGTCCGTGAGGTCCTTGTAGTCCATCGCCTCGGACTCCTTGATGAGCGGGTAGACGACGTAGACCTGCCGGCCCTTGGCGATCTCCTGCCGCATGAAGCCGAACAATTTGAGCCGCGCGGCATCCGTGTAGTGGAACGTCCTGATCGGACGGCGGCCCGGGGGCAGTTCGTCGATCACCGACACGTCGAGGTCGCCGTACAGGGTCATGGCCAGCGTGCGGGGGATCGGCGTGGCGGTCATCACGAGGATATGGGGCGGCTGTTCGTTCTTGGTCCAGAGCCGTGCGCGCTGCTCCACGCCGAAGCGGTGCTGTTCGTCGATCACGACGAATCCCAGGTTGGCGAACTGCACGCGGTCCTCGATCAGCGCGTGGGTGCCGATCAGGATGTCCACCTCGCCCGAAGCGATGCCTTCGAGGGCCGCCCGACGCTCTTTGGCCTTCGACGCGCCGGTCAGGATTGCGGTTTTCACATCCATCCCTTCGAGCATTCTGCAAATGGTGGCGAAATGCTGGCGGGCGAGTATCTCGGTCGGGGCCATCATGCAGGCCTGGTAGCCGTTGTCCACGGCCAGCAGCATCGTCATCAGCGCCACGAGGGTCTTGCCGCTGCCGACGTCGCCCTGCAGCAGGCGGTTCATCTGGAATCCCGTCACGGTGTCCTGCCGGATCTCCCGGATGACCCGTTTCTGGGCCCCGGTCAGCGGGAAGGGGAGTTTCTCGTTGTAGAACGTGTTGAAAACGCCCCCGACCTTCGGGAAGAGGAAGCCGTTGCTCTTGGCGAGGCGTTCGGTGCGGCGCTGCTGGATGTTGAGCTGCACGCCCAGCAGTTCGTCGAACTTCAGACGGAACCGGGCTTGCCGCAGCAGCTCCTGCGACTGGGGGAAATGGACATTGTAGATGGCGTCGCGGAGCGAAATCAGCCCGTATTTGACGCGAATGGCTTCGGGCATCGGGTCCGCGATGCGGTCTTTGGCCAATGCCCAGGCGTTGCAGACGATCTGGTACATGCCTTTCGCCCCCAGCACGCTGCCGAGCTTCTCGGTTGAGGGGTAGATGCCTTGCATGCCGCTCTCGGATTTGCGCGAAAGGGCCTGCTCCACGGTTTCCAGCTCGGGATGCGCCATCGACAGTTCGCCGCGGTAGAACGACGGACGCCCGAAGACGAGGTATTCGCGGCCGACCTCGATCCGTTTCTCGATCCACTTGACGCCCTGGAACCACACCAGTTCGGCCGACCCCGTGGGGTCCTGGACGAAGGCTGTGAAGCGGCGTTTGCGTCCCGCGCCGGCATAGGCCACGCCCGTCACGCGGGCCCGGAACTGGACGTAGGAGAGTCCCGCCGCATCGGTGATTTCCGAAATGCGGTAGACGCGCGTGCGGTCGATGTAACGGAACGGATAGTGGCTGAGCATGTCGCCCAGCGTGCGGATATTCAGCTCCCGTTCGAGGAGCTTGGCCCGGGCCTCGCCGACGCCCGCTACGAATTTGATATCGTTGTCGAGTATATCCACCGGGGCAAATATAGTGAAAGTCGAGTGTAATGCCAAACTTGTTTGAGCATTGCCGAGATGCATCCTATATTCTGTAAATATACGAAAAGTCGGGCGCAATACAAACCCGATCGGATTTGGCCGGGGCGTATTTTCTGTTCCGGAAGGCGCAGCGGGCGGTTATTCCTTCTTTTCGAGTGTCGCGTCGACGCCCGAGCGGGTGAAGGTGCCTTCGTACCAATCCTTGCCCTTCTCCGTGCGGTCGGCTTCGGTAAATTCCACGGTCACTTTCTTTTCGGCAAATTCTCCGCCGTTTTCCGGTCCGTCGACATCGGTGAACGTCAGCGTCGTCCGGCCGGACCACTCCCTGCCCGAAAGCTCGTAGGAGCCGTCGCTTCCCGACGTCGCGGGGCCGGCGTCCTGGCTGCTGACCTCGATGCCCTTGACCGGGTTGCCCTCCTTGTCGGTCACTTTGCCCTTGACCTTGTAGTCGAAGTACGGGGTGCCGTACATAACAGGCGTTTCCTTGTTTTCGCAGGCCGTTGCGAACCCGAGCAGCGATGCGGCTGCCAGCAGCAGTTTCTCTTTCATGACGCCTACATTTTGATTTCTCGAAATATAGCGTTTTTTTCGCGGTTCGCCAAATCCTTGCTATCTTTGCATGCAAATCGGAAAACAGATGAATCTTTCGGAATTCAGACGCCGCCCGGCGTGCGAGGTGCGTATCGGCGGGGTTGCGATCGGCGGGAAACACCCCGTCGCCGTGCAGTCGATGACCAATACCGACACCAACGACACCGCTGCCAGCGTGGCGCAGATCGAGCGCATCGACCGGGCCGGGGGGCATATCGTGCGCCTGACGGCGCAGGGCCGCCGCGAGGGCGAGAACCTCGCGAACATCGTCCGGCAGCTGCGTGCCGACGGATTTTCGACGGCCGTGGTCGCCGACATCCATTTCGTGCCCGAAGTCGCGGCCATCGCCGCGAAATACGTCGACAAGGTGCGCATCAACCCCGGCAACTACCGCACGGACCACGGCGAATTCGAGACGCTGATCGAACAGTGCCGCGAGCGGGGCGTCGCCCTGCGCATCGGCGTCAACCACGGGTCGCTGGCCCGGCGCGTCTTCGACGAGTGGGGCGACACGCCGCAGGGGATGGTCGTCTCGGCGATGGAGTTCTTGCGGGTCTGCCGCGAGCGGGATTTCGACCAGGTGGTCGTCTCGATGAAGTCGTCGAACACCCGCGTGATGGTCGCCGCGTACCGCCTGCTGGTCGAAGCGATGGATGCCGAGGGGATGCACTACCCGATTCATCTGGGGGTCACCGAGGCCGGGAACGGCATCGAAGGGCGCGTGAAGAGCGCCGTGGGCATCGGGGCGTTGCTGGCCGACGGCATCGGCGACACGATCCGCGTGTCGCTCACCGAGGCGCCCGAGAACGAGATTCCCGTGGCGCAGCTGCTCGCGGAGCATTTCGCCGAACGTCCGGGACGCTTCGAGGTGCTGCATCCCGAACGCTATTCGCCGACCCAATACCGCCGCCGTTCGCGGGTGACGGTGCCCGTCGTCCACACCGAGCCGCTGGACGGCTTCCGCGTGATCGAGTCCGTGTCGGGCAACCCGACGGCCGAACTGCGCGCCGCGATCCTGAACCTCGAAATACCCGACGAACCGGTCGTCGTAAAGCGTCGCTATGAAGAGCCCTCGTTGGAGAACCTCGCCGTGAAGGCCGCCGCCGATCTGGGGCCCCTGCTGCTGGACGGGCTGGCCGACGGCATCTGGATCGACGCCACGGGATTTTCCGGAGAGGAGATTCGCGAGCTCGAACTGATGATCCTCCAGGCCGCGCGCGTGCGCTTCTCGCATACCGAATACATCGCCTGCCCCTCATGCGGCCGCACGCTTTACGACATTGAAAAGACCCTCGCCGACATCAAGGCGCGCACGTCGCATCTGAAAAATCTGCGTATCGGCGTCATGGGCTGCATTGTCAACGGTCCCGGCGAGATGGCCGACGCCGACTACGGTTACGTGGGCGCCGGACCGGGCCGCATCACCCTCTACAAGGGGCGCGAGGTCGTCGAGCGCAACATCCCGCAGGAGGAGGCCCTCGACCGCCTGATCGAATTGATTCGGGCAAACGGCGACTGGCCCGCCTGAGAAGCCGCCCGCCTGAGAGGCGGGTTTTAGGGGGCGGGCGATTGCTCCGAAGCGCTCTCCGTCCGGTTCTGCGCCCGCCTGAGAGGCGGGTTTTAGGGGCGAAGGAAAGTCATTCCGTTTCCCGCCCGGTTCTGCGCTACGGGCATTTTTAATTTTTAATTCTTAATTTTTAATTGTGTCGACCATCCTGCCACTCGCATACCTCCCTTCGGTGGAGTATTTCACGCACCTCGTGCGCGGCGGCTGCGTCGTGGACCTCGGGGAGCATTTCGTGAAGCGTTCCGAGCGCAACCGGACCCGGATTCTGGCCGCCGACGGGGTGATGGAACTCTCCGTCCATGTCCGCAGCGCCAACCGTCCCCGCCAGCCTGTGCGCGATGTGCGCATCGACTACTCCAAACGCTGGCAGCACCAGCATTGGGGCGCGCTCGTGGCCTCCTACAAATCGTCGCCCTATTTCGATTACTACGCCGAACGGTTCGAACCTTTCTACCGCCGGCAGCGGGAATTCCTGGCCGACTTCAACCTGGAGCTTCTCGACGCGGTGTGCTCGCTGGCGAAGGTCCCGATGCCGGCGATCTCCGAGAGCTATGTCGATGCCGCCCCCGGCGATCTCGACCTGCGGCCCAAACGCAGAGAGGGCCCGGCGTTCGTCGCCGAGCCCTACTTCCAGGTATTCTCCGAGCGGATGCCCTTCTGTCCTAATTTGTCGTTTGCGGACCTGCTGTTCGCCGAGGGACCTGCGTCCGTTTCGGTTTTAGCACGTTGCCGACAAGAATAGTCACGCTGTCGCGCAGCTCTCCCGCCGCGGCTCTGACCTCGACCGTACCGTGCATGGCCACCGAATCCGTCCGGTACTGGAACGGGGCGTATTCGGTCAGGGCCAGCGTATCGCTTCCGGCGATCAGTACGGGCGTTCCGGCCGACGAATAGACGCGGAAAGCCTGCATGTCGTGGTCGCGCAGCCGGCGCCGTTTGTCGACGATGTGCAGCGTCGGCTCCTCGCGGTTCCACATGGCCTTGTAAAGATAGTAGGCATCCTTGCATTCGCGGCGGTCGAGCGTCGCCAGCCCCGCGCCGTTGATCCCGTAGGGACGCCGCGACGAGCCGTAGTCGAACATGTTGTCGATCCAGATGCCCCAGAACAGCGAGTCGTTCTGCAGGTTTCTGGCGTATTCCTCGTGGAAGCGCGTCTGCTTCTCTTCGGGCATCCAGTTCGCACGCGGCTCGGCCTGCGCCGTGTAGCTCTTGTGGCCGATGAACCCGCTGCCGCCGTAACTTACCGCCGAGCGCAGGTGCGACCAGTTTTTCTGCAGCTGGTTGCGCCACAGGATCACGTCGTCGGTCGATCCGCGCCGCCAGCCCACGTCCTGCCGCCAGACGATCAGGTCGGTGACGAAGTTGATGTCTCCGTTCTGGTCGCTGCAGGCCACCGTCGGACGCGACGGGTCCAGCGCATGGGCCGCGTCGTTGAGCCGCCGGACGTAGGGCGTCACGTCGTCGCCGCGGGTCCAGAGCCGCGAGAAGATGCCCCACATCACCACCGAAGGGTGGTTGATGTTCTGGGCGACGATCTCCTGCAGCTGCTCCATGCCGTTCTGCTCGAAGGCCGGCATGGCGTAATAGGCCACGTCGCCCAGGAACGACGAACGGTGCAGCGGCGTGTCGACCCAGACCAGCATGCCCTGCTCGTCGCAGCGGTCGTAGAGATACTGCGCATGCGGCATGACCGCCGAACGCAGGGCGTTGGCTCCGAGCGTGCGGATCTGCTGCAGGTCGGCGTCGTAATCCTCCGGAGTCAGCGTGCCGCCCGAAAGGGCGTTGTCGTGGTAGAGCGCCACCCCGTGTACGGGAACCCGCACGTCGTTGATCGTCAGCCCGTCGGCCGTGCTGGCGGCGATCGTGCGGAAGCCCGTGCGGACCGTGACGCTGTCGGTCGTCGTTTCGTCGCCGAGCGTGGCCGTCACGGTATAGAGCGCCGGCCGCTCGGGGCTCCAGAGCGCGGGATTCTCGATGGTGAACGGCACGGCGACGGGTTTGCCGTCGAGTTTCGCTTTCTGGCGTTTGGTGCAGACGCGCATGCCGTCGGGGTCCGTGACGGCTACGTTCAGCATACACGAATTGTCGCCTTGCGAAGTGATGTGCACCTCGACCTCGCCCTCGACTTTCTCGGGCGTCACGGTCTGCTGCCGCACGAGAACGCCGTCCGAACCGAGGTAGAGAGGCGATATGGCCGTGCGTTCGGTGAGGATCAGCTCGGCTTCGCGGTAGATGCCGCCGTAGAGGTTGATGTCGGTGGCCGTAGGAAGGACGTCGTCGCGGTAGCTGTTGCTGACCACCACGAGCAGCGCGTTGTCGGCTCCGAAGCGGACCTTGTCGGTGATCTCGAACGTGAAGGCCGTAGCGCCGCCGCGGTGCGTGCCGACGTAGTTGCCGTTGACGAAGAGGTCGGCCACCGACTGCACGCCGTAGAACTTCACGAACAGACGCTTCGAGGCCCATTCGGCGGGGATGTACATGCCGTTCTGGTAATTGCCCGTGGTTTCGAGCCAAAAGTCCTGGGCCAGGGGGTCGGTGTTCCAGCTGTGGGGCAGGGTAACGTGACGGGCGTTGTCGGAGGTTTTCTCCGACTTGAAGAAAAAGCGCCAGCCTTCGTTGATCGGAAAGACCTCGCGGGCGCGGGCCGTTGCGGCAAGACCCGTGAGCAGCAGTAAAATCGCGATGTATCGTTTCATGGCAAAGCCGTTTTGGTTACAAGTGTCACACTCGTTGCAAAGATAATACAACCTGAGCGCAAAATCAAACTTGTTTGCGGTCTATGGGTCGGGGATCGTGTTCCGCCGGGGCAATGCGGGCCGGGCGCGGAGCCGGATGTATTCCGATTCCGCGCCCGGCGTGCATGGCGGCCTGAGCACAAAAAAATGGCGGACCGCGCCTCTTCGGTCCGCCAAAAAGCAGAGGATGTATGTGAAACTTGTTAACTAAAAAACAACTCCTTGGGTGTCATCCCCTGCGTAGGAAAGAGGGCTTCCCGGGACCGGCGGCCCCGGGAAGCTGACTCCGGGTGTTTATTTCTTGAAGCCGATCTTGATCGTCTTCGTGAACGGTTTCATCTGGTAACCCGTTACCTTGCCGGTCTTGGGATCCTTGACAGCCTCGTATGCGAAGCGATACTTGTAGGTTACGTCGATCTCAGCAGTCGTGGCCGCTACCGACTCGTTGCTGGCCACAGCCGTGATAACGCCGTTCTCGAACGATACGCCTACTATGGGCGAGGATGCCCATTTCAGATCGCCGTATTCTACCGTGGCGAACGCATAGCCGTCGAGAGCCGTCGAGAGGGTAGACAGTGCATAGTCCGAACCGCTCTTCGTGTAGATCGAGTTTCCGAGGACGTCCTTGGCGACGGGAACGATCGTGACGGTCTTGTTGCCTTCTTTGAACGTTCCGGGCTCCTTGCCTTCGGCCGACATGGCGAGCACCTTGTTCACGATGTTGAAGGTGACATTGTCCTGGCCTGCTGCCGGAAGGGTGATTACGCTGCCCTCGAAGAAATTCCACGAGTCAAACTCGATCGGAGCTACCAGCGTTACGTCGAAGGTCTTCGTAGCGCAGAGTTTGTTATTCTTGTCTAACAATTCGGCCTTGACCGTGCACGACGGCAGGATGAAGTTCTGCCAGCTCATGCTGCTGCCGTTGATCGAAGGCCATTTGGTTGCGTCGTCTTTTGCATAGACGCTTCCATAGGTCTTGTAATCGTCGTTGGCATCCTTGACCACCGTGTAGACGACGTGTGCGCCTGCTTTCTGAGCCTCGTCGCTCATGTCGTATGCACGCTTGAGGTCGATGGCGTTCAGAACGACCGCGTTTCCGCTGACACCGGCATTCAGCTCGATATACTTACCGTCTTTGAGGTACAGATTGTTCGCTTCGAGCGTGAAGGTCTTGTTGGTCAGGGTGTAGGAGCCGGTCAGCTTGATCTCGAAGGCTTTGTTGTCGCTGACGATGCTGCCCTTGCCCGTTCCGGTCGGTACGGTGTAGGTATACGATGCCTGCTTCTCCCAGATGATGTTCGTGCCGTCGAATGCCAGTTTGAGCGTTGCGCCGTTCTCGAGCGAGACGGCAACGGGCAGAACGATCGGATTTGCGTCGGCTTTGCTTCCGGCTTGTTTTACACCGTCGAAGTTCAGCGTCAGACCGCTCAGGAAGGTAGCTACTTCGGCCTTGTCTGCGAAATACGACTTGTTGTAGAGCGCTTCATTGATCTTCTCGTAGGAGATGACGTAGTTGTCGCCGACCTTGGCGCCTTCGTTCTTCACCGCGTAGGAGAATGCGGGCAGTCCGTTGAAGGTTACCTTACCGGAGATATTGACTTTCGTTGCGGTTGTCCCTACCGAAGGATCGGCCGAGAAGGTGATTTCGCCGTCGCCGTTCAGCCAGTTCTCTACGGTTACCGTGAGCTGCTGTGCCGACTCGGCATTCAGCATCGGGACCGGAGTAATCGTTACGGCAATCTTCTTACCGGCGGCCGGAACCAGTTTGCTGTCCTTGGGAAGCACTACCGTTGCGTCGGTCGGTTTGAGTTCGTTGAACATCTCCCAATCCATTGCCTTGTCGGCCGGAACGGTAACCGTGAACGAATAGGTGTTGTTATCTGCGTAAGTTGCATATTTCCAGTTTACCGTGCCGTTGATCTCGGTCAGTTCGGCAGCCGTGTCGCCCGTGATCTTAACCTGCGACGTGATACCGCTGAGCCATGCGACTTTCTTGGAGCCATCGGTAATCGTGAGATCGTCCTTGACTTCGAATTGGGCGCCTACGTTCTCGACTTTCTGTTTGGCGGCGTTGTTCTTGACGGTGACCGCTTTATTTACATTGGCTTTGTCCGTCAGCTTGGCCGGATCCGGATTGATCGAGAACTGGTCTTTTTTGCTGTTGTCGTTGAAACTTCCCGCCGCGGTGTGCGCAAACGTATATTTCAGCTCTTTGACATCCCAGAGGTACGTGGCAGCAGCACCGTTGGCGCCATCCAGCCAAAGAATCTTCTCGCCGTCCTTATAGGCGATTTTATAGTCAGCCAGCAGTACTTTCTCCTCTGTCGAGTTCCATACCAGCGGATAAACGGCTGCGGTTTTGTAAGCGACCGGTTTGCCGTCCTTATCCTCTTTTGCCAGGATGAAGTTGTTCTTGACGTTCTGCGATTTGCCGGAAGTCGAGATATAGGGCGAAACGACCTCGAAGCCTAAAGATTTGTAACCTTCCTTGCCTTCTTCGTTGGGCTCCTTGTCCTGTTTGAGGCTGAGTGCGATGGCGTAGGTCTCATTCGCCTCGAGCTTGTCGTAGAGTGACGTCGTAGCTTTCGCCGTGAAAGTCAGCTTGCCGTCCTCGGCAATAGGAGCGCCTTCGATCTCGACGGGGGCCTCCCCGGCGGCACGGGTCTCTACTTCCACTTTCTCGGGAATGAACGAAGCCGTTACCTTCCCTTCCTCGATATGCTTAGCGAGCGTCTCGGCCAAACCGGCGGGAGTCACGCGGAACGTGATTTTTGCCTTGGGGGCGGAAGTGAGCATGATGCTCGTCTTCTCATTGGGCTCCGTCTTGCTGTCGGCATCGATGAACTGACCGCCGAACGATACGTCGTATTCGGCATTTACCTTCGTGGGAACGAATACGATCGACTGGATACGGCCGGCGAGATCGTCGAGGGCGCTCCAAATGGCCGAGATCTTGCTGTCGTACTCGATGAATACGGTCGTCAGATCGTTGGCGCTCAGGTAGGCGGCATTGCCGGTCTCACCGTAGTCGGGACCTTCGGGAATCATACCCATGATCTTGGCTTTCAGAGCGGAGTTTTCAGCGTCGATGGCAGCGATGGCGGCTGCACCTACCTGACCGGCCCAGAGTGCCGCATTGTTTTCAATGTACTTCGCCATATACCCCGAGAAGCCCGAGCCGACCATGTTCGAAATGGCCTCGCGGATGCCTCCGACCTCTTTGTCGTTGTTGATCGCATCGAGGACGGCTTTCTTGATCTTGGTCATGTCGGCGTCGCTTACGCTCGTGTCGATTTTGCCGATCTCGGTTTCGATCAGTTTCTGCACTTTTTCCTGCACCTCCTTCGTCCAGATATTGGCGAGGGTGAACTGTGCTTGGATCAGTTTGTTGATGGCTGTCTGATCGAGCGTGTTCTTACTGATCAGGTCCAGAATCTCTGTTTCGGTCTTGTAACCGAATTTTTTCACCTCCTCGGCCAGTTTGCTGCTCGCTACATAGCCGGCCAGTTTGGTGTCCAGCTGAGCGTTGGTGACGAATGCCGAGAAGTCGACGTTTTTCAGTTTGTCAGTGATTGACTGGAGGGCGGAAGCGTCGGCCTTCAGCTCGATTTTACCCTTCAAGTCGTCGATCTGACTCTTCAGGTCGTCGATGTCGTCGTCGTAGTCCTTACAGCCGACGGCACCAAGCATGGTTCCGGTCAGGAACAATGCCAAAAATTTTTTGAACAAGTTGTTTTTCATAGTACGAAAGATTGAAATGAAGATGTGTTTTGCTTGTAATTTTCAATTTGTTACTCATTTGCGGCGCTTGGTTATGGTATCATATATGATACGCATGGTGCAAATATATATATAAAAATTTGCACAGCAAAATTTTTGTCCAAATTTTTGAAATGGGAATGGATTATCAGGAGGAGATACGGTATATCTCTACAAGGATCAAGGAGTTGAGGAAGGAACGTATGCTGACCGTACAGGAGTTGGCATACCGCTGCGACATGGAAAGATCCAATTTGAGCCGTATCGAGGCGGGACGGACCAATCTGACCGTAAGAACCATGTGCATCATCTGTAACGCACTGAATGTTAACCTGCGCGACGTGATACGCTGAGGATCGACACCTATATTTATATATACATATATACTTGTCTCCAAAACGTCCTTTATGTGCTTTTTTTGGGCTGTATCGGTAAAATGTGTATCTTTACGGACACAAACTGAACGCTGTTTTTGAACGCTGTTGATCTGATCGTCTGCCTTGTGCTGGCGCTGGCCGTCTGGAACGGGTGGCGGCAGGGCTTCATTCTGCAGGTATGCTCCCTGGCGGGCATCGTTGCGGGCATCTGGCTCGCGGCGCGGTTCGGCGCGCAGGTCGGCGAATGGCTGCGGCTGGACCCCGACATCGCTTCCGCGGGCGGGTTCGTCACGGTGCTTATCGCAGTCATTCTCGCCGTTGCGATCGCCGGGCGGCTGGTGCGCAAACTGTTTCATTTCGCGGGGTTCGGCATCGCCGACACGCTGCTGGGCATCGCGGTCTCGGTGCTGAAATACCTGCTCGTGCTGAGCGTGCTTTTTTCGGCGTTCGACACGCTGAATGCCGATTATGCCCTTGTCGGTCCGGAGACGATCGAAAAGTCGAAGAGTTACAAACCGGTCATGCGCCTTTCGGAGGCCGTGTTCCCGTTCCTGGAGTGGGTCGGCGAACAGGTGCCGGGGCCGGATGAAAACACTCCTGCCGATGGAGAATAGGTTTACGGCCACCGTGGTCCGGGCGACCGGCAGCTGGTACGACGTCCTGCACGACGGCGCGACGCTGCGCTGCCGTATCCGGGGCAAACTGCGTCTGAAGGGCGTGCGGTCGACCAATCCCGTGGTCGTGGGCGACGAGGTGGTGTGCGAGACCGACGGCGGCGACTGCGTGATCGTGGACATCGTGCCGCGCCGCAATTACGTGATCCGCCGGGCATCGAATCTCTCCAAGGAGTCGCACATCATCGCCGCCAACGTCGACCAGGCGCTGCTGATGGTGACGCTCCGTTCGCCCGAGACGCCCAAGGAGTTCGCGGACCGTTTTCTGGTGACCTGCGAGGCCTACAAGGTCCCGGCTGTGATCCTGCTTTCGAAGATCGACTTGCAGGATGCGGAGGCCGTCGCGGAGTTCCGCGCGGTGTATGAAGGGGCCGGTTACCGGGTGCTGGAGGTCTCCGCGAAGGAGGGACGCGGCGTGGAGGAGGTCCGGGAGCTGCTGGCGGGGCGCACGACGCTCGTGTCGGGCAATTCGGGCGTCGGCAAGTCGACGCTGATCCAGGCCATCGACCCCTCGCTGGACATCCGCACGGGGGAGATCTCCGACAGCCACCACAAGGGCCGTCACACGACGACTTTTTCGACGATGTACCCCCTGAACGAAGGCGGGGCGGTGATCGACACCCCGGGGATCAAGGGGTTCGGACTGCTGGACATCGACGATGCCGAACTCGGACATTACTTTCCGGAGATGATGCGCGTGGCTCCGGGCTGCCGGTTCTACAACTGCACGCACACCCACGAGCCGGGCTGCGCGGTGGTCGAAGCGGTCCGGGCGGGAGAGATCGCGTGGTCGCGTTACGAAAGCTACCTGAAAATCCTCGACGACGATGAAAAATACCGCAAATGACGCCTTGCCGGAGTTCGGCCCCGAATCGGGACCCTGCGGGGAGCGTATCGCCTGCCTTCGGGAGTTCATGACGCCCGAACGCTACGAGGTGCTGCGCAGGACCGTAGGCATGCGGACCCGCTATATGACCGTCCTGGCCGAGAACATGTACCACGGGCAGAACGCCGCGGCGCTGATCCGCCACTGCGAGGCGTTCGGGGTGCAGGAGATGCACACCGTCGAGACGCTGTGTTCCTTCGAGCCGAACCCCGACATCGCCCGGGGCGCCGAGCGGTGGATCGACGTCCGGCAGCACCCCTCGACTGCGGAGGCCATCGCTGCGCTCCGCGGGGCGGGGTACCGCATCGTGGCCACCACGCCCCACCGCGAGGATGTGACGCCCGAAACCTTCGACGTCGCGCGGGGGCCTTTCGCGCTGGTTTTCGGTACGGAGCACGCGGGGATTTCCGACGAGGTGATCGCCTCGGCCGACGAATTCCTGCGCATCCCGATGTGCGGCATGGTCGAGAGCCTGAACGTCTCGGCTTCGGCGGCCATTCTGATCTACATGCTTTCGGAGCGTGTCCGCCTTTCGGTCGGCGGATGGCGGCTGACGCCCGCCGCGCAGGCCGAAGTGCTCGACGGCTGGATGCGCGCCAGCGTGAAGGACGCCGAGGCGATTTTACAACGTACGTTCGGCTGATCCGGTTTTGTTGTCGTCTGTTGCGCGACGCGACAAGCCCCTGCCTGAGGCGGGGGTTTGGGGGTGGGTCAGATTTGTAAACGCAGCCATAAGGCTGCGAGTAACGGCTGTCGGATTTGAATCTGGGTTGAAATGAAGAACGAACTATTATGAATCGTATTTTACGTAAACAATTTCTGGCCCACGTGGCCCAGACCTCCCCGTCGCCGATGCTGGTGGAGGTCGCGCGCGCCGAGGGCTCGTTTTTCTATACTCCCGCGGGGAAACGCTATTACGATCTGGTGGCGGGCGTGTCGGTGAGCAACGTCGGGCATGCCAATTCCGCCGTGGTGCGGGCCGTGCAGGAGCAGGCCGCGCGCTATATGCACGTGATGGTCTACGGCGAACTGGTCGAAACCCCGCAGGTGGAGTACGCCGCGAAGATCGCGTCGCTGCTCCCCGCGCCGCTCGAAAGCGTCTATTTCGTCAACTCGGGCGCCGAGGCGGTCGAGGGAGCTCTCAAACTGGCGAAACGTTATACCGGACGTACCGAAATGATCTCCATGCGCCGCGCCTATCACGGTTCGACGCACGGGGCGATGAGCATGATGGGCGCTCCCGAAGGCGAGGAGTGGAAGGGGGCGTTCCGGCCCCTGCTGCCCGACGTGCAGGCCATCGCGTTCAACGATTTCGACGACCTGAAGCGTATCACGCGCCGCACGGCCTGCGTGCTTGCCGAACCCGTGCAGGGCGAGGCGGGCGTCCGGCCGCCGCAGCCGGGGTATCTGGAGGCCCTGCGGCGGCGTTGCGACGAGGTGGGGGCGCTGCTTGTTTTCGACGAGATACAGACCGGCATGGGCCGCACGGGCGAACTGTTCGCCATGCTCAAATACGGCGTCACACCCGACATCGTCTGTCTGGCCAAGGCCTTCGGCGGCGGCATGCCTTTGGGGGCCTTCGTTTCGGGCCGTGAAATCATGGATACCCTGCAGGAGAATCCCGTGCTGGGCCATATCACCACCTTCGGCGGCCATCCGGTCTGCTGCGCGGCCGGTCTGGCGGCGCTGAACTATCTGTTGGACAACCGGGTGGTCCGGACCGTCGAGGCGAAGGGCGCGTTGTACGAATCGCTGCTCGCCGGCCATCCCGCCGTGCGGGAGATCCGGCGCTCGGGACTGCTGCTGGCCGTCGAGCTGGGCGAACCGGCGAAACTCTACCGCATCATGGAACTTTTCAAGGAGGCGGGCATCCTGAGCGACTGGTTCCTGTACTGCGACACGGCGTTCCGCATCTCGCCCCCGCTGACGATCTCCGACGAAGAGGTCCGCGAAAGCGCGGCGATTATCCTCGGTTGTCTGGATCGGGTCTGAGAAACCCGTTTCAGGGGCGATGGGTTATCGGAGCGTATCCGTTCCGGTTCTGCGCTCCCGATTCGGGATTTATGCCGTTGCGAACGCCTTCAGTTGCGCGATCTCCTCGCCCCAGCGCGCTTCGTCCGGGGTTTCGAGGATCAGCGGAATGCCGTCGAACCGCCTGTCGCGGGCGATGTAGCGGAAACATTCTATGCCGATCATCCCTTCGCCCAGGGGCGTGTGGCGGTCGACGCGGCTGCCCAGTATCTTCATCGCATCGTTCAGGTGCATCCCTTTCAGGTAGCCGAATCCCACGACGCGCTCCAGTTCGGCGAACGTCGCGTCGCACGCCTCGGCGGTCCGCAGGTCGTACCCCGCAGCAAAGGCGTGGCAGGTGTCGATGCAGACGCCTACTCGCGACTTGTCCTCCACGCGGTCGATCAGGTAGCGGAGGTGTTCGAAACGGAAGCCGAGGTTCGACCCCTGTCCGGCGGTGTTCTCGATGACGGCCGTCACGCCGCGGGTCTTGTCGAGGGCGATGTTGATCGATTCGGCGATCCGGTCGAGGCTCTCCTCTTCGGTGATCTTCTGCAGGTGGCTGCCGGGATGGAAGTTCAGGCGGTCGAGCCCCAGCAGTTCGCAGCGACGCATTTCGTCGAGAAACGCCGCGCGCGATTTCTCCAGCGCCTCCGCCTCGGGATGCCCGAGGTTGATGAGGTACGAGTCGTGGGGCAGGATCTGTTCCGGCCGGTAGCCCAGCGTGTCGCACGCCCTGCGGAATGCGTCTATCTCGCCGGCGGTGAGGGGCTTGGCCACCCACTGGCGCTGGTTCTTGGTGAAGAGCGCGAAGGCCGTGGCCCCTATTGCGTGCGCATTGGCGGGGGCGTTGTCCACACCGCCCGCGGCGCTTACGTGTGCTCCGAAATATTTCATAATTCGTTGTTTTCGGTTTATCTTTCAGACAAAGTTAAGGAATTTGTAAATAAATTCATAAATTTGTACATTGAAAATCAATAGAATCGCTTCGCTATGAAACATTTTTTTCCGATCCTCTCTTCGGCGGCCTTCCTGCTGGCGTCCGTTCCGGCTTCGGCCCAGATTTCGATCGACGAGGTCAATGCCGAGCAGCAGAGCGTGACTTTCCAGGATAAGCTGAAGTCCACCCCCGTCGACGTCGATTATTTCAGCCTGGCCCGATACAAGGCCGAGCGTGCGGCTATCCGCAAGGAGCGCAACTACCTCGAATTCGGCGGCGGCCTGCAGGGTTCGCTGACCTCCTACAACGACCCGTGGATCTCGGTCTCGGGCGGTGACAACTCCATCGCGCTGGTGGCGACCTTCAACCTGCGCCATATCTTCAAGAAGAACCTGTTCTCCATCGAGACCAAGTTCAATGCCAAGCTGGGCTATAACCGCATGAAGGTCGAGACACAGCGCACGGGGCCCGACGGCAAGCCGATGGTCGACGAGAGCGGGAACAAGATCATGGACAGCGAGGGAATATGGTTCAAGAATCAGGACGAACTGGTCATATGGGTCAACCCGGCTTTCCAGATGGCCGAGAACTGGACTTACGGTTCGATTCTGCAGTTCCGCAGCCAGTTCGTCAACGGCTACAAATCGCGCTCCGAGCAGGAGAAGAAACACCTCAAGAGCAAGTTCATGACCCCGGGCTACCTCGATGTTTCGCTCGGTATCACCTATAAGAGCCCCAAACCCAAGTTCCCGATTACGGTCAACATCTCGCCGCTCGCCCTGAACGCCACGTTCGCCGAAAGCGACTGGATTCGCATGCGGCAGGTGGAAAAAGACAGCGAAGGCAAAGAGATTGTGATCAAGCCGGCCTATCCTTACGGTATCGAAGACCCCGACAAGACCTCGAAATACGAGGGCGGTTCGTCGATCGAGATCGGCTTCGACCGGACCTTCGGCAAGACGGGCTATCTGCGCTACCGGACGACGATTTTCTCTTTCTACGGCTGGATCACCGACATCGGCCAGAAGAACAAGATCAGCGATTACGGCAAATATCTGACGGCCTTCGAGACATGGAATGCGGGGGACAAGAATATCAAGGACAAACCCCGCCTGGCGATCCACCCCACGGTGCGCTGGGAAAACACCCTCGACATCAAGGCGACGAAATACCTTTCCACGACGCTGAGTTTCCAGTTGTATTACAACCGTTCCCAGAACGTCGACGTGCAGACCCGGACGCTGCTCAGCGTGGGGCTTTCGTACACCTTCAAGAACAAGCCGAAACCCTGATGACGGCTGCTATTTTCACGCACCATGTATAAGAATTCGAAACACACCGTCCTTTTCCCGCTGCTGCTGGCGGCGGGCGTGGTCCTGGGCCTCGTGCTGGGTCAGTATCTGGGACGCAATTCCACCACCTCGCAGCTCAAGGGCATGCTCAGCCGCATGGCGCTGCCCACGAACAAACTGACCTATACGCTGTCGCTGATCGAGAACCAGTATGTCGATTCGGTGTCGATGGATTCCCTCGCCGAGCATGTCATTCCGCTGCTGGTCAAGGAACTCGATCCGCATTCGGTTTATATTCCCGCCTCGGAGATGCAGGCGCTGAACGAACCCCTCGAAGGGGAGTTCGACGGCATCGGCGTGGTTTTCAACATGGCCACCGATACGGTGATCGTGCTGAACGTCATCCCGCAGGGCCCCAGCGACAAGGCCGGCATCAAGGCCGGCGACCGGATCATCGAGATCGGCGACTCGGTGGTCGCCGGGCGCAAGATCCCTCAGAACAACGTGGTGAAGATGCTGCGCGGACCGCGCGGCACGACGGTGCATCTGGGCATCGGACGGCAGGGAATCACGGGACTGGTGCCGATCGACGTCGAGCGCGGCGTGATCCCGATCAGGAGCATCGAATCGGCCTTCCGCATCGCCGACGGCGTGGGCTACATCAAACTGGGGCAGTTCGCCCGCACGACTTACGACGAGTTCCGCAAGGCGCTGGCCTCGTTGCGCGCCGAAGGGGTCACGAAGCTGATCTTCGACCTCCGGGGCAATTCGGGCGGATTCCTCGACCAGGCGATCGCCGTGGCCAACGAGTTCCTCCACAAGGGGCAGCTGATCGTCTACACCGAAGACCGCCGCCACGAACAGCTCCGGGAATATGCCGACGGCAACGGTTCGGCGCAGGATATGGAGGTCGTGGTGCTGATCGACGAGGGGAGCGCTTCGTCGAGCGAAATTCTCGCCGGAGCGTTGCAGGACAACGACCGTGGTACGATTGTTGGGCGCCGTTCTTTCGGCAAGGGACTCGTGCAGCGTCAGGTTCCCTACAGCGACGGTTCCGCCTTGCGGCTGACCACGGCGCGTTACTACACGCCGACGGGACGTTCGATCCAGAAGCCTTATACGATCGGCGACGACGAGAGCTACGAGGAGGACATCTGGAACCGGTACCGGAACAACGAGTTTTTCTCGGCCGACAGCATCCATTTCGCCGATTCGCTGAAACGGGTGACGCCGGGCGGAAAGGTGGTTTACGGAGGCGGAGGCATCATGCCCGACCTCTTCATTCCGGCCGATACGACCGATGTGACGAAATATTTCATCGAGGTGTCGGGCCGTAACATCCTCTACCGCTACACGATCGAGTACGCCGACCGGCACCGCGAGGCGCTCAACGCCGTGAAGACCATCGACGATCTGCAGGCGCTGCTCGACAGTGACAAAACCCTTGTCGACGATTTCGTCCGCTATGCCGCCCGCAAGGGCGTTGCGCCGCGCTACGGCGACATCGCCCGCTCGCGCCGGCTGATCGAGGCCCAGCTCCGGGCCTATATCGGCCGCAACACGACGCTGGAGGACAACGGGTTTTATGCCAACATCTATCCCGTGGACAACGTGATCGTGCGTGCCGTAGGGATACTAAAGGAGGATAAAAATGATTAAGAAACTGATTGGTATTATCGTAGCCGTAGCGGTGATCGTCATCATCGTCGTGGCGGCTGTCCGGCGTAACAACTTCCGGTCGATGGTGTTGCGCGACGAAATGTTGGACGGTATCCGGCCGACGGAAGAGCCTGCCCGCCTGATTTCTCCGGCCGAACTCGATGTTCCGGCCGAAGGAGCTCCGGTCGCCGGGCCGGTCGATTCGCTGACCGTGGAGGTTACGGATTCGATCTGATATTTCTCTGTTCCTATGCGAAACCGGCGGCCCTGCGAAAGGGCCGCCGGTTTTCGTACGCAGGGGGCGGTTCACTCCATGAAGAAAGCTTCGTAAATCTCCGCCAGGCGGTTTCGGAGGTATTTCACCGCATAATGCTTGCGCGAGAGCAGGGTCGCCACGGGGATTCCGGTGTCCTCGGCGAGCTCCCGGAAGGTGATCCCCTCCATTTCGGTCAGTTCGAACACGTCGCGTTGGGCGGCAGGCAGTTCGCCGAGAGCCTTTTCGACCTCCTCCCAGACCAATGCCCGCAGGTATTCCATTTCGGGAGAACTCTCTTCGTCGGCCAGCAGGGCCGTGATTTCGCTGACGAATCCGCTTTCGTCGTCCTGCCCGCGCGTCTGCGGCATTCGTTCTTCGCGGCGCTTGCGGCTGTGGTCGATGATGCGGTTACGGGCCGTGCGGAAGAGCCAGGCCGCGACCTGCGTCACCGGATTCAGCGCATCGGTCTGTACGAAGCGCATGAACACGTCCTGCAGAATATCTTCGGCTTCTTCGCGCGAGGGGATGCGCCGGGCGATGAAGGCTCCCAGCTGACGGCGGTATTTCCCGAATATTTCGGCGGGGTTATTGTTCGGGGCATTCATCCGTGCGGTTTTCTTTCCGGTACGAACGGATTCTTTGACGGATGAATTCGCGGCGTTCCTCGTGCGACATGCCGTGCATCGCCCGGTGGATGCGGCGGTGTTCATGCCTGCCGGAATGTCCCAGGTGCCCGAAAAACAGATGGGCGAGCGCCAGCAGCCCTAACATTTGCCAGTAGCTGACCGGTTTCCAGCCGAATATGTCGGGAATCAGGGCGTTCCACAGCCACATGGCCGCGCCGACGGCCGCCGCGAGCAGGGCGATTCCTCCGATTGCATGGAGGACGAATGTCAGATTGCGTTTCATGGTTTATTGTTGTCCTTCAGAAATTTGGGGATTTGTACATGGCAACATATCAGGTGGAACAATACCAGCAGCCCGAATATTTTCCAGTAGTTGACCGCCTGCCAGGCTTCGGGGTCCGACGACCGCGGCAGTGTGAGCGCCAGGGCAAGAACGATCGGCAGTATCCCTCGCAGAATGTGTTTCGGGGCGGTTTTGCGGGGTTCGATCTTGCGGATGACGATGGCTTTGTTGTGGCAGGAGCGTTCGCAGGCGCGGCATCCCGCGCAGCGTGCGGCTTCGGCGACTTGCACGAAGCGGCATTGTCCGTTGTCGGCCAGGCGAAGGACTCCGCGGCGGCATGCTTCGACACAGCGTCCGCATCCCGTGCAGTCGTAGGTTCGGAGTACGATTTCGGTGTTTTTCATCTTCAACAGGTTTCTATCTGTGCAGACGACCGGGCACGGAAAATATTTTAGGCAGGGCAAAAAAAATCCCCGGAACATGCCGGGGAATAGCGTTCTGAATCGTGTTGCGGTCCGCTAATAGTACTTGATCTCCTTGCCTTCGATGGCCGAAAGAAGGTTGTTGGCGGCCGAGGAGGCGCCGATGCGGAACAGGTCCGTCGTGAGCCACTCCCTGCCGAGAATCTCCTCGACGATGGTGTAGTAGAGCGCGGCGTCTTCGGGCGTGCGGACGCCGCCTGCGGCCTTGAAACCGACCTTGCGGCCCGTCTTTTCGTAATAGTCCCGGATAGCCTGACACATCACCACGGCGGCTTCGGGCGTTGCTGCCACGTCGATCTTGCCCGTCGAGGTCTTCACGAAATCGGCTCCGGCCAGCATCGACAGCAGCGAAGCCTTGCGGATCAGTTCGGGGGTTTTCAGCGCACCTGACTCGATGATGACTTTCAGCACCACGTCCTCGTCCATCTCCGTGCGGATCACCTCCACTTCGTTGGCTGCTTCGTCGTATTCGCCCGTGAGCATGCGGCCCACGTTCAGCACGATATCCACCTCGTCGGCGCCGTTTTCCACGGCCATCGCCACTTCGAGGGCCTTCACTTCGAGGAACGTCTGCGCGGCGGGGAATCCGCCTGCGACACTCGTGATCTTCATCGGCGTACCGTCCACGGCCAGCCCTACGGTCTCCACGAATGCGGGGTAGATGCAGATCGACGCCACGTTGGGGATATGCGGATATTTCTGGTAAAACTCCACGGTCTTGCGGGCGAACTCCGTCACGGAGGTCACCGAATCGTTGCACGACAGCGTCGTGATGTCGATCGCCGAGTAGCAAAATTTGTAGACTTCGGTGTTGTGGTTGCGCGTCCGGGCAATCTCGCCGATGCGGGTGACTTCGGCATCGACCTGTTCGGCGCTCCATGCCGGAGCGTATTCATTCAGACGGTTGGCGTATTCCATACGATCTTGTTTTTTACAAAATTAGAAAAATTATTCGATCCCGCATCGCTTCCGGACCGATTATTTTACGAACGGCCCGCTTGGGCATTTGTCGTCCGGGCCTTTCCGTGCAGATGCAAAAAAAGAGCCTGAACCGTTTTGGCCCAGGCTCTTTTTATCGGATCGTGCGGAAATTACTTCTGCAGCGGCTTCAGGTTGATGTCCTTGGCGGCCTTCTGAGCCAGCGCGGGGTTCTTCGAAACGGCGCTCTTCAGCTGGGCCTCTGCGGTCTTGAGGTCGCCTTCCTTCGTGGCGATCACGGCGCGCAGGTAGTCGGCGTCGGCCGAGTTGTCCTTGGCAATAGCTTTCTTGGCACCGGCCAGGTCGTTCGACTGAACCAGAGCGATAGCCTCGTTGTAGCCTTTGAGACCCTTGGCGGCAGCCTTGTAGTCACCCTCGGCGGCAGCCAGAGCAGCCTTGGCCTGAGCGTCGGCGGAAGCAGCGTATTTCTTGGCCTCGGCGGTGTTGTTGTTGGCCAGGTTAGCCAGCAGCAGGTTCTTGTTGAGCTCTTTCGACGAATCCAGCTTGGCGGCCTTCTCGAACGACTTCAGGGCAGCGGCCTTGTCGCCGGCCTGCGTCTGAGCCACGCCGAGGTTGTTCCATACGCGGGCGTCGTTGTACTTCTTCGAAGCGACGGTCAGGATGGCGACCTGCTCGTCGGCACCGTTGGCCAGCTCCTGGGCGGCATAGAGATACTGCTCGGCGGTCAGTTCGCCGTTGTTGCGGTAGGCGGCCATGATTTCGGCGTCGGTCAGACCCTGGAGGTCAGTGCTATTGACGATCTGCGAGCGGCGCAGCTCGGGAAGCACCTCTTTCTTCAGCTCCTCGAATACCGTCGACATGTTCTTGATCTCGGTCTCACGCTCTGCGGGCGAGTTGTAGAGGCTCAGCACCTGGAGAATGAGGTTCTTGTCCTTGATGTTCGACTTCTCGACCAGCTCCTTGAAGCCGTCCCAGTCCTCGCCGTAGGCGGCGGCGTCGATATCCAGACCTGCGTCTTTCAGCAGTTTGGCGACGACCTTCTTACCCGACTCGCTGCGGGCCTTCGAGAGTTTGTCGTTGAATTTCACCGGACCGTCGGGCGAAGCATAGCCCTTGACGGCGATGTTCTGCGTGGCACGGTCGTTCGTGAGGTTCTTGTCCACGTTCTCCTTGAATGCGCCGAGGTCGGCGTTCTTCTCGTTCTTCTTGGTCACTACCGACGAGTTGATCGCATAGAGCAGGTCGGTTTTGTCGACCACCGTGGTCACCTTCTTGTAGTCGTTGGCCATCTGATCCATCAGGTCGCCGTACTTGAGGTCTTTCTGCAGGGTGTTCAGACCGTAAGCGACAGTCAGACCGAATTCCTTGGCGATGGCGGCCTTGGCGGCGGCATTGTTGCCGGCCAGCACGGCAGCCTGCTCCTTGGTGGGGATGGCGCCGGTGTTCAGGTTAACGAGCACGAACTCCTTGGCCTTGCCTTTCGGGCATTTGATCTCGGCGCGGAGCTGCAGTGCGCACTGGTCCATGCGGGGATCGTAGGGGAACTCCACGTGCTGCGTGAAGTTGCCGCCGTTGATCTTGTCTACGACAGCGTAGTTCTCGTCGACTTTCGAACCCTGATAGTATTTGGTAGCGCCGGCCACTTCGCCGCCCTCGAATACGATGACGGGGGTAACCTTGACGATCGCCTTCTTGTTGAAGTACTCAACGGGGAAGGTGACGTTGATATCGGCGGCAACGGTGCCGTTGTTCAGCGTCAGAATCTCGGGAGTGACCGTCAGTTTGATGTCGTCCCGGTTCTTGGCCATCTTCTTGAAGCAATTGCAACTCGAGAATGCCAGTGCGGCAGCTACGAGCACCATGCTCAATTTCATTAAGTTTTTCATAATAGGGTAAAATTAATGTGTTTATTTTGAATTGTTTGCTTCGTTTTTGCCTCGTTCCCTTCCCGTCTCCGGACAACAGCCGGATTCTTTTCGGCCGCTGGAACAGCGCAAATATAAAAAACTCTCGCTAATTATGCAATATTCCGGACGGAAAAAACGGTGTATTTCCGTCCGAAATATGCACATTGACAGTCGTTTTACTCCTCCTTGTGTTCGTGGCGCTCCCGGCGTTCCCCGCGGTCGCGGCGTTCGCCGCGCTCACCGCGTTCGGGACGCGGGCGGCGTTCCCGCTCCACATAGCCTTCGGGCTTGGGAAGCAGCGCCTTGCGCGACAGTTTGAGTTTGTTGGTCTTGGGGTCGACGCCGATCAGCTTGACGTCGATCTCGTCTCCCTCCTTCAGACCGGTCTCCTCCATGGTCTCGAAGCGCTTGTAGTCGATCTCCGAGATGTGGAGCAGGGCGTCCTTGCCGGGCATGATCTCGACGAATGCGCCGAAAGCCACGATCGAACGGATCTTGCCGTGGTACGTCTCGCCCACCTCGGGAATGGCCACGATCGCCTTGATACGGGCCAGAGCGCCGTCGAGAGCCTCCTTGTCGACGCCGAAGATGTCGACGTAACCCAGGTTGTTGTTCTCGGTGATGGTGATGGTGGTGTTGGTGGTCTTCTGAATGTCCTGAATGACCTTTCCGCCCGGGCCGATCACCGAACCGATCATATCCTGCGGGATGGTGATCTGTACGATGCGCGGTACGCAGGGCTTGTAGTCCTCGCGCGGCTCGGCGATGCACTCGGTGAGCTTGCCGAGGATGTGCATGCGGCCTTTGCGGGCCTGCTCCAGCGCGGCGGACAGCACCTCGTAGGAGAGTCCGTCGACCTTGATGTCCATCTGGGTTGCG
>CATKXN010000004.1 GCA_949840605.1 uncultured Alistipes sp.
AGGATCGACTAATAGCCCGATAGAGAGAGAGGGGGGGGGCTGTGCCTGCCCCTCTCTCCGGCGCTCCGGGACTGCAGGATTTTGTGATCCCGCAAAAATCGACTATATTTGAGGTTCAAAAAATCTTGGTATGGACATCGCCAAAGCGAAACGGCGCGAGAACATCGCCGAATACATTCTCTACCTGTGGCAGCTGGAGGACCTGCTCCGGGCGCTGCAGTTCAGTCCCGAAGCGGTCTTTTCGACCCTTATCGCCCCCCGCAAGGACATCGGCGAGGAGCAGAAGCACGTCTTCCTGCTCTGGTACATGGACCTCGCGAACCTGCTCCGGCAGGAGGGCAAGGAGGAGAAGGGGCATCTGGAACACACGCTGCACCTGATCCAGGACCTGCACGACCTGCATCTCCAACTGATGAAACTCCCCGTGGGCGAACATTACCGCGCCACGTACGCCCGTCTCGAACCCGAGCTGCCGCGCCTGCGCGCCGTCGTGGGGAATCCGGGGATGAGCGACACGGAACTCTGTTTCCGGGCCCTCTACGCGGCAATGCTCTACCGCATCAAGGGCGAGGGCGGCAAGCAGGCCGTCACGGACACGCTCGAATACATCTCCCCGGTGATCGCCGAGCTGGCCGACATGCACGGCAAAGTCGAACGGGGCGAGGTGGACCTGTTCAAGGAAAGAAAGGAATAAAATCCGCACCCGGATCTCATAACGGCAGGCCGTGTTCGCCGCCTCCGGCGTCGTTTGCAATTCGGCCCCATCTCAGGCAGAGGCCTGATGCCGCTCCGCGGCAAAATAATCGCTCCCCGTCGCTGTCGACCGGTAAAACGACAAGGGCCGGCTGCAGCCGACCCTTTAGCGTATCTCCAATCCCATGATATAATCGTTCATGTAGTAACCGTCGCCGATGGGGAAATCCCCTTCGCGCAGGCGGCGCATACCCATACGCTCGTAAAAGCGCAGGGCGGGATTGCGGCGGTTGACGTTAAGCTCCATCAGGCAGGGCTCGGAGTGCACGCTCCGTATGTACTCCACAGCATGCCGGAACAGAAACGCCCCGGCGCCGATGCCCTGAAAACGGGGCAGGACATAGATTTTCTGCAGGTGGAAAAGCGCCTCCCCCTGCCGTTCGACCGAAAGGTAACCGCAGGGCTCGCCGTCGGACGAGGCGATGAACCAGGCATGCCCCGCGCGGAACTGCTCCCGCAGGCTCGCATCGGAGTACATCCACTCCATCATATAGTCCAGCTGCGCGGGGGTCAGTATCTCGCGGTAGGTGGCCGGAAAGACCTCTTCCGCCAGGCGGCGGATCAGCGGGCAGTCCGCTTCGGAAGCTTGTCGGAGGGTAAGCATGAACAAAATCTGATTTTTGATTTTAGAGGGACAATTTTTGCCCTTCGGGAGGCGGAACGAAGCAGGAGCATACAAAAGTATCTGACTATCTCGGCCTGCGGGCGAAGTGCCGCAAGGCATCCTATAAAGTCGAAAACGAAAGAAGGCCGGCTCTGTCGAGAGCCGGCCCTAATTCTTTCCTGCAAGAAATTTAAGCGTACTTGAACGTCGACTCGTCCGATACGGTCAGCTTCTTGCGACCCTTTGCGCGGCGCGCAGCCAGCACCTTGCGGCCGTTAGCCGTAGCCATACGAGCGCGGAAACCGTGCTTGTTGATACGCTTGCGACGCGAAGGCTGGTAAGTTCTCTTCATTGCCATAGCTATATAGTTTTTATTGTTTCAGACATTTTTACGGATTGCAAAAGTACAACAAAAAAGTGATCTGCAAAAGTTTTTCACGAAAATATTTCGAAAAGCCGGGCAAAAAGTCCGAAATCTCACGAACTTCGGTGCCGTAACGGCACTCTCGGAAAGCCGACGTTTTGCCGCACCGACCGCAATCGCATTTTGCAAATGTCCGGCTTTTTTATACCTTTGGGGTCGTAACGACCCTTTTCGGAGCCGCGACGTTTTGCCGCACCGACCATAATCGCATTTTGCAAATGTCCGGCTTTTTTGTACCTTTGGTATAGTAACGACACATTCTCTCTATGGCCTTATTCAAAGTCGAAGGCGGACACCGTCTCCACGGGGCGATCACGCCCCAGGGCGCCAAGAACGAAGCCCTGCAAATACTCTGCGCCACACTGCTGACCCCCCAGCGGGTCGTCGTGCGGAACATTCCCCGGATTCTCGACGTCATGCAGCTCATCGAACTGCTGCGGTGCATGGGCGTCGTAGTCGAACAGCTCGCCGACGACACCTATGCCTTCTGCGCCCGCGACATCGACTTCGAATACCTCCAGTCGGACGACTACCGCCGGCGCTGCACCCGCCTGCGGGGCTCGGTCATGCTGATCGGCCCGATGCTGGCGCGCTTCGGCGTGGGATACATCCCCAAGCCGGGCGGCGACAAGATCGGCCGCCGCAGGCTCGACACCCACTTCCTCGGATTCCAGAAACTCGGTGCGAAATTCAATTTCGACATCGCCGACGAATTCTTCATGGTCGAGGGCCGGGAGCTTCGGGGAACCTACATGCTGCTGGACGAAGCCTCGGTGACGGGTACGGCCAACATCATCATGGCCGCCGTGATGGCCCGGGGTGTCACGACGATCTACAACGCCGCGTGCGAACCCTACGTACAGCAGTTGTGCAAGATGCTCAACCGCATGGGCGCCCGCATCTCGGGCATCGCCTCGAACCTCCTCACGATCGAGGGCGTCGGGGAGCTCGGCGGCACGGAACATACGCTGCTGCCCGACATGATCGAGGTGGGCAGCTTCATCGGCATGGCTGCGATGAACCGCTCGGAACTCACGATCCGCAACGTGTCGTTCGAAAACCTCGGCATCATCCCCGCGCAGTTCGCCCGCATGGGCATCCGGTTCGAGCAGCGGGGCGACGACATCTACATCCCCCAGCAGGACCATTACAGCATCGAGACGTTCCTCGACGGGTCGATCATGACCATCGCCGACGCCCCGTGGCCGGGACTGACCCCCGACCTGCTGTCGATCTTCCTGGTGGTGGCCACGCAGGCCAAGGGCGCCGTGCTGATCCACCAGAAGATGTTCGAAAGCCGCCTGTTCTTCGTCGACAAGCTGATCGACATGGGGGCGCAGATCATTCTGTGCGATCCCCACCGCGCCACGGTCATCGGACACGACCATCGGATGTGTCTCCGGGCCACGCGCATGACCTCGCCGGACATCCGTGCGGGCGTGGCGCTGCTGATCGCCGCCATGTCGGCCGAAGGGGTCTCGACGATCCAGAACATCGACCAGATCGATCGCGGATACAAGGACATCGACGGACGCCTGAACGCCCTCGGCGCCCGGATCACCCGTGTCGACGAATGCGCGGTCGGAAAATAGTAACCCCGATCCCATAAAGTCCCCCTTTTCAGGGGGGGGGAGGGGGATTGTCTGTACTGAAACATAAAACGAAGTACTGGACAGTCCTCAATGGAATACCGATTGAAAAAGTCACACCAATACGAAGAATTAAACCACATATCGTTTTATGTTTTTGGAAAATGCCAGCCGCAAGGGCTGGATCGAAGTTATTTGCGGCTCGATGTTCTCGGGAAAGACCGAGGAGTTGATCCGCCGCCTCAAACGGGCCAAATTCGCCCACCAGCGGGTCGAGATCTTCAAACCCCGCATCGACGTGCGCTATTCCGAGGAGGAGGTTGTGTCGCACGACGCCAACGCCATCCGCTCCACGCCGGTCGAATCGCCGCAGAACATCCTGCTGATGACCTCCGACGTCGACGTGGTGGGGATCGACGAAGCGCAGTTCTTCGATGACAGCATCGTGGAGGTGTGCCGTCAGCTGGCGAACAACGGCGTGCGGGTAATCGTCGCCGGGCTGGACATGGACTACACCGGAAAACCCTTCGGCCCGATGCCGGCGCTGATGGCCACGGCGGAGTACGTCACCAAGGTGCACGCCATCTGCGTGCGCTGCGGCAACCTGGCCCACCATTCGCACCGCCTCACCAGCGACGAGAAACAGGTGATGCTGGGCGCGCAGGACTCCTACGAAGCGATCTGCCGCCACTGCTTCAACAAACTGGCGAACGGCGGGAAATCATAGGTTCCGGTCCCGCGGTATAAACAAAAAACGGCCCTTAAAAGTGAGGTAGCGCAAAACCGGGTCTAAGCGTTCCGAATCTTACGTCGCGCTAAAGACCAGGCTCTTAACCGGGAAACTTCGCTATTTTGCAGCCCGCAGGGCGTCGATGAATCCCGGCCAGAGAACCCAGAGATTCTCGGTCTGGAGCCACAGTTCGCGGGCCTGAGCCGCAGGAGAAGGATGCTCGCCCTCGATGTCGCGCAGGTAGGCGTCGTCCGCAGGGTGTTCGCAGGCCGTGAACTCGGCGAACCAAGGCGCGAAGCGCGTGCGGAAGTGCTGCAGCTCCCCCTCGGGCAGCCGGCCGTCACGGCGGTAGGCTGACCACAGCAGCAGAATGCCGCGCCCCGGATACTTGTCCGAAATATCGTTTATTACCTCGTCGAACAACTCCTGCTCGTCCAGAGCCTGGTAATCGAAAGCCAGCAGTTCGCTCCCTTCCAAATGGTCCTCGGGATCGAGCTCCAGCAACTGCTCCAGCAGCGCCGCCGACAGTTCGAAATCGTTGATCAGGAAGTGGTCGATGGCCGAGGCGTGGATCAGCTCCAACGCCGCGCGCGAATTGCGGTGGTTCCATTCGAGGTTGATCTCCTCGTCCTCGGGAATCAGCTCCGCGAGGCGCTGAAAAGCCTGAAAACGCTCGTTACAGGCTCCCTCGACATCGCCGGCGGCCTGCATTTCACGGCTCCGGGAGAGGATTTTGACAAAATTATAGGGTCCTTCGCCCACCACCTCGAAGGTCTGGTCGGGCGTAGGGTTAAGACAGGCTTTCTGCATCGTTGTTACGGAGTTTGAAGATCATTGCGACAAGGACCGCCAGCGTCACCGCACCGCCCAGCAGATAGGCCGCCATGCGGTTCTGCATGCCGAACATCAGCGGCGAAACGAAAATATAGCTGGCGCAGACATAGGTCATGACGAGCGCGGGAAGCAGCCCCGGCCAGACCGTGCGTCCGCGACGGCGCAGGTAGACGACGATCATCCAGAGCGTAACGGCCGCAAGGGTCTGATTCATCCATGCGAAATAGCTCCACATGGTCTGGAACGGCAGTCCGAAGATAATGAGCAATCCCAGCGCGAACAGCGGGACGGAGATGTAGATACGCTTGCGCAGCGAACGCTGTTCGACGCCCATGAAGTCGGCGACGATCAGCCGCGCCGAGCGGAAAGCCGTATCGCCCGAGGTGATGGCGCAGGCCACGACACCGAAGATGACGAAAGCCGCGAGCACCGGACCCAGCGTCTTGTTGGCGATCACGTCGACCAGCACGGCGGCCTGCCCGCCGTACTCGGCAATGGCGTTGTTCAGTCCCTCGACATTGCCCCAGAAAGCCATGGCGATGGCGGCCCAGACAAGGGCGATGATCGACTCGGAGATCATCGCGCCGTAAAAGACCGAACGGCTCTCGCCTTCGCTGCGCATGCAGCGGGCCATCAGCGGCGACTGCGTGGCGTGAAAGCCCGAAATGGCTCCGCAGGCGATGGTCGTGAAGAGCATCGGGACGATCGGGAAATTCTTCGCATCGGCTATGCAGTTCTCGAAAGAGGTGAATTCCGGGATGGTATATTCACCGCCGAAAAGCAGTACCGCGAGGATACCGACTGCCATGAACAGCAGTGCGAATCCGAAAACGGGATAGATGCGGCCGATGATCTTGTCCACGGGCAGCAGCGTGGCGGCAATGTAGTAGATCAGGATAACGCCCAGGATGAGGAGCAGCAGCCACGAGAAATTCCCGAACGCAACGCCTTCGAGCGCCGGGACGTCGAGCCGATTGGCGATAAGCGATGCGGGCTGCGAGAGGAAGACGGCCCCTACGAGGATCATCAGCCCCGCGGAGAAGAGGCGCATGACGACTTTCATCCCGTTGCCGAGATACCTGCCGGCGGTCTCGGGAAGGCTCGCGCCGTCGTGGCGGAGCGAAATGACCCCGGCGATGAAATCGTGCGCCGCGCCCATGAAGATGCCTCCGAAAGTAATCCACAGAAACGCCACGGGACCGTAGGCGGCCCCGAGCACCGCACCGAAGATCGGGCCGAGGCCCGCGATGTTCAGCAGCTGGATCAGAAAAATGCGCCAACGAGGCAGGGGCACGTAGTCCACACCGTCGTAAAGCCGTTTACAGGGAGTTTCGGCCGCGGGATCAATATCGACGAGCCGTTCCAGATAGCGTCCGTAGGTAAAATAAGCGATAACCAACAGCGCAAGGCACACCAGAAAAGTAGTCATAACACAGGTTCGGGTCAGTTTTGACGCGAATATAGCAAGAAATGCGAGAAATTTCGTAAAATTGTTGCGAGAAAAATATTTTTTTCAGATATTTGCAGTCCCAAAGAGAACCTTCGGGTTCCCGCAAGGCCGAAATAGCTCAGCGGTAGAGCACTTCACTCGTAATGAAGGGGTCCCGAGTTCAAATCTCGGTTTCGGCTCTGAAAGTCAGCAACTTACAGAAATGTGATTGCTGGCTTTTTTATTTCTGTACGATGGAAAAGAGGGCTGAAACGGCGATTCGGACAGGCAATGTTACACATAATGTTGCACATAAAATTTAGACGCCCCGCATTGTTTGCTTAATACGCAAACAGATGAAAATCAAAACAATCTGCCGCTATGAAATCGTTTACAAAAACGGCAAATCCCCGTTGGCAATCCGCTTTACCTTTACACACCAACGCACTCACAATACCGTTTCACTCGGCATTTCGTTAGAACCGCATTATTGGGACAAAAACGCCGAAATGATAACGGCAATCTGCCCCGAACGCGCTGCCCTGCAAAGTCAGATAGACAATACATTGGCAGGTTATCGAAAACGGATTCAAAGCCTGGAAGCGTTGGATATTCCTGAAACATTCGACACGCTTTTCGAGACCGACAAGGGCCGCCACGCAGGAATTACCATAGAAGACGGTTTCAACGCTGAAATCGAACGGCTGGAATCGCTCGGCAAAATCAACTCGGCCACCAAGCACAAATACGCCCTGCAAGTATTGGATGACTACAAACCAACCACTATGGCATTGGAAGCAATCGACAAGGACGACATCCAGCGGTTAATCGACCTCGAAATTGCTACCGCTGGCTTTTTGTTTCTGCACAGTGGAAAATAAGGTTGAAACACTTTTTTTACGAAACCGACTCTCCATTAAGCTTCGGCTGCAAGTTCTCACATATTCCTGGAGCAAGGCGTAATCCCGCCATGCGCAAAAGGAACGCCAACAAAAAAGGGCCTTCACAAGGACCCTTTTCGTTTCGTATTTTTGACTCTCCCGGATCAACCCGCATCGGACTAAAAAGAGGGGCTGGCGTTATTCAAATAGTCGAAATCCCCCCCCCCTCGCGGTTTTCCCGACCGGGGTCGATGCCGATGGGATGGGCGAAGATGAAACGCGCACCGCCCGTATAGGCCGGGTCGACCCAGATGCGGCCCCCGACGATCACGGCGATCTGACGACAGATGGCCAGACCGAGCCCCGTGCCCTTCTTCTTGTTGCCGTCGAGTTTCTCGAAACGATTGAAGACCATCTCCTGTTTGTCGAGCGGAATGCCCGGACCGGTATCCGTCACCGAAAAAAGCACCTCGTTATGCTCCTCGTCGATCGCCACCCCAAGCGTGATGCTGCCCCGGGAGGTGAATTTGCCGGCATTGGTCAGCAGGTTGATCAGTATCTGCGACAGCCGGTGGGCGTCGGTGGTCAGCATAAACGAATCGACGGCGCATTCGAGACGCGCCTCGACGCCTTCATGACGCGTATGGGCCGTGGTCATCAGCACGTGCTGGCAGAGTTGCACGATCTCCTCCGACGCATAGTTGAACCGGATTTTGCCGCATTCGAGCGACGAAATGTCGAGGATGTCGTTCAGCAGCGTGAGCAGCATCTCGGAGTTGTTCACCACGATGGCGCAGTACTCGGCGCGCTCCTCCTGCGACAGCTCCTCGCTCTGCATGAGCGACGAAAAGCCCACGATGGCGTTGAGCGGCGTGCGGATCTCGTGGCTCATGTTGGCCAGGAACGCCGACTTGAGCATATCCGACTCCTCGGCCCGCTCGCGGGCCACGACCAGCTGCTCCTCACGCTCCTCCAGCGTGCGCTTGAGTCGCTGCACGCGCAGCAGCAGCCACGTCACGAACAGCAGCAGCAGGACCAGCGACAGGATGCCCAGCACGAGCAGTTCGATGTAATGGGAGTATTTCGAGAGCTTGGTGGCCATCGCATCCTCCACAACACTGCCTTTCGGAAGGGCGTATTCGGCGATTTTCCACTCCTTGAGCTTGCGCGAATCGAAGAGGTAGATACTTTTGCTGGTATGGAAATGCACGTCGTCGATCCGGCCCGTATCGTAGTATTTCTTGATCTGGGCGGCGATCAGCGGAGCGCCGTTCTCATACTCGGGAACGTAACCGCCGATGGCCACGTCGCCGATGCTCGTGCGGGTGATCGAAAAGACCGGGATGCGGGGGTTGGTCTGAATCAGGTCGTTCAGCGAACGCTGCATGAAATACTCCCCGTCGCTGCCCACGCGCCACGTGCCGAGCATCACGGCCGAACGGGGCGGCAGCGACGCGTACGTTTCGTGCACCTCCTCTTCGCCGTCGCGGCTGTCCACGAGAACCAGGTTCAGGTCGGGATAGTTCTTCCACTCCTCGCGCACGAGGGCCTGCAGCGAAATGCCGCCGTAGGTGTTGTCCGTGATGAGGGCGATGTTCTCCACCTGGGGATACAGCGAGCGGATCAGCTCGACGTTGCGGCGGACGTTGTACCGGTTGAGCATGCCGCCCACCGTTTTCAGGCTGTCGGTCATGCCCTGGTACCCGACCGAACGCGGCATCCACGTCTGCAGCGAATCGGGCGGCGGCGGAAGCATCACGCCGTTCGAACTGACGAAACCGCTGAAACACATGACCCCCTCGGGAATGCGCCCCAGCGACACGAACGAGGCCCACGCCTCCTGCCCCAGCAGCACGATGGCCCGCAGCGAACGGGTTTCGTAACGGGTGATCATGTTGTCGATCAGCGACATCCACAGCGCGGCATCGGCGATTCCCGTGCTTTCGAGCGTCTCGATATAGATGTCGCACGGTACGCCCGACGCCAGAATCTGCTGTTCGAATTCGGTGATGAAACTCGCCATGCGGCGCGTATCGGGATTGTACGACGAGATGATCAGGATGCTTTCGCGCCCCGGAGTCTCCTGCGAACGAACGAACAAAGGCGCCAACAGCATGCAGAAGCACAACAGCGCCCGGCCCGGTATAATCACGATGATTCGGTTCATAAATTCGTTTTTACCTCGCAGGCGGAGATGCTCCGTCAGGATTATCCGCCCGAAAGGAGCCCCGGTACTGTCGTATCCGGCCTTTATCATCCACTCGCAGCGGGGAGATTGGTACAAAAATACCAAAAATTTCGGAAATAACCCGCCCGGTCACAAAAATCTACCGAAACAGACCGTTTTTGTACGACAATCCACTCGAAATTGTTAAATATCCATTTTTTTTACCGATATTTGCAAAATAGTAAGACACGACGGTTGGAACCGCGTGCGGAACGCAATATTTTATACATACGATGAGCAAAAAATCCATACTGATCGTCGACGACAAAGAACAGATCGCCAAAATACTGTACGCATACCTGCACGGGGAGTACGTCTGCATGTACAGACAAAACCCCGTCGAAGCCCTCGCCTGGATGCAGCAGGGGAATTTCCCCGACCTGATCATCTCGGACATACGCATGCCCGAAATGCGCGGCGACGAATTTCTCCGCCATCTCAAACACAACGAGCTCTTCCGCGAAATCCCTGTCGTGATGCTCTCGAGCGAGGACAGCACCACGGAGCGCATCCGCCTGCTGGAGGAGGGCGCCGAAGACTATATCGTCAAGCCATTCAACCCGATGGAACTCAAAATACGCATCAAAAAGATTCTGGATTGAAATACCCGGTCATCTATATCAAAGGCAGAGGCGGCCATGCGGCTCGTTTCGCCGAACTCAACGGCGGACAAATGCGCATCGTCGCCGACATCAGGTCGGCGGTGCAGACCCTGACGGCCCTGCGTGCCGACCACGCCATCGTCCTCTACGAACAGCGCGACACCGAGACCGACAGCGGCAACATCCGCTTCCTGCGGTCGCGGTTCCCCGGAACGGGAATCATCCTGATCGCCTCGGCTCGGCTCGAGGACGCACAGCGGCGCAGTTACCTGCGCGCCGGAGTCAACAGCGCCGTGACGGGCGACATCGGCGCGGAGGATTACCTCCGCACGGTGCAGTTCATCACCGACTACGCCTTCACGTACCAGCCGTCGGGCCGAAAGAATGACGACGAAGTGACGCTATTCCGCATGCCGGTCTGGAAGCGCGTGTTCGACATCGCGGCGTCGCTCGGGGCGATCGTCGTGCTTTCGCCGCTGCTGCTCGCCGTGGCCGTCGCCGTCAGGCTCGACAGCCCCGGGCCGGTCATCTACCGGTCGAAGCGCGTGGGAAGCAACTACCGGATCTTCGACTTCCTGAAATTCCGCTCGATGCGCAACGACGCCGACAGCAGGCTCAAGGAGCTGAGCGACCTGAACCAGTACGCCGCAGAGGAGGAGCCCGACGCCGACGCCGCGAAAATAGCGCTCGGCGAGGACGAGATGCAGAAACTGCTCGCCGACATGGAGAACGGCATGCTGTTCGCCGACGACTTCGCCATCCCCGAGGAGGAACACCACCAGCTCGTGGAGACCGAGCAGGAGAACGCCTTCGTGAAGATCGAGAACGACCCGCGCATCACACGGCTGGGGCGCTTCCTGCGCAAGTACAGCATCGACGAACTGCCTCAGCTGTTCAACATCCTGCGTGGCGACATGTCGGTGGTAGGCAACCGCCCGCTGCCCCTCTACGAGGCCGAACGCCTGACCAGCGACGAGTATATCGAACGCTTCATGTGCCCCTCGGGCCTCACGGGGCTGTGGCAGGTCGAGAAACGCGGACACGCCGGCAAGCTCTCGCCCGAGCAGCGCAAACGGCTCGACATCCGCTATGCCCGGGAGATGTCGCCGTGGCTCGACCTGAAGATCATTTTACGGACGTTCACGGCGTTCATCCAGAAAGAAAACGTTTAGACCATGAGAAAGACCCTGCTCCTACCCGTCCTGCTGACGCTCCCGGTCCTGCTCCGGGCCCAGGCTCCGGCTTCGCAGGCCGACAGCCTCCCGGCCGCAGCGCCCCGCAACTATACCGACCTGGCGCGCACGTCGGCCGAGACCTATATCAACCTCCATCTGCCGCCGCTGTACGTCCTGCTGGAAAACGCCCGCGAGCGGTCGCCGCAGGTCAACCAGTTCGCCTCGACCAAGGAACAGGAGGAGCGCGAGATCAAGACCCTGCGCCGTTCGTGGCTCAAGAACATCAAGCTCAACGCCCAGTACAGCTACGGCTCGACGGACGTCAGCAGCCAGGTATTCGAGAACATAAACATGCCGATCATCCAGAACGTCACGGGAACGACCCAGGCGTGGTGGACCGTCGGGGCGGGCATCTCGCTGCCACTCGACGAGATCTTCAACCGCCGCAACCGCATCAAGCAGCAGCGCAAACGCCTCGAAAGCATCGAGTACGAGATGAACAGCTGGTACGACGAAATCTGTCTGAAGATCATCGAAGCCTACACCTCGGCCGTCGAGAACCTCTCGCTGCTGGAGTCCTCGGCCCGGTCGATGGTCGCCGCCAAGGCCCAGTACACCGCCGCCGAATCGGACTTCGTGAACGGCAAGATCGACGCCCAGACGCTCAGCCGCCAGAAGAGCATCGAGAGTTCGGCCGTCAGGGAGTACGAACAGACCCGTTCGCTGCTCAACAAGGCCCTGCTGCAACTCGAGGTGCTCTCGAAAACCCCGATCATCAGCCAGCCGACCGACTACAACCGTTAAACCGCCGCGCTCATGACAACCTACATCGCCTATATTCTGAAATTCCTCTTCCGCATCAAGTGGTGGCTGCTCGTCTGTCCGGTGCTGGTCGCGCTGCTGGTCTATTTCTACATGGGCCGCCAGGCCCGCTACTACCGTTCGACCACGACCATCTATACGGGCATCGTGTCGGGCTACGACCTCGAGAACGGCGAGGGATCGCGTCAGGACTGGAACATCATCAACAACGCGATGGACAACCTGATCAACATCATCAAGTCGCAGTCGACGCTGCACAACGTTTCGCTGCGCCTCTACGCGCGGAACATGGTGCACGGCAGTCCCGACGAGGACAACAACTACATCTACGCCCGCAACTACCGCAGCGAAGTGGCCCACACGCCCCAGGAGGTGCTCGACCTGATCGACCGCACGAGCGAGGACAAGACCTTCCGCAAACTCCTCGACTACGAGGTCGCCGAACACGGCAACCACGTCTACGGACTGTTCCACTGGACCCACCGCTATTACAGCTACCAGGCGCTGAGCCGCATCGAGGTCCGGCGCATCGCCAATAGCGACATGCTCGAGATAAGCTACGAGAACGACGACCCCGGGGTGGTCTACAACACGCTGGAGCTGCTCAACGACGAGTTCGTCGAACAGTACAAGGAGCTGCGTTTCGGCGAGACCAACGATGTCATCCGCTTCTTCGAACAGGAGCTGGCCCGCGTGGGCCGCGAACTGCGCGAGCAGGAGGATTCGCTGCGCGATTACAGCGTCGAGAACCTCATCATCAACTACGACGAACAGACCAAGCACATCGCCATCCTCTCGCGCGACTTCGAGCTGCGCTTCGAGGAGACGCGCCTGAACCTCAACAGTTCGGAGTCCCTGCGCCGGAAGATTGAGGCCCAGCTCGAGGAGCTGCAGATCTTCCGCAACAACGCCGCGTTCGTCGAGCAGCTGCACCGGATCGGCGACCTGCAGGCCCAGATCACGGCCGCCGAAGCGTTCATCCCCGACCCCGCATCGGGACGCCAGCCCGTCCGGCAGCCCGTCGACGTGAGCCGGCTGCAGGTGCAGATGGACCGCGAGACCGACAGCCTGCGCAGCCTCACCTCGGCCATCGCCAGCCAGCAGTACACCAAGGAGGGCATCGCCACGGGGGCGCTCATCCAGCAGTGGCTCGACGCCGTGCTGCTGTCGACCAAGTCGCAGGCCGAAATGGAGGTGGTGAACGAGTGGAAGCAGTCGCTCGACGACCGCTACGTGCAGTACGCCCCGGTCGGCTCGACGCTCAAACGCAAGAACCGCCTGATCAGCTTCACCGAACAGTCGTACCTCGCCATGCTGCAGGCCCTCAACACGGCGCGTCTGAGGCAGAAGAACCTGCAGATGACCTCGGCGACGCTCAAGATCATCAACCCGCCCGTGCTGCCCATCTCGGCCGAACCGACCAAGCGCAAGATGATGGTCGCCGCGTCGTTCTTCGCCACGGCCGTCTTCATCCTCGGCGTCTTCATCCTGCTCGAACTGCTCGACCGCACGCTGCGCGACAAGATCCGCGCGGAGCGCATCACCGGCGGCAAGGTCATCGGGGCTTTCCCGGGTCCGGGACGCTTCGGCGAACGGCGCTTCGCCCGCCAGTACCGCGAGATCGCCTCGCGGTTCACGGGCAATGCCGTGCTCAACTATTTCGATCCCCGGCAGCGTCCCAACGTGCTGAACATCCTCTCCACGGAGCGGGGCGACGGCAAGTCGACGATCGCCGGACACCTGGCGGCCTACCTGCGCGAAACGGGCATGAAGGTCCGCATCGTGTCGTGGAACGAGGATTTCGACCCGCACCAGAAAGAGTTCCTGCTCGCCTCGCGGCTGGAGGACTTCGTGCACGACGCCGAAGGGGAAACCCCGCTGTCCGAAGCCGACGTGGTGATCGCGGAGTACCCGCCTCTGGACGACAGCGCCATCCCGAAGGAGCTGCTGCAGAACGCCGGGCTCAACGTCATGGTGGCCCCGGCAAACCGCACCTGGAAGGAAACCGACCAGCTGCTCTATGAAAAGAGCGTCGAAATGGCCGGCGAAACCCCCACGACGCTGCTGCTCAACTGCGCCGGCCGCGACGTGGTGCAGACCTTCACAGGCCTGCTTCCGCCCTACACGCGGCTGCGCAAGCTGGGTTACCAGATCAGTCAGTTCGGTTTTACGGCGGTCAAATAATCCGCCCCGAAATCCGTATCCCGATGCAGCTTACCGGCAACATAACGGCTCCGCTGAGCATTTCGCGCACACTCGTGGGACTGGTGCTCGCCGGAGGCGCGGCGGCCATCGCCTACGCCTTCATCCGCTTCGGACTGCCGGCCGGAGCCGCCGTCGCCCTGCTGCCCGCGGGGCTCTGCATCCTGTGGCTGTCGATGCGCAATCCGGCGTTCTCGATGCTCGGAATGCTGGTCCTCAACTACTTCATCATGTATCTCGGCCGTGAGTTCCTCCACGGGGCGCCGGTCGGCGTGATCCTCGACGCCGCGCTGTTCTTCAACCTGGCGATGCTCGTCCTGCAGGCCCTCGTGCACCGGATCGAGTGGCGGCGCGCCGGAACGGGGCTGACCCTCGCCGCGGCGATCTGGATGGTCTACTGCGTGCTGGAGCTCTTCAACCCCGAGAGCGTCTCGCCCAAGGGGTGGACCATGACCATCCGTTCGCTGGCGTTCTATTTCTTCCTGATCGTGGTGCTCACGCAGCTCACGATGGCCCGCTACAAGTACCTGAAGCAGATGCTGGCCGTGTGGTCGGTGCTGACGCTGATCGCCGTCGGGAAAGCCCTCGTGCAAAAATACCTCGGGTTCAACGCCGCCGAGAACTACTGGCTCTTCGTCGAGGGAGGCGCCACGACCCATATCATCTACACCGGAGTCCGCTACTTCTCGCTCTACAGCGACGCCGCGAACTTCGGCGCCGGCATGGGGCTGGCGATGGTCGTCTTCTCGATCGCGGCGCTCTACTACCGCAATCCGTGGATGAAGGTCTATATGCTGGCGGTGGCCGCGGCGGCCTGCTACGGCATGCTGATCTCCGGCACGCGCAGCGCGCTGGCCGTACCGTTCGCCGGATACGCCGTCTTCGTGATGCTGTCACGCAACGTCCGGATGGTCGTGGCTGGCGTATTGCTGATTATCATGGCCTTCTGTTTTCTGAAATTCACGACCATCGGCCAGGGCAACCCCATCATCCGGCGCGCCCGGAGCGCCTTCAACACCGAGGACGCCTCGTTCCGGGTGCGGCTGGACAACCAGGCCCGGCTGCGCGAACTGATGCGCGGCAAGCCCTTCGGCGCGGGACTGGGTCACGGCGGCGGCAAGGCGAAGGTCTTCGCCCCCGATGCACCGCTGTCGCAGGTCCCGACCGACTCGTGGTTCGTGATGATCTGGGTCGAGACGGGCATCGTGGGACTGCTGCTGCACGTCGGCATCCTGCTTTACGTGCTCGGAAGGGGCGCGTGGCTGGTTTTGTTCAAACTCCGGAACGCACAGCTCAAAGGATTCGTCGCGGCATTGACGTCCGGCATCGCAGGCGTCGCGGTGATGTCCTACGCCAACGAAGTGTTCGGTCAGATCCCCACGGGCGCCATCATCTATATGTGCATGGCCTTCCTCTTCCTCTCGCCGCATTTCGACAGGGAGCTGGCCGAGGCGGCGAAACACACGATCCCGGCCAAAAACCTGCTCACCGGCAAAACGACAACGCCATGAAACCGCGCATCTCGGTCATATCGGTCAATTACAACGGCTTCGCGGTCACCTCGGCGATGATCGGCTCGCTGCGGCGCCACGTCACGACGCCGACGGAGATCATCGTCGTGGACAACGGCTCGAAACGGGACGAGGCGGCGATGCTGCGGGAACGCTACCCCGACATCACGGTCCTGCGCAGCGCTGAAAACCTCGGCTTCGCCGGGGGCAACAACCTCGGCATCCGGGCCGCGACGGGCGACTGCCTGCTGCTGCTCAACAACGACACGGAGGTCGCGGACGACACGCTGCATTACCTCTGCGACACGCTCGACGCCGATCCCGCGATCGGGGCCGTCTGCCCCAAAATCCGCTTCCATGAGCCTCCGCAGGCGATCCAGTTCGCGGGCTACACGCCCCTGACGCGCATCACCCTGCGCAACGCCCTCATCGGATTCGGACAACCCGACGACGGACGCTTCGACACCCCGCACGACACGCCCTACGCCCACGGCGCGGCGATGATGGTGCGGCGCGATGCCGTGGAGAAAGCCGGTCCGATGCCCGAAGAGTATTTCCTCTATTACGAGGAGCTGGACTGGTCGGTGCGCATCCGCGAGGCGGGTTACCGCATCGCCTACGACCCGCGGGCCACGGTCTTCCACAAGGAGAGCGTCACCACGGGCCGGCAAAGCCCGCTGCGAAGCTATTACCTCACGCGCAACCGCCTGCTGTTCGCCCGCCGCAACCGCCGCGGAGCCGCACGGATGCTCTCGGTCGCCTACCAGTTGGGGGCGGCGCTCCCCAAAAGCGTCCTCACGGCGCTGCGGCACGGCCGCGGGGATTTGGCCGCGGCCGCCCTGCGCGGCGCGCGGGACTTTCTGCGACATAAAACTGGAAAAGAATGATCGTGAACATCATAGACTGGATCTTCGTCGTCGCGCTGCTGCTCCCGACGCTCTACCTCTTCGTCTTCGCGGCCTTCTCGATGCAGCGACGGCGGGAACCCTATCCCCCGGCCCGGAAACAACGGCGTTTCGTGACGCTGATCCCCGCCTACAAGGCCGATGCGGTCGTCGTCCGTACGGCGCAGGCGGCGCTGGCACAGGCGTACCCCCCGGAACTGCACCGCGTGGCGGTGATCGCCGACCGGCTGCAACCCGCGACGCTCGTGGAGCTGCGCAAACTGCCCCTGACGGTGATCGAGGTCGCCTTCGAAAACAGTTCGAAGGCCAAAGCCCTGACCGCCGCCGTCGAGGAGCTGGGACCCGACGCCGCCGACGCCGTGGCGATCCTCGACGCCGACAACCTCGTGGGCGGAGAGTTCATCGCCCGCCTCAACGAGGTCTTCGATGCAGGTGTGGAGGCCGTGCAGGCCCACCGTACGGCCAAGAACCGCGACACGGACACCGCGGTGCTCGACGCCGCGGGCGAGGAGATCAACAACTCGATTTTCCGCCGCGGACACGTGGCGCTGGGATTCTCCTCGGCGCTGATCGGCTCGGGCATGGCGTTCCGCTACGACTGGTTCCGCGCCAATATCCGCCGGTGCGTCACCTCGGGCGAGGACAAGGAGCTCGAAGCGCTGCTCCTGCGGCAGCGCATCTACATCGATTACCTGGACGACGTGGAGGTGCTGGACGAAAAGGTGCAGGCCGAGCAGGCCTACTACAACCAGCGGAGGCGGTGGATCGCGGCGCAGTTCCACGCCCTCGGTTCGGCGGTGAAGAACCTCCCCGGAGCCCTCTTTTCGGGGAATTTCGACTATTGCGACAAGCTGCTGCAATGGTGCCTGCCCCCGCGGATGCTGCTCGTAGGGCTGATCCCGCTGTGGGCCGCCGCGATGACCTTCCTCGATCCGTGGTGTTCGGTCAAATGGTGGATCGCCCTCATGCTGATGCTCTTCGCGCTGGCCATGGCCCTGCCCGACGCGCAGGCCGACGCCAAACTGGGCCGCGCCCTGCGCCGCGTTCCGATGCTGGTGCTGCTCACGGCCGCCAACCTCTTCCGCCTCGGCGGAACCAGGGACAAGTTCATCCATACCCCACACACCGGAGCCTCCGACGCCCCGGCCCAAACCGACCCGGACGCATGAAAATCGCCATCGAGGCACAGCGCATCTTCCGCCCCAACAAACACGGCATGGATTTCGTCGCGCTCGAAACCATCCGCAGCCTGCAACGGCTCGACACCCAGAACGAATACTTCGTCTTCGCAGGCGACGGCCCCGACCGCTGTCTGGAAGAGACGCCCAACGTGCACATCGTCACGCTGCGATGCCCGTCGTACCCGCTTTGGGAACAGTGGGCGCTGCCGCGGGCCGTGGCGCGCGTGAAGCCCGACCTGCTGCACTGCACGAGCAACACCGCCCCGGTGTGGGGTTCGACGCCCCTCGCGGTGACGCTCCACGACATCATCTTCCTCGAAAAGCAGACCGGACGCAACACGTCGCTCTACCAGTCCCTCGGACGGCAGTACCGCCGGCTGGTGGTGCCGCGCATCCTGCCCCGATGCCGCCGGATCGTCACCGTATCGCAGTTCGAATGCGACCGCATCCGCACGGCCCTCGGCCTCGATCCCGAACGGATCGTGGCCATCCACAACGGCTACAACCCCCGGTTCCGGCCGATAGACGGCACGGCGGAGGTCACGAAACGCTACCTCCCCGATGCGGAATACCTCTTCTTCCTGGGCAACACCGACCCCAAGAAGAACACTCCGGGGACCCTGCGCGCCTATGCCGAATACGTGCGCCGCTCGGAGCGTCCGCTGCCGCTGCTGGTCGCGGACCTCACGGTGCAGGACGCCGAGGCGATCCTGCGGCAGATCGGCCGGCCGGAGCTGATGGACCGCCTCCGCCTGCCGGGCTACATCCCCAACGGCGACCTTCCGGCCGTCTACAACGGCGCCGCGGCTTTCCTTTACACCTCGCTGCGCGAGAGCTTCGGCATCCCGCAGCTCGAAGCGATGGCCTGCGGCACGCCCGTCGTGACGTCGAACACCTCGGCCATTCCCGAGATCGCGGGCCCGGGGGCCGTCCTCGTCGACCCGACCTCGCCGGAAGCCATTGCCGACGCCCTGCTGCGGCTCGAGACCGACGCCGCCTACCGGACGGAAACAATCGCCTACGGGCTGGAACGGGTGAAGCTCTTCTCGTGGGAGCGGACGGCCCGGAAGCTGCTGGCGCTCTACAGCGAACTGGCAGGCCGATAAAAAAAAGGGGACGATCTCGAGATCGTCCCCTTTTTTATGCTGCGAACAGGGTCATTTCCGGCTCACCAGATTGGCCTTTTCGCCGTGCTTGTACCACTCCTGCGCCTGCGCGCCGCCCGACTGCACCCACTCGGCGAATTCGGGATAGGCCTTCAGAAAATCGACATCTTCGTAGGCGTGGGCAATATTTTCGGGAATGTTGATGGCCCAGACCAGCCGGTCGTTCGAATAATAGAATTTCGGAGCCTTGGCCGTATTGGCGTTCCTGCTCTCACGCTCGTAAACCGCCATTCCCTCCGCAGTCGGCTCCACGCCGCCCAGGTGAATCTCCTTGCCGTCGGCATCGGCCAGGAAGAAATCGAACGTATCGAACGTCAGGCCGGACTGCGCCACCGAATTGCGGAGTTCGATGAAATAGACCACCGAAATCAGGTCGTCGTCCGCCATCTCGAAACCGCGTTCCGTATTGAGGTAAGCGGAACCTGCGGGGGCATGTTTTTTTGTGCGGAGGCCCCGGAATTCCAGCACGGCAGGCTCCTTGACCGGGTTGCCGGGATTGAGCTGAACGAGTTCCGCATCGTCGGGAACGTTCCTGCCGCCGTAGCCCTCCTCCCTCGAGAGGTCCTCGATCTCCGCGATCTCGCCGCCCTTGACGCCCTGCATCCGCAGACGCGGCGTGAACGGCAGCGTGCCGCCGATGGCCTTCATGCGCAGGGCGACCTGCATATAACGGACCATGTTCTTGTTGTTGGCGTAGAGCTGAATCTTGTAATTGAGGACGAAATCGTTGAAGTCGTAGTCGCCGTAAGCGGGCCAGAGGTCTTCGAACATCAGCGTTCCCCAGCCGCCCTGAACGGCCGGAACATAGATCACCCTGTCGTAGTCGTTGCCGCCGCGGGTGCGGACAGCCGCAGGAGCCGCATCGTCACCGAGGGCGAACGACGCCCTGCCGTTCGAAACGGCGACCGTACAGCCTTTCGCGCCGCCGCCCGCCGTCGTATAGCCGACATAGAGCGAACGGGCCGGCGCGGGAATGTCGAGCACGACCTTTTCGGCGTCGCCGCCGACACAGAACGAGGCGAAAGGCTCCTCGCCCTCCGCAAGCGCCACGGTGACCCCGGCGGGAGCCGCGGCCGTAAAGTCGCACGTCACCGCCGCGGTGGTCTTCCAGTCGAAAGAGGCCGGAACGACCAGCGCCTTGGTTTCCGAAGCCCCGTCGGGAGGCGTATTCGGTTGGTCGGAGACCGTATCTACGCAGCCGGATACGGCCAGCGAGACGAGAAGGGAAAAGATCGGAATGTTTTTTTTCATGGGGAGGTGTTTTTACCTGCGCAAAGGTAATACTATTTCTCGGATATTAACAATTTCAATTTTTTATAATACAAAAAAGTCCGCAAACCGGGTGAAATAACCCCTAAAGTTACTATATTTGTCCGATGATCTCAACCGTCAAACAGAATCCCCGCCTGCGCCGCCTGGCGCTGTGGCTGCTCACCCCCGCCAGACGGCCCCGGCCGCGCCGGTGGCTGAGGCTGCTGCGCCCGCTGCTGCATCCAGCGGGAAAAGGATCGCGAATATGTTCCCGCGCCCGGGCGGACATCTTCCCCTGGCACCGTTTCGTACTGGGACCGGACGCCCAGATCGAGGATTTCGCCGTGGTCAACAACGGCGCCGGCGACGTGCGGATCGGCGAGGGCTCGCGCGTGGGTATAGGTTCGGTGGTGGTCGGGCCGGTCGAGATCGGCCGCCGCGTCTTTCTGGGACAGCACGTCTCCGTACAGGGGCTCATCCACGGCTACGAAGACGTGACGCAGGACCCCAACCTCCAGCCGCTGATGCTGCGGCCCGTGAAGGTCGGCGACTACACCCATCTGGGAACCAATTCGACGATCCTGGCCGGCGTCACCATCGGCGAACGGTGCCAGATCGGCGCCGGGTCGGTCGTCACCAAGGACATACCGCCCTACAGCGTGGCCGTGGGCAACCCCGCGCGCGTGGTGAAACGTTACGATTTCGAAAAAAAGGAGTGGGTCCGGGTCTGAAATGAAAGTACTGATCGTCTATAAATCTTCGGGACTCAGCGACAACCCCTTCGTCCGGCTGCTCGCCCAAGGCATCCGCGCCTGCGGCTTCGAGGTCGTCTGCTCGGCCGACGGGTTCTGGAACGACGCCGCGGCATACGACGCGGTCCATTTCCAGTGGCCCGAAGAGCTCTTCGGGTGGAGCTATCCGTCGCCGGAGCAGGTCGCAGAACTCCGCGAACGGCTCCGCATGCTCCGCGAGCGGGGAATCCCGATCGTCTACACCCGCCACAACACCCTGCCCCACAAGGGCGACGAACGGCTCTGCGAAGCCTACCGGCTGATCGGGGAGTATGCCGACGCGGTGGTTCACCTGGGCGATTACAGTCTGCGGCAGTTCCGGGCGAAATATCCCGATTCGCGGCAGCTCCACGTCGTCATCCCGCACCATATCTACGAAGGCGTCTACGGCCCCGCCATCACCCGCGGAGAGGCCCGGCAACGGCTCGGTATCCCGGCCGACAGCTTCGTCGTGCTAGCCTTCGGGGCGTTCCGCCATGACTTCGAACGGAAACTGGTCTGGCGGGCGTTCCGCCGCCTGCGGGTTCCGGGGAAATTCCTGCTGGCTCCGCGCCTCTGGCCCTACAACCTCGACGGATCGCATCGACGGGGCGTGAAACGCCTCGCCGCCCGGCTGCTCTACTACGCGGCGCACGCCGCCGAAAAGCTGTTCCGCTGCCGCATCACCTCGGCCGGGGGACTGATCCCCGACGCCGACCTGCCGGCCTACTTCACGGCCGCCGACGCGGTCTTTATCCAGCGCACCGACATCCTCAACTCGGGGAACGTGCCGCAGGCCTTCGCCTTCGGACGCGTGGTCGCGGGCCCCGCCGCGGGCAATATCGGCGAAATGCTGACGGCCACCGGCAACCCGGTCTTCGACGCCGCGGACCCCGCATCGGTGGACCGCGCGCTGACCGAAGCCGCCCGGCTCGCCGCCGCAGGGCACGGCGAACGGAACCGCGCATACGCCCTCGAACACCTCCGCCTGCCGCAGATCGCCGCGGCATACGGACAACTTTACACCCGGCTGCATGACGCGGAACGACGATAAGCAACCCCGCTCCGTAGGACGCGAGCTGGCCTCGGGAGTCTTCTACACGTCGGTCGCCAAATACGCCGGCGTCGCGGTGACGATCCTCGTGACGGCGGTGCTCTCGCGGCTGTTCACCCCCGAGGAGTTCGGCGTGGTGAACATCGCCACGGTCATCATCGCCTTCTTCGCCATCTTCAGCGACCTGGGCATCGGCCCCGCGGTGATCCAGCACCGCAATCTCTCGCGCCGCGACCTGAGCAGCATCTTCTCGCTCACGATCTGGTCCGCGGCGGTCGTCGCGCTGCTCTTCTTCGCCGCCTCGGGGTTGATCGCCTCATTCTACGACGGTTCGGAGGAGCTGCGCGACATCTGCCGCATCCTCTCGCTGAATCTCCTCTTCGCTACGGCGAACATCGTCCCCAACTCGCTGGTGATGCGCGACAAGCGGTTCCGGTTCGCCGCCGTGCGCTCGCTCGCCGTACAGGTCGTTGGAGGCGCCGCAGGCATCGCCGCCGCCTACGCCGGGGCGGGCATCTACGCCCTGACGATCAACCCGGTCTTCTCGAGCGTGATGCTCTTCGCGATCAACTACCGCGAATACCCCGTGCGCCTGCGGATGAAGCCCGCGCGCGAAGCACTCCGGAAGGTCTTCTCGTTCTCGGCCTACCAGTTCTCGTTCCAGGTGCTGAACTTCTTCAGCCGCAACCTCGACAAGCTGCTGATGGGCCGTTACATGAGCCTCACGGACCTGGGCTACTACGACAAGTCGTACCGCCTGATGATGATGCCCCTGCAGAACATCGCCTTCGTCGTCTCGCCCGTCATGCACCCCGTCTTCGCACACATGCAGCACGATCCGGGCAAACTGGGCGAATCGTATCTGAAGGTCGTGCGCCTGCTGGCATTTATCGGATTCCCGCTGTCGGCCGTACTGTGGTTCACGGCCGAGGAGCTGGTATTGATCGTCTTCGGCAACCAGTGGATGCCTTCGGTGGCGGCATTCCGCATCCTGGCCCTCTCGGTCGGCATTCAGATCGTGATGTCCACGTCGGGGCCAATCTTCCAGGCCGCCAACGCCACGCGGATGCTCTTCATCTGCGGACTCTTCTCGGCGACGCTCAACGTCGCGGCCATCTCGGCGGGCATCTTCGCCTTCGGGACGCTCGAAGCCGTGGCGGGAGCCATCTGCATCTCGTTCGCCGTCAACTTCGTGCAGTGTTACCACGCGCTGTTCCGTCTCACCCTGCGGATGAAATGGGGCCCTTTCTGGAAAAGCCTCCTCCAACCGCTGCTGCTTACGGCGGTCATCTCGCTGGCTCTGGCCGGCATCGCACGGCTCCTTCCCGCGGAAACGCCTCACCTGCCGTCGCTGGCCGCAAAATGCGCCGCGGCGCTGGCCGTCTGGCTGGCTTACATCCAGCTGAGCGGAGCGTACGACCTCAAAGAACTCGCCGCACGTATGCGGCCCGGAAAATAGACCGCCATGAAGGGACTGTTCATCGTATTCCACGGATTCTCGGCCCACAGCGGCATCTCGAAGAAGATCTTCGCCCAATGCGAAGCCCTCCGCCTGAACGGCGTGGACACCGCGCTGTGTCACCCGGAGATCGACGCCGACGGCACGCAGCGACGCCTGGCGGGCGACGCCGTGATCCGCACGTTCGGGAGCGGCCTCCGCGCCAAACTGCTCAAACGCATCTCCTACGCCGACATCACCGACTACATCCGCCGCGAAGGAGTCCGGTTCCTCTACGTGCGCCACGACCTGAACGCCAATCCGCTGCTCGTCGCGTGGCTGCGCAGCGTGCGCCGGCTCGGGGTGCGCATCGCGCTCGAAATCCCCACCTATCCCTACGACGCGGAGTTCCGCGAGGCCGGCAGGAAGGAGAAAATCCAGCTGCAGGTAGACCGGATGTTCCGCCGCAGCCTGGCCCGGCAGGCCGACCGCATCGTCACCTTTTCCGACGACGCCGAGATTTTCGGACAGCGGACCGTCCGCATCTCCAACGGCATCGATTTCGATGCCGTTCCCCTCAAAACCGAGCTTCACGATATTTCGAAAGAGGTGCGGCTGCTGGCCTTGGCCAACATCCACCCGTGGCACGGATTCGACCGCGTGATCGAAGGGCTGAGGGCCTATTACGCCGCACCGCACGGCCGCATCGTGAAACTGCGGATCGTGGGCGACGGCATGCCCGGTCTGATCGACGGCTACGCCCGGGCCATCGCGGCATACGGCCTCGGCGCATACGTCGAGATCACGGGACCCCGCTCGGGCGCGGCGCTCGACGCCGAATTCGCGTGGTGCGACATGGGCGTGGCGAGCCTCGCCCGCCACCGCAACGGCATCGAAAGCCTCAAAAGCCTCAAGAACCGCGAGTACGCCGCCCGCGGCATCCCGTTCGTCTACTCGGAGCGGGACAGCGACTTCGACGCGATGCCCTATGTCCTGAAAGCCCCCGCCGACGACTCGCCCCTCAGCATCGCCGCGCTCGTCGGCTGGCTCGACGCCGCGGACCGCACGCCGGAGCACATCCGCTCGACGATCGAAGGCTCGCTCTCGTGGGAACGTCAGATGCGGCTGGTAATGACCGAAATGAAAACCCTGATACCATGATCCCCAAACTAATCCACCTCTGCTGGCTGAGCGGAGACCCCTATCCGGCCAAGATCGAGAAATGTCTGGCAAGCTGGAAAGAGCACCTGCCTGACTACGAGGTCGTGCTCTGGGACACGAAACGCTTCGACCCGGAGGCCGTGCCGTGGGTGAAGGAGGCTTTCGAGGCGAAGAAATACGCCTTCGCGGCCGACTACATCCGCTTCTACACCCTCTACAACCACGGAGGCATCTACCTCGATTCGGACGTCGAGGTGCTCCGCAGTTTCGACCCGCTGCTCGGCCTGCCCTACTTCGCGGGGGCCGAGACCGCCGGGACCATCGAAGCCGCCGTGCTGGGCGCCGAGAAGGGATGCGACTGGGTGAAGCAGTGCCTCGACTACTACGAGGGCCGCCGTTTCGTCCGCGGAGACGGCTCCTACGACATCCGGATGCTCCCGGAGATCATGCAGGAGCAGATTCCGAAGCTGAAACCCATCGTCAAGGTGGAGGGAGGGCTCGAGGCGCTGAAACGCAAAGACCTCTCCGAGGCGGTCTATATCCTGCCGCGGGAGTACTTCTCGCCCAAGGTATTCGATTCGCGCAGGGTCGAGCTCACGCCCGACACCTACGCCATCCACCACTACCAGAATTCATGGTTCTCGCCCAAGGCCTATGCCTATTACCGGGTCCGGAGCCTTTTCGTCAACCTCTTCGGATACCGATTCGTCCGCGGCGCCGAACGGCTCATCCGCCGCAAATAACCCGGAAGCCATGACTGTCACAGCCATCCTTTTCTGGGCCTGCGCCCTGCTGGTCGTCTACACCTACGTCGGCTACGGCCTCCTGCTGGCCGCGCTGGTGAAGCTCCGCGAAGCCCTGCGCCCCGCCGAACGGCATCCCGTCCCGGCCGAAACGGCCGAAGCGACGCTGCTGATCGCCGCCTGGAACGAGCAGGAGACCGTCGCCGCCAAAATGGAGAACTGCCGCGCGCTGAACTACCCCGCCGGGAAACTCCGCATCGTCTGGGTGACCGACGGTTCTACCGACCGCACGCCCGGACTGCTGGCGGCATATCCCGAAATCACGGTGCTCCACGACGCGCGCCGCAGGGGCAAGACCGCGGCCCTGAACCGGGCGCTGGAACATATCCACACTCCGATCGTGATCTTCACCGACGCCAACACGATGCTCAACCCCGAAGCCGTGGAGGAGATCGTGCGCTGTTTCGACGACCCGAAGGTCGGGTGCGTCGCGGGCGAGAAGCGCGTGACCGCCGCCGAAGCGTCGGGAGCCGCCGCAACCGAAGGGGCCTACTGGAAATACGAATCGAAACTCAAGGAGTGGGACTGCCGCCTCCACTCGGCCGTGGGGGCCGCCGGAGAGCTGTTCGCCGTGCGGCGCGAGCTGTGGCGGACGATGCCCGAGGACACGCTGCTCGACGATTTCGTCTGCTCGATGCTCATCGCCGCCGAGGGCTACAGGATCGCCTACTGCAAGAAAGCGTACGCGCTGGAGACCCCCTCGGCCGACATGGTCGAAGAGGGCAAACGCAAACGCCGCATCGCGGCGGGCGGATTGCAGTCGGTATGGCGTTTACGCAAATTATTAAATCCCTTCCGCTACGGCGTGCTGTGGTTCCAGTACGTGTCGCACCGCGTACTGCGCTGGACCGTCGCTCCCGTCGCCCTCGCGGCGCTCGTACCGCTCAACGTCGCGCTATTAAGGTCGGGCCATCCGCAGCTCTACGCCGTGACGCTGGCCCTGCAGGCGTTATTCTACCTCACGGCCGCCGCCGGATGGATGCGCGAACGCCGCGGACGGCAGGGAGGGGTGCTCTCGGTGCCTTACTATTTCCTCTTCATGAACCTCAACGTCTTCCGCGGAGCCCGGTATCTGGCGACCCGCCGGGGCCGCGGGGCCTGGGAAAAGGCCCGGCGCGCCTAAGGTTTGCACATCTGCGGATTTTTTATTAGATTTGTTTATCATAAACTGCTGATTACCATGAAAAACATCGCCATAAAGCCCGAAGACTACACCATCCTGGCCGTCGACGACATCGCCACGAACATCATGCTGCTGAAAGCCGTGCTGAGCCGGGCGAAATACAAGATCGTCACCGCGTCGGGCGGGTTCGAAGCGCTGGAAAAGGTCGCGGAGGTGAACCCCGACCTGATCCTGCTGGACATCATGATGCCCGACCTGGACGGGTACGAGGTGCTGAAACGGCTCAAGGCGGACCCGGCGCACGAGGACATCCCGGTGATCTTCCTCACGGCGCTGCACAATCCCGAGGACATCGTCAAGGGGTTCAAGTTCGGGGCCAGCGACTACATCTCCAAGCCGTTCAACCACGAAGAGCTCATCACCCGCGTGGCGCACCACATCTTTCTGGCGGCGGCGAAACGGACGATCCTCCAGCAGCGCGACGAACTGCAGGCCACGGTCGAGGCCCGCGACAAGATGTATTCGGTGATCGCCCACGACCTCCGGTCGCCGATCGGCACGCTGAAAATGGTCTTCAACATGCTTTCGATCAACCTCACGGCCGACCGGATCGGCGAGGACAATTTCGAGATGATCTCCATGGGCAACAACATCACCGAAAGCACCTTCATGCTGCTGGACAACCTGCTGAAATGGACCAAGAGCCAGATAGGACGCATGAACACGGTGTTCCAGGAGGTCGACATTTCGGAAGTGGTGCTTTTCGCCAGCAAGATGTCCGACACGGTGGCTCAGGTGAAGAACATCGAGGTCCAATACGACATTCCGGAGTCGATCACGGTCAGCTGCGACGTGGACATGGTCAAGACGATCATGCGCAACCTGATGTCCAACGCCATCAAGTACAGCCAGGAGGGCGGCAGGATCGTGGTCTCGGTCCGCGAAACGCCCACGCACGCCGTGATCTCAGTGCGCGACAGGGGCATCGGCATCCGGGAGGAGGACATCCCCAAACTGCTCAACCCCGAAACCCACTACACCACCTACGGCACCAAAAACGAGGAGGGGTCGGGGCTGGGACTGCAGCTGGTGCAGGACCTCACGCACCGCCACGGCGGCACCCTGACCATCGAATCGAAAGAGGGCGAGGGTTCGACCTTCACGTTCACCATCGCCAAGGAGCAGCCCCGGCAGGCGGAGGGCCGGAACGAAGCTACCGTCTGAGCCGCAGCTCGGCGACGACGGCCTTGTGGTCGCTCACATCGTCCTGCGGCATGTAGTAGCCCACGCCCGCAAACCGGTCGTCATAAAAGATATAGTCGATCCGCAGCACGCCGCCCAGATAGCGGAACGTGCCGCCGAATCCGTTGCCGACGGCCCGGAACCCGTCGGTCATATTGCCTTTCAGCCGGCGGTAGGTGTAGGACGAGGGGGTGTCGTTGAAGTCCCCGGCCACGATGACCGGGTAGCGCGTGGAGTCGATCACCGCACGGATCTCGCGGACCTGCTGCGCCCGGATACGGCTGTTGCGCTCCAATTCGCCGATCACCCGGTCGACCGGGACATCGCGGGTGCGGTCCTTGCGAAAACGGTGGCGGAGACTCGAAATGCCCGATGTCTGCAGGTGCACCGAGAAGATGCGCACCGTATCGTCGCCGACCTGCACGTCGGCCTGCAGGTAGTCGTTGCCCGAGTCGGGAAAACGGACATAGCGGTGGTTCACGATCGGGAAACGGCTCAGGACGGCCTGTCCCTCCCCGTGGACGAAGTAGGGCATCCGCGAGGCGAAAAGCCGGGCGATGCTGTCGGGCGGAAACGTCCGGTCGTCGATGAACTCCTGAAGGCACGCCACGTCGACCTGCTCGCGTTTCATCAGCGACGCGATGCCGTAAGCGGTGACGGAGGGAGGCCCGAGGCGGCGGAACCCGTAGGCATTGAGCGTCGCCACGCGGATGTCATGAGGTCCTTCGCTGTCGAAATCGGGCAGTTGGACCATAGCCGAAACATATCCCAGGTTGAGCGCGAGCGCCGCAACGGGCATCAGCGCCACGCCCCACCGGCGGCGATACAGCCACCAGACCAGCGCCGCGAAGTTCAGCAGCAGAATGACAGGCATCAGCAACGCGATCGAAGTCCAGAAATTTCCGGCTTCGGGCGAGACGAACGAGGCGCGCCAGCTCAGCACAGCTGCGGCCAATAACAATACAGTAAAGGCCACTGCAAGGCCCTCAAATAAATAATATACAGCTTTTCGGCCCATAAACTACATTATTTCGACCTAATTTGTTTATTTCATTGTCAAAGATAGTTCAATTATAAATAATAATCCTATCTTTGTTCATAAGAATCAAACTTCCTCATCGGAGCATGAAGCGAATATTAATATCGGGCGGCGCCGGGTTCATCGGTTCGCACCTGTGCGAGAGACTGCTGGCGGAAGGCAACGACGTCATCTGTCTCGACAACTATTTCACCGGCCACAAAAGCAACATCCGGCACCTTTTGCCACACCCCAATTTCGAGGTGATCCGCCACGACATCGTCTATCCCTACATGGCCGAAGTCGAGGAGATCTACAACCTCGCCTGCCCCGCCTCGCCGATCTACTACCAGCACGATCCGATCAAAACCACCCAGACCTCGGTCATCGGCGCGATCAACATGCTCGGCATGGCCAAATACAACCGCGCCCGAATCCTCCAGGCCTCGACCTCGGAGGTCTACGGCGACCCGCTGATCCATCCCCAGCGCGAGGATTACTGGGGCCACGTCAACCCGCTGGGCATCCGCTCGTGCTACGACGAGGGCAAGCGCTGCGCAGAATCGCTCTTCATGAGCTACTACCGCGAGCACGGCATCCCGGTGAAGATCATCCGCATCTTCAACACCTACGGACCGAAAATGGACATCAACGACGGGCGCGTGGTGTCGAACTTCATCGTCCAGGCGCTCCGCGGCGACAACATAACGATCTACGGCGACGGCGAGCAGACCCGGTCGTTCCAGTACATCGACGACATGATCGAAGGCATGGTGCGCATGATGAACGACACACCCGACGACTTCACCGGACCGGTGAACATCGGCAACCCGAACGAGTTCACCATCGCCGAACTGGCCCGCGAAGTGATCTCCCTCACGGGTACTAAATCGAAGATCGTCCACCTGCCCCTGCCTGCCGACGACCCGCAGCAGCGGCAGCCCGACATCTCGCTCGCCCGCAACATGCTCGGCGGATGGGAACCGAAAATCCAGCTGCAGGACGGTCTTCGGAAGACGATCGCCTACTTCGAAGAGGTCCTGTCGCGGGGCGGAATCCGGCGCTGAAGCCACCGTTCCGGTGCAAAAATACGGCCATAATTCCTAACGGGCAAATCCGTCGGCGGATTTCATCCGCACCCGCTCCGACATCCCCTCGATCCTACCGTCCGACCGGAAAATAATCGTTTCGGTTCGTCCGCATATTGCAAAATCGAAACGTTTTCAATACATTTGTACGGCAACCCGCCCGTCAAACAAAACGAATCACAACATAAAACGGCTTTTCTCCGATAAATTGAAACCACAAAGGCGCGATCGGCTTACAAAAAACCGCAAAATTCCCAAATTCATTAATATGCGTTCACTATCCAAATTCTGGGTCCTGCTGCTCACGGCAGGATTGCTTACCGTCCCTGCGTCAGGGATCGCAGCATCGAAATCGAAATCAAAAAAGAAAAAAGCGACGACAGAGACGGTCTCGAAACCGAAAGTCGACAAATATACCAAGATGTTTGTCAACGACAAGTCGTGCGTGACGGCCCAGGGACCTTTCCTGACACTGCACAAGCTCAAAGGCAAACTCTACGCCGAGGTTCCCCTCAAAACCATCGGCCGCGAAATGCTCATCGCTTCGACCATCTCCGAAGCCAGCGACACCAACCTGGGAACCATCGGCTACAAACCGAAGGACCCCATCCACGTCAAGTTCACGCGGATCGACACCACGCTCTACCTCTCCGAGGCCCCCGTGCCCCCGCTCTATGACAAGAACGACCCCCACATGACCAAGGCCATCAGCCGCAGTTCGCTGCCGGCCATCATCACGTCGTTCAATTTCATCTGCTACAACCGGGACAGCTCGGCCGTGGTGGTGGACATGACCAAGTTCTTCGCCGGGGACAACGCCCAGCTGGCTCCCATGAGCAACAGCAGCAACGGACTGATCAGCATCACCGGAAAATTCAAGAGCGACGGCTCGGCCATCGACCAGATCAAGGCCTTCGAGGACAACGTCACGATCAAGTCGTACCTCTCCTACTCGGTATCGGCCAGCCTGCTGGGTCTGGTGTCCCTCAAAAAGGACGAGCCGATGACGATGAAGGTGACGCGCACGATCCTGCTGCTGCCCGAGGAGTCGATGCGGCCGCGTCTGGCCGACGACCGGATCGGCATCTTCCTGACCGGCCTGTCGCGCATCGACGGCAAGAAAGAGACCATCGAGGACTTCTCGGTCATCAACCGCTGGGACCTCCAGCCCAAGGACATGGAGGCGTGGAAGCGCGGCGAGCTCGTGGAGCCGGTCAAGCCGATCGTCTTCTATCTCGACGACGCATTCCCCACGCTGTGGCGCGAACCGATCCGCCGCGGCGTCCTGCGCTGGAACAAGGCCTTCGAGAAGATCGGGTTCAAAAACGTCATGCACATCGAGGATTTCCCGAAAGACAATCCCGATTTCGACCCCGACAACCTGAAATACTCCTGCATCCGCTATGTCCCGGCGGCCGTGGCCAACGCCATGGGCCCCTCGTGGGTCGACCCGCGCTCGGGCGAGATCATCAACGCCTCGGTGCTGATGTACAACGACGTGGTGCGGCTGGCCAATACGTGGCGCTTCGTGCAGACGTCGCAGGTCGACGAGCGCGTGCGCGGCAAGGAGCTGCCCGACGACGTTTTCCAGGAAACGCTGGAATACATCCTCGCCCATGAGGTCGGACACACGCTGGGTCTGATGCACAACATGGCGGCATCGAGCGCATTCCCCGTGGATTCGCTGCGCAGCGCCTCGTTCACGCAGAAAAACGGCACCACGCCCTCGATCATGGACTACGCGCGCTTCAACTACGTGGCCCAGCCCGGCGACCGCGGCGTGAAGGTGACGCCGCCGAACCTCGGCCCCTACGACGAATACGTCATCAAGTACGCCTACACCCCGCTGCCCGACAAAAAAGACCTCTTCGACGAGGAGAAAACCCTGCGCGGATGGATCGACGAAAAGGTCGGCGACCCGATCTACCGCTACGGCCGGCAGCAGCTCGTCGCGCGCTACGACCCGACCGCCCTGGAGGAGGACCTCGGCGACGACGCCATGAAGGCCGGCGACTACGGCATCGCCAACCTCAAATACATCCTCTCGCACATGGAGGAGTGGATTCCCGACGAGGAGGACCCCGACCTGACGAAGCGCACCCGGCTCTACGAAGCGATCGCCGGACAATTCGCCCGCTACGTCAACGCCGCGATGCTCAACGTGGGCGGCATTTACCTCAAACAGGTCAACAGCAACACCGCCGGAGGCCCCCAGGCCATCGCCGTACCGAAAGAACGCCAGCGCGCCGCGCTGAAATGGGTGCTCGCGAAGATGAAGGATTCGTCGTGGCTCGAGCAGCCCGCACTAACCGAAAAGCTGCCCCTGCACGTGGACCTTTCGTCCATCCTGCGCTTCAACTTCTGCCGTGCGTTCTTTACCTATTATAAGAACGTCATGCTCTCGTCGCACATCTCGGACAACCCCTACACCCCGCAGGAGTATATGAACGACCTCTACGACATCATCTTCGAGAACACGGTCAGGGGCCGTTCGCTGTCGCCGTCGGAGCGGCTCATCCAGCGGATGTTCGTCGATGCGGCCGCCGATGTCGCCGCCAGCGACGCCAAGCGCATGAAGCTGGGCGGCATCGCCGAGGCCTATGCGCCTTCGGTGGACGAAATCGCCCTGCTGGGGCTGGACGACACCGGTCTGGTGGAACGCTACCTCAACCCGCTGCGCGAAGCCGAAGAGGAGCACGGCAAAGGGTTCGTGGCGTCGAAACTCTGGAACACAGACGCGCTGTCGCACGGCTACGGCTGGCAGTACAACGTCCAGCTGCGGTCGATCGACGAGTCGCGCGCGCTGTTCGTCAACGTCAACGACCGCATTCTGAAACTGCTGCGTTCGCGCGTGAAGAACGCCTCGGGTGAAACCCGGGCCCACTACCAGGGCATGATCTACGTGCTCGAGCGCAGTCTGTTCCCGTCACAGAAAAACTAAGAACCCGGGCAGGCAGGTTCATCCAGACCGGCCTGCCCAAACACCCAAGTCTATGCAAAAAATTCTACAGCTTCTCAGCCGGGCACGGGCGCTCCGGCTGGTACTGCTCACAGCAACGGTCTGCGCAGTGACTACCGTGACAAGGGCGCAGGAGGGGGGGGGTAAGCCGATCAACCTGAACGCCACGGTGAGCATCGAAGCGACGGAACGTCCCGTCGCAGCGATATTGGATGAAATCTCCAAGAAAACCGGGATCAAAATCGCCTACGATCCCGAAGACATCCGCCGGCTTCCGGCCGTGAGCGGAGACTTCAAAAAGGCGGCGATTTCGGAGGTGCTCGACCGCTGCATCGCCGGATCGAGTTTCAAATACCAGATCGAAAACCACGTCGTGCTGCTCTACGACACGACGGTCAAGACGCGGCGATTCACCGTTTCGGGTACGGTTTACGACTCGAACAACACGGCGCTGCCCGGGGCCACGGTCCTGCTGGCCAACGGATCGGGCCAGGGAGTTTCGACCGACGAAAAGGGCGAGTTCACCTTCTCCTTCTCGACCAAGACCAGCCCCGCCCTGCTGGAGGTGGGATTCCTGGGCATGGAGACCCGCCAGGTGGCCGTCACCGGCTCGATGAAGGGCCTCAAGGTGAAGCTCAAGGAGGGAGGAACGCAGATCGAGGACGTGGTGGTCAACGGTATGTTCTCGCGCAACAAGAACACCTTCACCGGTTCGGTGACCACGGTCAAGGGCGAGGACCTCGTTTCGATCTCGAACACCAATCTCATGACGGCCCTCAGCGCCGTGACCCCGGGCATGGTGGTCGTGCAGAACAACGCCCTCGGCTCGAATCCCAACGCCATTCCCGAAATCCTGATCCGCGGTTCGAACTCCATCGCCACCTCGGCCGAGGAGAAGGCCTACAACAACCCGCTCATCATCCTCGACGGCGCCGAAATCTCGATGGAGGAGCTGTACGACCTCGACATGTACGAGATCGAGCGCATCGACGTCCTGAAAGACGCACAGGCCGCCATCGTCTACGGCGACCGCGCCGCCAACGGCGTGATCGTCATCGAACGCCAGCAGGTGACGGACAGCAAGCCCCGCCTGAGCTACAACTTCGTTCCCGAGCTGAGCGTCCCCGACCTGAGCTCGATAAACCTGACCAACGCCGCCCAGAAACTCGAACTGGAACGGCTGGCAGGTCTTTACGAAAAAGCCGACGGGTCGATGGACAGGACCTACGCCATCAAGCTGCAGAACGTCCGCCGCGGCGTCAACACCGACTGGATACGCGCCCCGCTGCGCGTTCCGTTCAGCCACACCCATTCGCTGTCGCTGAGCGGCCGCGCCCAGAAGATCGACTACCGGGCCTCGCTGCGCTTCAGCGACAAATACGGCGTCATGAAGGGCGACAACCGCCGCAACTACACGCTCAACTTCTCGGTGGGCTACCACTCGCGGGACAAGCTCACGCTGCGCTACACGGCCAACTACTCGCTGACCGACTCCAAGGAGTCGCCCTACGGCGCATTCAGCGCCTACACGCGACTCAATCCCTACGAGTCGCCCTACGACGAGTACGGCGATCTGGTGAAGGCTTTCTATTTCGACCCCGAAGATCCCTCGACGACCAGCGCGGGATTCCAGGCCAACCCGCTCTACAACGCCACGCTGTCGAGCTTCTCGACCTCCCGGGCCCAGAACCTGCGCAATACGGTCGACGCCAAGTGGGAGATTACGCCCGACTTCTACATCAGCGGGCAGTTCAACGTCGACATCGAAAGCAGCCAGTCCGACCGGTACGTCTCGCCCGACGACGCACAGTTCCTCAGCAAGAAGGAACCTTCGGAACGGGGCACCTACCGCCTGGGCACCAGCAAGGGATTCAACTACGACGGCAAGATCGTGCTCAACTACGGCCGTTCGCTCGACAGCCAGGGCTCGGGATTCGTGGTCAACGCCGGAACCGACATCCAGCACACGAACCTCACCGCCTCCTACGTGACGGCCATGGGCTTTCTGAAAGACGAACTTTCGGACATCAAATACGCGCTGGGCTATGACCCGAGCAGCCTGCCCACCGGCAGCGAGACGCTGCTGGCCAAAGTGGGATTCTTCGCCAGCGGCAACATCTATTTCCGCAACCGCTATTTCGCCGACATCTCCTACCGGACCTCCGGTTCGTCGGCCTACGGTTCGGAAAACCGCTTCGCGCCGATGTGGTCGTTCGGTCTGGGATGGAACCTCCACAAGGAGAAATTCCTCGACGACGTCGAGTGGATCGACGTCATGCGCCTCACCTGGTCGTGGGGTTACAACGGCCAGACCACCGGCAGCCCCTACCAGGCCATCACCACCTACCGCTACGACAACAAGAACATGTACTATACGGGAGTGGGAACCGTCCCCATCCGCATGGGCAACCCCGAGCTGAAATGGCAGCGCGTGCTGAAGAACAACTTCGGCATCGACCTCACGCTCTTCAAGGAACGCCTGGTCCTGAGTTTCGACTATTTCCGCAACACGACCAAGGACCAGCTGATGAGCATTCCGCTCCCGGCCTCGACCGGCGCCGAGAACATCACGGTGAACTTCGGCGAGAACCAGAACACGGGTTACGACTTCTCGGTGGCCGCACAGATCATCCGCAGCCGCAACTGGGCCTGGACCTCGGTGATCAACGGATCGCACGTCAAAGACCGCATCAAGCGTATCAGCAACACGCTGAAGAACACCTCCTACCAGGTCGATCAGGACAGTCCGCTGATGCTGCGGTTCCGGGAGGGCGGCTCGCAGTACGATATTTACGCCGTGCGTTCGGCCGGCATCGACCCCGCCACGGGACAGGAGATCTTCATCAAGAAGAACGGCGAGTACACCTTCAAGTACGACACCGAGGACGAGGTGGTCGTGGGCAACACGCAGCCCAAACTGCAGGGCACATGGCTCAACACGCTCCGCTACAAGGGCTGGTCGCTGAACTTCGTCTTCAGCTACACGTTCGGCGGCGACACCTACAACAAAACCCTCTGGGAGAAGGTCGAAAACATCGACCCGCGCTACAACGTCGACGAACGCGCCTTCACCGACCGCTGGAAACGGCCCGGCGACCTGACGCGCTACCTGGCCATCCGCCAATCCACGCAGGATTACAACTCGGAACGTTTCGTCGAACGCCTCAACGAATTGTGGCTGTCGAGCGCGACGATCTCCTACGAATTCCAGGCCAAGTTCCTCAAGCGCCTCGGATTCAAGCGTCTGGCCGTCGGTGTCGGCGTCACGGATCTCGTGCGTTTCTCCAGCGTCAAATACGAACGTGGTACGAGCTATCCCTACAGCCGTACGATCAACCTGATGATCCGTCCCACCTTCTAACATGCCGAAGACTATGAAATCGATCAAACAATACAGTCAGCTCCTGCTGCTGGCGCTGCTGCTGAGCGGCTGCGGAGCCTATCTCGACGTCAATCCCAAATCGGAGGTTACCGACAAGGAACTTTTCGCCACGGCCGAAGGGTGCGAGGATGCCATCTACGGCATCTACGCCGAGATCGGCGGCGAGCGCAACGGACTCTACGGACAAATGCTCGCCTACAAATACCCCGATCTGATGACCGGCAACTTCACCGTCAGCCAGAGCGACAACATGGCCTATGTCGTCCAGCGGCAGTGGACGCACGACAATGCCGTCACCGTCGCCGAGAAAATCTGGACCTCGGGCTACAAGGCCATCGGCCACGTCAACAAGGCCCTGTCCCACATCCTGCCGAAAGACGACGACGAATTCCGCCACACGCGTCTCTACAAGGGCGAGCTGCTCGCGCTGCGGGCCTTCCTCCATTTCGAGATGGCGCGCATCTTCGCCGTATCGTTCGCCTCGGGCGACGCTGCGGCCAAAGCCAAGGCGATTCCCTACGTGACGACCTACGGCATCCAGGTCACCCCGTACAGTTCGCTCGACAAGGTGTTCGAACTCATCATCGCCGACCTGACCGAGGCTGAAAAGTACCTCGCAGAGGACGAGACGCTGCTTCCGGCGGAGCGCGACAACGCCATGGGCGACTTCACGAGCAACCGCATCACCCATTTCAACCTCTACGCCGTCAAAGCGCTGCTGGCCCGCGCATACTGGACGATGAACGAACCGGGAAAGGCCGAGAGCTACGCGCAGGAGGTCATCGACAGCGGCAAATTCCCGCTCAAAACGACCGCCGGAGCCTGGAACAGTCTCGAAACGGGAACGCTCGACATGCAGGAAACCGTCGTCGGCCTCTATTCGACGACCTTCACGTACTACTATTACTTCGACCTGATCCGTGACGCCACCAGCATGGGTTCCATGAAACTCTCGGATCAATACGTCTCGATCTTCGAAACGGATCAGGAGGGCAACACCGACCGGCGTTACACGGCGTGGTTCGACCGGAACAACAACTGGTGTACGAAGCACTACAACATCATGTACGCTTCCAACACCTCCGGTTCGACGGCCACCTACAGCGGCAGGTCGATCCCGGGCGTGAGCCTGATCCGCATCCCGGAGATGTACTACATCGTCGCGGAGGCCAACCTCACGAAAGACTCCGACAAGGCCACCGAGTATCTCGACTACGTGGTCACGTCGCGCGACCAGACCGCATTCGCCGACCGGGAAGCGGGCAAAATCACCGAGGAGAACATTTTCAACGACCGCCGCAAGGAGTTCTTCGCCGACGGAGGCGACTTCCACAACATGAAGCGCCTGGCCCGCGACCTCATCCTCCCGGGCATGGGGACATTCTCCGGCAACGACGACGCCACCTACACGATGCCCGTTCCGGCCAGCGTGGAAGACAATTACAGACAATAATAAAACGAGGCATATGAAACGCAGACTCATATTCAACATGCTCATCGTCCTGAGCGCGGCGGGCGGGTTCCTCTCCTGCTCCGACACGTGGCTGATGTACGACACCTCGCAGAAAAACAAACTCTATTTCAGCGACGGAGCCCAAAGCCTGGACCGCTATCTCTCGACCGAAGCGCCGTTCGCCCTGCTGGACGAATCGGTGAAGGAAATACGCAAAACCCTGCCGGTGAAACTCCTCGGCTCGGTCGCCGACCGGGACCGCACCTTCGAAGTGCAGGCCATCCACGACACGACGACCAATTACACGACGGGAGGCGTCGCACGCGAACTCTATGACGCCGTCGAAGGCGAGGACTACACGATCGACGAACTCATCGTCCCGGCCGGGTCCGTGGAGGGGCGGATCGAAGTCACGGTGAAGCGTACCGGAAAACTCAAGGACAAAACCGCTTCGCTGGTGCTTCAGATCGCCGAGAACGACGAGTTCCAGGGTGTCCCGCGCAACGTGCACCGTATTCTGATCTCCGACGGCATCGCCGCCTGCCCCAACTGGTGGTATCATACTGCCACCATTCAGTGGTATATGTATCTGGGCGAATTCCGCGAGGAGAAATACCGGAAAGTTCTGGAACTCTATCATGGCATCGAAGAGCTCAATCCGACGCTCTACGCCGAGATGGTCAAGGAGTTCGGCGAAAACATCGACAACGAAACCTATACGACCAAAACCGGCGGCAAGGCCGATATGTCCACAGGCTTCTTCGTGCGGAGCAATAACCCCTATAAAATGGCCTGGCTCCGTTTTGTACTCGGCCCGCTGTACGAATACTACAAGACCAATTATCCCGATCTGGAAACCTACGGCACCTATAATGCAGGTACGGGCACCGGATGGAGAGATCCGGCAAATGCCTTTTAATCGAAAAAAGCACCATGAAAAAGTTACTGAAATATTTCGTGGCCGCCGGCTGCGGCATCGTACTGATCTCCTGCTACGGACTTGAAAAAGAGGAGTACCGCGAACTGGCGCCGATTACGGTCAGCGGTCTGGAACAGACCATCTATGCACGTGCGACCGAGAAGCTGACGCTGAACGACCTGCGGGTCAAGAGCGACAACGGCCAGCAGATCGCTTACGAATGGTCCTACGGCCTTCCCGACGGCGACTTCCCCGGAATGGTCGACACGACATTCATCTCCAGTTCGCCCACGCTCGACTATGCTTTCGAAAAATCCGGCAGCTATGTGCTGCGCCTGCGGATCGACAACGGCGAAAGCATCGGCTTCTACTATTACGACCTGCGCGTGCAGGCGGGATTCGATGAAGGCTATCTGATCCTCTGCAACGACGCAGAGAACCGCGGTTCGCTGGCATTCGTCAAAAAACGGACGCCCCAGGAGGAGGCCGAGAACACGCAGGAGGTGTGGAACGATCTGCTGGGTCTGATCAATCCGGAGTACGAATTCCGGAACATGAACGACGTCTACGTCTTCTCTTCCCCCGGATTCCGATCGGGCATTCTGATCACATCGAACGACGACGACGGTTCGCTCTATCGCCTCGACGCCGCATCGCTCGCCGTCACCCACCGCATGAAGAGCATGGACGAATACGGCATCCAGACCGGAATGATTCTGGGAGAGCAGACCTATGGAAGCACCGAGCAATTCGTCCATCTGATCGGCGAAGATTTCAAACCCTACCGCTACGAATTATCGGTCGACATGCTCATCTCCCGGGCCCCGACCTATCCGGCAAAATACGGCCAGCAGGGATATTTCGCCTCGAAAAGCAAAGGAGAACGCTGTATAATCACCTTCTCCGAAGAAGGGGCGAACGCATTTATCAACAGCCGCAGCATCAAGGGATATGCCGCGCCGAGCGGATATGAATTCGTCAATATGGCCGCAGCGCGCATCGGTGCAGGAGAGTATGACCGTTCCGAATTCTATTACATCGCACGTTCGGCCGAAGGATCTCCGAAACAAGTCAAGATCCTCAAAACGACCGCGACGCTCGGCTCTCCAACCGAACTGCTGACATACACCGAATCGGCTCCGACGCTGATGGACCCCCGTTCGCGGATCGTGACGACGAAACTCAACGGAAACGCCTATTACGACTACGGCAACAAAATCTACCACTGGTCGATGACCGGCACTTCGCCGCGGGTTCCGGCCGAAGGCGACCGGGCCGACATCACGCTGCCCGACGGCGAACAGATCATGGACATCTGCACCAACGCGGTACCGTCCACTTCGTCCACGGTAATCGACGACGACAAGCTGCTGATCGCCACCTACAACCCCACGGTGAAGGATCGCAAACCGGGCAGTCTGTATCTCTACGACCTGCGGACGATGAAAAAGGAGAAGGAATGGATCGGCATCTGTGAAAAGCCGGTGGCCCTGGCCTACAAATTCCCGACGTCGAACTGACATCGCCTCCGTAAAACGAATTCGGTCCTCCCAGGCGGGAGGACCGAATTGTTTTTGCCCACCGGGCGGACGGCATGGTCCGCCTGCCGGTTCCGACTATTGCACCAGCATCGCGTGGCGGTAGCCGTCGGTCTTGTCCCAGTCCCCGCGCGTAAAGTCGGGCACGGCCACCGGGGCGCTGTTGTGCTCGAGCGACACGGCCGTCAGCGAACCGATGCACGACCATTCGGCGGCATCGTAGACGTCCTGGTCGAGGGGCAGGCCGTGTTGCAGGCAGTAGATCAGGCGGTAGTCCATGATGAAATCCATGCCGCCGTGGCCGCCGACCTCCTTGGCCTTCGCCTCGATTTCCATGGCGATCGGGTGCTTGTAACGCTGCATCAGCGCCTCCCGCATCTCCCTGGGCACGAATTTGTGGGAGCTCAGATTCTCGTGGTCGGGCACGCCCGAGTCCGAAAGCTGTTCGGGATCGAAGGCATAACCCTGGATCGGGTATTTGTTGGCGAAGCCTTTCGTACCGGTCAGCTGGTACATGCGGCTGTAAGGCCGCGGCGTGTAGACGTTGTGCTCCAGCAGGATCGTGCGGCCCTTTTCGGTCTTGATCAGCGTCGAGGTGTGGTCGGCATTGGCGAACTCCGCGGCGCCCATCCGCTCCCCGGCCAGTTTCCGGCCGTTGACCGACTTGGTATCCACGGCCACGAGGTAGTTCATCTTGTCGCCGCGGTGGATGTCCAGCAGCTGGCAGGCGGGGCCGAGGCCGTGCGTGGCGTAGACGTCGCCGCGGTGCTTTTGGTTGAATTCAAGGCGCCAGTTGCCCTCGTAGTAATCCCAGAAGGCATCCAGGTCGTGGATATACGATCCCTCGACATGGAGGATGTCGCCGAACAACCCCTGTTTGGCCATGTTGAGCGTCGTGAGTTCGAAGAAATCGTAGACGCAGTTTTCGAGCATCATGCAGTGGCGCCGGGTCTTCTCGGCGGTGTTCACCAGCTGCCAGCACTCGTCGAGCGACGTGGCGGCGGGAACCTCCACGGCGACGTGCTTGCCCTGCTCCATGGCGTAGACGGCCATCGGGACGTGCTTCTGCCATGGAGTGACGATGTACACGAGGTCGATGTCGTCGCGTTCGCAGAGCTGTTTCCAGCCCTCCTCACCGCTGTAAGCCGCGGCTTCGGGCAGTCCGCGGCGCACGAGGATCGCCTGCGCGCTGTCGACCCGCTCGGGGTAGAGGTCGCAGAGGGCTTTGATCTCGACGCCGTCGAGGTGGGTGAAGCGCTGCACGGCGCCCGGACCGCGCATGCCCAGCCCGATGAAGCCCACGCGGACGGTCTCCATCGGAGCCGTCTTGAGTCCCAGCACCGACTGCTGGCCCGGTTCGCGGGCCGGGGTATCGAACACGATCACCCCGTCGATCGTCTTGTAGCCCTCCGATTTACAACCGGAAAACAGAAACGCACCCGCCAAGGCGCACAATAAAAGAAGGAATTTCCTCATTTTTATAGCAGTTTGATTGGTTTCATGACAAAAGTAGGAAATATTTTGAAAACTGCGCTCATTTGAGTACTTTTGCGGTCATAAAATCTCCTTCCATGTTGCGTAGACTTGCAGCGGTAATCCTTTCGGCCCTCCTGCTCTCCCCGGGATGGCTCGGCATGACGGGGCTGACGCTCCTCGCGGGATTCGTCCCGCTGCTGTGGGTGAGCGCCTCGTACGACGCCTCGCGCCGCTCGTGGTGGAAGGTCTTCGGATGGGCGGCGCTGACTTTCGTGCTGTGGAACGCCCTGACGATCTGGTGGATCGGATACGCGACGCCCGTAGGCCCCCCGGCCGCCACGCTGGCCTCGACGACGATGAACATGATCGCCTTCATGCTCTTCCACACGGTCTCGAAAAAAGCCCCCAAAGCACTTGCCTACACCACGCTCGTCACGGCGTGGATCGCCACCGAATACTGGTACACCGTCGGGGATTTCTCGTGGCCGTGGCTCATTCTGGGCAACGGATTCTCGCACGAAGTGTGGGCCGTGCAGTGGTACGAATACACGGGCGTCTTCGGCGGTACGCTGTGGGTGCTGCTCTCGAATATCCTGATCTTCGAAGCCCTCCGGGCGCGCACCGTGCGGCGGTGGACCGCCGCGGCGTGCGTCGTAGCGGCGCCGATAGCCGTATCGCTGGCCATCCGGGGCAGCTGGGAACAGCCCGACGAAGGCACGGCCGAGGTGAGCATCGTCCAGCCCAACGTGGACTGTTACGACAAGTTCCACGGCGACACGCAGCGTCAGGAGGAGAATATCCTCGACCTGCTGAACGACGTGCCCGCCGGGGCGCAGTTCATCCTGCTGCCCGAGACCTCCGTACCGGGTTATTACCGCGAGCCCGCGCTGAGCGATTTCTGGCCGGGACCGGCCGACACCCCGGGCGAATTCTGGCAGACGCTGGCCGACACGCTCCGCAGCCGCCATCCCGAAGCCCTGCTCATCGCCGGCGCCAACACCACGCGACACTATCCGGCGGGGGCGCAGACCGAAACGGCCCGCGCGGAGCGCTTCGGAAACGGCTATTACGACGTATTCAACACGGCCGTGGGGCTCGACTCCGCGGGCCGCACGCAGCTGCACCACAAGGGCCGGCTGGTGATCGGCGTCGAAAACACCCCGACGTGGGTCTTCGACGTGCTGAAATTCCTGGTCATCGACCTCGGCGGCACGCTCGGACAGATCGGCCGGGGCCAGCACGGCACGGCCTTCGTGCACAACGGCGTCAAGGCCGGTCCCGCGATCTGTTACGAGGGACTTTACGGCAACTTCTACGGCGATTTCGTGCGCCGCGGCGCGCAGTTCATGGCCATCATCTCGAACGACGGATGGTGGCGCGACACGCCGGGATACAAGCACCTCTTCACCATCTCGCGCCTGAGGGCCGTCGAACACCGCCGCGCCATCGCCCGCTCGGCCAACACCGGGCGTTCGGGATTCATCTCCGCCCGCGGCGACGTGGGCGAAACCCTCGGCTGGGAGGAGCGCGGCGTGATCTCCGCCCAGGTGCCCCTCAACTCGGAACTGACTTTCTACACCCGATACGGCGACTACCTGGCACGCATTTCGGAATACGTACTGCTGTTGTGCGTGCTCTACTACGCCGCCTACCGGGTCAAACGCAAGAATCACCTCGTCAAATAAATCCCCGTCGTCATGAATTACAACCAGACCCTCGAATTCCTCTTTCAGTCGCTGCCCGCGTTCGAAACCAACGGCGCAATGGCCTACAAACCGGGATTGGAGCGTATCACCGCATTCTGCCGCCACCTGGGCAACCCCCAGCGGAACTTCTTCACGATCCATGTGGCCGGCACCAACGGCAAAGGCTCCGTGGCCCACATCATCGCCTCGGTGCTCCAGCAGGCGGGATACCGCACGGGACTCTTCACCTCGCCCCACCTGCAGGATTTCCGCGAACGCATACGCGTCGACGGCGAAATGATCCCCAAACAGAAAGTGGTGAACTTCGTGGACAAACACCACGACAAGATGGTCGATCTGGAGCTTTCGTTCTTCGAAATGACCGCCGCCATGGCCTTCGACTACTTCGCGCAGAGCGACGTCGAGGTGGCGGTGATCGAAACGGGGCTCGGCGGGCGGCTCGACGCCACGAACATCATCGTGCCGATCCTGAGCGTCATCACCAACATCGGTCTGGAACACACGGACCTGCTGGGCGACACGCTCCAAAAAATCGCCGCCGAGAAAGCCGGGATCATCAAAAAGAGCATTCCGGTGATCGTCGGCGAAGCGGACGTCCGCTACAACGAAGTCATCGAACAGGCCGCAGCGGCCAACAAATCGCGCGTGATCTACGCCGAACGGGAGTTCATCTGCGAAGGGCACCGTCCGGAGGGCTGCCGCCAGTTTTTCCACCTGCGCCGCACGCGCGACGACCGGGATTTCGACGTCCTGCTCGACCTCCAGGGCAGCTACCAGTGCCGCAATATCGTGACGGCTTCGGCGGCGATCGACTTCCTGCACGAGGAGACGCCCCTGACGATCTCCCGCCGCGCCTACCTCGAAGGAATGTGCTGCGCGGCGGCCAACACCGCGCTGCTGGGCCGCTGGCAGACCCTCGCGGAGGCGCCCCTCACGGTCTGCGACACGGGACACAACGCCCACGGCATCGCCTACGTGGCCGAACAGCTCCGGGCGACGCCCCACAAGGAACTCTACTGCGTGATCGGGTTCGTGCGCGACAAGGACCTGGCGCACATCCTGCCCCTGCTGCCGCACGAGGCTCACTACATCTTCACCCAGGCGCATTCGGAGCGTTCGCTCCCGGCCGCGGAACTGACGGCGAAGGCCGCCATCTACGGACTGCACGGCGAAGCGGTGGAGGAGGTGTCGGCCGCCGTGGCCCGCGCCCGGGAGCTGGCGTCGGAGAGCGACATGATCTTCATCGGCGGCAGCACCTACGTCGTAGGCGAAGCCCTGTAACGGAGCGCGGAACGAAAAGAGAAAGTCCGGAGCGGTCGCGCTTCGGACTTTTTCTTTCTATGCCTGTCCCATCTTGGGCCCCGCTTCGGGCGTGGGCGGAGGGGTCGGGATCTCGATCTTGCCCACGTTGCTCTCGTAACGCACGATATTGTCCTGCAACGAACGCAGCAGGCGTTTGGCGTGCTCCGGCGTAAGGATGATACGGCTCTTGACGCGCGCTTTCTGCACGCCGGGCAGGACCGTCGCAAAGTCGATGATGAATTCCGACGTAGAGTGCGATATGATCGCCAGGTTGGAATAATGACCCTGGGCCACGGCGTCGTCCAGTTCGAGGTCGATGCCGAATTGTTTCATCTCTGCCATAAGCTGTGGTGTGTTTGTGCAAAAATATTCATTTTCAGGGGAGAATATGCAAGCATGGAGCCAAAGTTTTCGATATTTTATCAACATATCCGCCTTCAGCGACCATCCACCGCGCCCTTTTCCCGCTTTTTCAAAGACGGATTCCGTTTTTTCCGGGGCCCTATTCCCGCTCGGCAAGGTTCAAATAAATTTGACATTGCCCGCACTTATTCGTATCTTTGGCTGCGCCTTAGATACTCCGCCTCGGAAAAAATGCAAGCAAGCTTGCTTTTTTCTCTCGGCTTATTCGTACTTTGGCTGCGCCTTAGATACTCCGCCTCGGAAAAAATGCAAGCAAGCTTGCTTTTTTCTCTCGGCTTATTCGTATCTTTGTTCCCTAAAAAACTACGAACCGGTAAAATGGCATTGGAAATCGTCGAAACCTTGTTCCGCGGCATCTGCGTAGGCGTGGCCGCCTCGATCACGGTAGGTCCCGTAGCGGTGCTCTGCATCCAGCGGACACTGTCGAAAAGCCGCCGTTCGGGGATCGTATCGGGCATCGGTGTCGCCTGCGCCGACACGTTCATGGCTATGGCAGCGCTGTTTTTCTACTCGATGCTCCAGGCCCAGATCGAGCAATACGACACCCTGCTGCGCGTGATCGGCGGCATCTTCGTCGTGATCGTCGGGGTCTTCATCTTCGCCCAGAACCCCGTGCCGCAGATTCGCCGCAACCGCGCCGGCAAAACCTCGCTGTGGCAGGATTTCGCTTCGATCTTCGGACTCACGATCGCCAACTTCATCATGGTGATCCCCTATATCCTGGCCTTCTTCGCCGTCTTCAAAATCTCGGGCGGCGACGTGGCCGACCGCACGTTCGGAGGATTCATGCGCTCGCTGTTCGTCATCGCCGGGTTCTTCGGAGGCGCCGCCGCATGGTGGACCCTGCTGGCCTGCGTCATCAACCTCTTCCGCCGCAGGTTCCGCCCGCGGCACATGCTCACGATCAACCACGTCGCGGGCCTCATCATCGGCATATTAGGAGTTTACACCATACTATCGACTTTCTTTGATATCTTCCCCAATGTCGGACACTAAGCATAAGATCATCATCGCCGTCGACGGATTCTCGTCGTGCGGCAAGAGCACCTTCGCCAAGGCCATCGCGGCCCGTCTGGGCTACATATTCATCGACACCGGCGCCATGTACCGCGCCGTGACGCTCTACGCCCTCGAACACGGCGCGATCCGTTCGGGCATCGTCGACGAAGAGGCCGTCGTGAAGCTGCTCGACCAAATCACGATCACCTTCCGCTTCAACCCCGAGCGCGGCGCCAGCGACATCTACGTCGACGGCGACCTGGCCGAAGGCAAGATCCGGACCATCGAAGTCTCGAACTGCGTGAGCCGCGTGAGCGCTATCCCCGAGGTGCGCCGCAAGCTGGTGGCCATGCAGCAGGAGATGGGAAGCCGCCGCGGCGTGGTGATGGACGGCCGCGACATCGGCACGGTGGTCTTCCCCGACGCCGAATTGAAACTGTTCATGACGGCGGACCCCGCCGTGCGCGCCTGCCGTCGCTACAAGGAACTGACGGGCAAGGGGATGTCGGTGACGATGGAGGAGGTCGAACGCAACATCCGCGAGCGCGACAAGGCCGACATGAGCCGCGCCGTCTCGCCGCTGCGCCGGGCCGACGACGCCATCGTGTTAGACAACAGTTGCATGACCGTCGACGAACAGATGGCGTGGTTTATGGAGGAATTCGCAAAAGTCTGCAACCGGATCGAATAAAGCGCCGACGGGCGCACCCGCAAACGGCTATGGTAGTCGAAATCGACGATAAATCGGGCTTCTGCTTCGGCGTTGTCCGCGCGATCACGGAGGCCGAACGGGCCCTCGGAGGAGGCGCCACGGTCTATTCGCTCGGCGACATCGTCCACAACCGCATCGAGGTCCAGCGTCTCGAACGGCTGGGCCTGAGGACCGTCACCCACGCCGACATGCCGCGGCTGGCGGGCTGCCGCCTCTTCATCCGCGCCCACGGGGAGCCCCCTACGACATACACCGCGGCCCGGAAACTGGGTATAGAGGTGATCGACGCCACCTGTCCGGTGGTCGCGCGCCTGCAGCGGCGGGTGAAGGAGGCCCACGAGCGGATGCGCCCGGAGGGCGGCCAGGTCGTGATCCTCGGCAAGCGGGGCCACGCCGAGGTGGTGGGGCTCACAGGGCAGGTCCCGGACCCGACGACCGTGGTCGAAAGGGCGGAGGACCTGTCGCTGATCGACTTTTCGCGCCCCGTCTACTTCCTCTCACAGACCACGCAGAGCATCGCGCTGTTCGAGGAGCTCGGTGCCGAGATGCGCCGCCGGGCCGCCGATCCGGAACGGGTCTTCATCGACGACACGATCTGCCGGCAGGTGTCGAACCGCGAGCAGCACCTCACGGAGTTCTCGGGACGCTTCGACGCCGTGGTCTTCGTCTGCGGACGCAAGTCGTCGAACGGCAAGGTGCTCTCGGAGGTGTGCCGGCGGGCCAACCCGCGGACGCATGTCGTCGAAGAGGCGAGCGAGATCGAACCCGAATGGTTCGACGGCGTCGCCTCGGTGGGCATCTGCGGCGCCACGTCGACCCCCAAATGGCTGATGCAGGAGGTGGCCGACGCTATCGGGCAATTAAAAATGAATAATAGCTGAAAATCCGGTCGCATGCGATAAGCCCCTCCCGAGGGAGGGGTTTGAGGTGGGGTCAGACTTGCAAACGACGCCAAAGGCGGCGACTACGACCGACAGCAGCAAAATAACGATAAAAACATTTAACATGATTCCGCTATGAAATACTTCGTCCGTTCGCTAAAATATTTCTGCGCCCTGTGCGTTCTCTGTATAGTCCTGATGGGGCTGATGCTGATGACCGGCACCTCGGCGCTGTCGCTCGACGACACGCTCTACGCCATGTTCCACACCGACCGCTATGTGATGCTGTTCACGGCGATCGTGGTGCTGGCGGCCCTCTATCCCCGATTCGGATTCGTCGAGCGCAAGGTCGAGGGCGACGTCGAGGAGAACCGCGAACAGATCGTCAACGCATTCCGCTCGTCGGGATTCTCGCTCCGCAGCGAGGAGGACGGGGTGATGGTCTTCCGCGCCGACACCCTCCTGCAGAAACTCATGCTGCTGGGCGAAGACGAAATAAAAGTTTCACAGTACGGACAGTGGATCGTGCTCGACGGCATCCGCCGCGGCGTCGCCCGGGTGCAATACCGCCTCGATTCGTACATACACATGACGCGCAATGATTAGAAAATACCGTTACCTGCTCATCGCGGCCGCAGCAGGAGCCGCAGCAGGAGCCCTGACCTTCGCCGCCCGCAACGACTTCGGGCTGGGCCGTAACATGGAGATCACCGTCAACATGATGCGCGAGCTGTCGCTCAACTACGTCGATCCGGTGGACCCCGACAAGCTGATGGAGGGGGCCGCCGCAGGCATGGTCAACGACCTGGACCCCTACACGGAGTACATTCCCGAGGAGGGGATGCAGGATTTCGAACTGCTCACCACGGGCAAGTACGGCGGCATCGGGTCGCTCATCCGCCAGAAGGAGGACTACGTGCGCATCGCCCAGCCCTATGAAAACTCCCCGGCGGACAAGGCCGGGCTGAAGATCGGCGACAAGATCCTCTCGATCGACGGCAAGGAGGCCAAAGGCTTCACCACCGAGCAGGTCTCCTCGCGCCTTAAGGGCGAGCCGGGGAGCAAGGTCCGGGTGACCGTCGAGCACCTCGACGGCACGCAGCAGACCGCCACGATCCGCCGCGAGCGCATCGCCATCCCGGGCGTGCCCTACGTCGGATGGGTCGCCGACGGCATCGGCTACATCCGCCACAGCGACTTCACCGAAGGGTGTTACGAGGAGATGCGCGCGGCCGTCGAACGGCTGCGCCGGGAGGGCGAACTGAAAGGGCTCGTCCTCGACTACCGCTCGAACGGAGGCGGCATCATGCAGGAGGCGGTCAAAATCCTGGGGATGTTCGTTCCCAAGGGCACGGAGGTGCTGAGCACCAAGGGGCGTTCGGAGGCCTCGAAACAGACGTTCCGCACCGATTCGGAGCCCATACTCCCCGACCTGCCGCTGGCCGTGCTGATCAACGGCAATTCGGCCTCGGCGGCCGAGATCGTCGCCGGAGCCCTCCAGGACCTCGACCGCGCGGTGCTGATCGGCCAGCGCAGCTTCGGCAAGGGGCTCGTGCAGGCGACCCGCCCGCTGGGCTACAACACCATGCTGAAACTCACCACGGCCAAATACTACATCCCCTCGGGCCGCTGCATCCAGGCCATCGACTACTCCCATTCGCAGGAGGGTTCGGTGCGTGCGGTCCCCGACTCGCTCATCTCGGAGTTCACGACCCGGGCGGGCCGCAAGGTCTATGACGGCGGCGGCGTGATGCCCGACATCCGCACCGAACCGGAGTATATCTCGCGTTTCGCCATGACGCTCTATGCGATGGGATTCATCGAGGATTTCGGCGACGACTACATGCGCCGCAACCCGGGCCGGGAGATCGACGTGCGCACCTTCTCGATCACGGACCGGGACTACGCCGACTTCGCGGAGTTCATGAAGGGGAAGAAGGTGCCCTACGAATCGGATACCCGCCGTGCGCTCAAGGCGCTGAAAAAAGCCGCCGAAGACGACCGTTTCGCCGAACTGAAAGACAAGTTCGAGCAGGTGGAGGCCGAGCTGAAGGACGACACGCAGACCAACCTCGAAACCTACCGCAAACAGGTCGTCGAGGCGATCAACAACGACATCGTGATGCGCTACGGCTATCAGGCCGGCGTGATCGAGCACTCGCTGCCCGGCGACAGGGAGGTGAAGCAGGCGATCGGGGTGCTCGAAAATCCCGAAGAGTACGTCCGCATCACCCGCGAGCAGGACACCCAGCGCAAATAGGCAGCCATGAAGCTCAGCACGAAATACTTCTCGTTCCGCAACCGCGTGGTGGTGATCGTCGTCGGGGTGACGCTCGGCGCCGTGTCGCTGCTCTACACCAACAACATGGCCCAGCGGCTCAAGTGGAAGGAGCAGCACGACGTGGCCCTGTGGGCCCACGCCATCGAACGCGTGAGCCGCGACGTACTGGGCGGCACCATTCAGGACCCGCTCGTGACGGACATCATGTCCAACGGCAACAACATCCCGTTCATCATCACCGACGAAAACCTCGAGGTCATCAACTCGCACCTCGTTCCGGACAAGATCATCGACCACCCCGACCGGCTGCGGAAGCAGATCGACAAGTTCACCCAGGAGAACACCCCGATTCCGGTGAATTTCCTCTGGTCGTCGCAGCATTACCACATCATCTTCTACGGCCGGTCGGCGCTGCTCAAGTCGTTATACTACTTCCCCTACGTGCAGCTGCTCGTCATCACGGCCTTCATCGCGCTGGGGTTCATCGCCTTCCGCTCGTCGAAGCACGACGAGCAGAACCGCGTGTGGATCGGTCTGGCCAAGGAGACCGCCCACCAGCTGGGCACCCCCACCTCGTCGCTGCTCGGGTGGATCGAATACCTGCGCTCGCAGCCGGTCGACCAGACGGCCGTGGAGGAGATGAACAAGGACCTCACGCACCTGATGAAGATCGTCGACCGCTTCTCGAAAATCGGCTCCGAAACGCCCCTCACTCCCGCCAATATCAACGAGGTGGTGGGCGAATCGGTCATGTACTTCCGCAAGCGCATTCCCCGCAACGTCACCCTCGACTACAACGGGCTGGCCATCGCTCCGGTGCAGGCCAACATCAACGCCGCGCTGTTCGAATGGGTCGTCGAAAACCTGATGAAAAACTCGCTCGACGCCCTGCAGGGGCACGGGGCCATCGACGTCCGCATCTCCTCGGACGACCAGCACGTCCTCATCGACGTCAGGGACACCGGCAAGGGCATTCCCAAGAGTAACTGGAAACGCATCTTCGAACCGGGATTCACCACCAAAACCCGCGGCTGGGGCCTCGGGCTGTCGCTCTCGCGCCGCATCGTCGAAGAGTATCACCAGGGCCGGATCGCGGTCATCGACTCCGAGATCGGCAAAGGAACCACCATCCGCATCACCCTCAAACGCATATACGCCTGATGACCGACTCGCCGGCAAATAGCGCTACAACTGTATCTGCGGCGGATTCGGCGGCAGACAGGCCGGGTACGGACCTGCTCGCACAGGCGGACAGCCTCCCCGCCCCGGCGGCGGATTCGGTCGCGCAGACGGCGGCCGACACGCTGTTTTTCCGGGATATCGGCACGGCCGGAACGGAGGCGCCCTCCGTCTGGCGCGACACCACGTCGGCGGCCCTTTTCGGAGAGGCGTCGGTCACGGTCCAGCCACTGCGGATGCAGGCCGCCGGACCGGCCTCGCTCACCGAAAACGCCGTTTTCCAGAGTTTCGTCCTGCTGCTCGCCGCGACCTACGCCATGCTGCTCTACCGCAACCTGGGCGACGTGCGCACGCTGCTCGACCGCATCTCGCGCGACACGGCCTCCGGGCAGCGCCTCTCGGAGGAGCCGGGCGGCAGCGGTTTCTCGCGGTTCCTGAACATCGCAACGGCCATCGGCATGCTCTTCATGGGGGTCATGGTGGTCAAATACGGCGATTCGCTGATGCCGAGCCGGCTGGGAGAGGCCCTTTCGCACGGCGCCGTGCTGGCCCTGAGCCTGCTGGCGACGGCGGCCTGCTGCGGCGTGGTCCTCTATCAGATGGCCGCAGTCCGTCTGGCAGGAGCCGTCACGCTTTCGCAGCCCTTTATCTCGCAGCTCGTCCTGCTGAAACGCACCTATTTCTCCCTGGGGGTGATCGTCACCTCGCCCGCGCTGCTGTTGTTCGCACTCTGCCCCCGGGGCACCGGAGGCGTCTGGTTCTGCATCATTGTCATCGAATTGGCCGGAACGGCCGTCTTATACCTCCGGGAGACACTAAATCTGTTTATTGCTAAAAAAATTTCAATTTTGCATTGGTTTTTGTACCTTTGCACGGTAGAAATCTTCCCCGTCAGTCTCTTGTGTCTGCTCACGGTGAGATGACCCTGCAACAACAAACCTAAATTATTCGCAACGTTGAAAGTAAAGAGTGTACTGGTTTCGCAGCCGAAACCTGCAGTTATTGAAAAATCCCCGTTCTACGAATTGTCCCAGAAATACCACGTGGAGATCGCCTACAGGCCCTTTATCCGCGTCGTCGGCGTCTCCCTGAAGGAGTTTCGCGCCCAACGGGTCGAAATACTCGCGCACACCGCCGTCATCTTCACGTCGCGTACGACGGTGGACAGCTTTTTCCATATCTGCGAGGAGGCGCGCATCACCGTGCCCGAAACCATGAAATACATCTGCCAGACGGAGGCCGTGGCCCTTTACCTGCAGAAATACATCGTCTACCGCAAACGCAAGATATCGTTCGCCGACGGATCGTTCACCTCGCTCGTCGAGCTGATCATCAAGCATAAGGAGGAAAAGCTCCTGCTGGCGCTGAGCGAACCCCACCGTCCGGAGCTTCCCGAAACGCTCGCCAAACTCAAACTGTCGGTCAGCCCGGTCATCCTGGCCCGCACCGTCGCCGGAGACCTGGACGACGTGAAGCCGGCCGACTACGGTCTGCTGGCGCTCTACTCGCCGTCGGACGTCAAAACCCTCGTCGAAAAATTCGGCACCGACGACCTGCCGGCCATCGCGGTCTTCGGCGAAAGCACGCTGCGCGCCGCCATCGCTGCCGGAATCACCGTGCTGGCCAACGCCCCGACGCCCGAAGCCCCCTCGATGGTCAAGGCCATCGACATCTTCCTGCAGAAAATTCAGAAGGGCGAGGAACCGGTTCCCGTCGAACTGGTCGCCGACGCCCGCAAGGAGGAGTTCATCCGCAGCCAGCAAAGCAAGCTGGCCAAGAAGAGCCGCACGCGCCGTACAGCCGCCGAAACCCGTAAATAAGGGCCCCATAGCCCCTGCTGCCGTCATGTCCGCAAACTCACTGCCCCGCGCCGAAAGGCTCCGTTCGCTCGGTGCCGTGCGCCGTATGTTCGAAAGCGGCGAAAGCGGTTTCATCTTCCCGTTCCGCTATGTGTGGTTCGCCGAACCCGACACCGAACAGTCGGTCGAGGTGCTGTTTTCCGTTCCCAAGAAATTCCACAAACGGGCCAACAAACGCAACCTCCTGCGCCGCCGCACGAAAGAGGCCTACCGCCTGCAGAAACAGATCGTGCACAACGGCGCGCCGGTCAACCTGGATCTGGCGCTGATCTACTCGTCGAAGGAGGCGCTGCCGTATAAAACCGTCGCAAATGCCGTCCGCAGGATTCTGGAATCGGTCGTGGAGCATCTTTAAGCGGGCGGGCGCCTTTCCGCTGATCGTGCTGGTGCGGTTCTACCAGCTTTGCATTTCGCCCCTCACACCCCCGTCGTGCCGCTTCACCCCCACCTGCTCGCAGTATGCCCTCGAAGCGCTGCGCAGATACGGCCCCCTGAAAGGGCTGTGGCTCGCCGTGCGCCGGCTTTCCAGATGCCATCCGTGGGGCGGCAGCGGTTACGACCCCGTGCCGTAACAAAAAGACGACCGGCATTACAGCCGGCCGTCCCCCTTCAAGGAAGTTGCGTCACCCTCTTCTCTCTTCTTCTATTTATTTCTTCTTCCGGGGACAAAGATTGCACCCTTTTCTGAAAAAATCAATCCCGACCCCAACGTTTGGGATCGGGATTCCGTCTTTCCGCCAAACAATTCGGCCCGACTACACGATTCAGTCGTGTAAATCGCAACATCGTTCCGCGGCGGATTCGAATTCGAGCGTCGCATGGGAGATTTCCGAACGGCTCAGCAGCTCCTTCAACGTGCGTTTCACCGTTTCCATCCGGGAAAGACTGTCGAGGACGACATGAGCCGTAAGAGCGTTTTCGGTCGTACTGATGGCCCAAACGTGAATATGATGAACCGCCCTGACACCCGGAACTGCCGCCATCTTCCGTTCGATCTCGGCGACATCGATACCGGCGGGAACCCCGTCGAGCGAAAGACGCAGGCTGTCGCGGGTCAGCGACCAGACCGAAGCCACGATCACCCCGGCGACGACGAGCCCCACGATCGGGTCGACGACGGTCCAGCCGGTCCACGAGATCACGAGCCCCGAAACCAGCACTCCGACCGACACCAGCGCATCGGCAGCCATGTGGAGGTAGGCTCCCTTGACATTCAGGTCGCGGTCCTTGTCCTTCATGAAGAGCCACGCCGTGAAGCCGTTGATCGCTACGCCGACCCCGGCTGTCCAGGCGATGGCGCCGCCCGCGACCGGTTCGGGATGCAGCATGCGGCCGATACTTTCGGCGACGATGACGCCGACGGCGATCAGCAGAATCACCGAGTTGAGCAGCGAGATCAGCACGGTGCTCTTCTTGTAGCCGTAGGTGTATCTGGGCGTGGCACGGGCCTGGGCCAGCCGGAATGCCAGCATGGCCAGCAGTAGGCTGGCTACGTCGGAGAGGTTGTGCCCGGCGTCGGAGAGCAGTCCCATCGACCCGTAGCAGAGGCCGACGGCGAATTCGACCACGACGAAGCCCACATTGAGGACGATGCCCCAGATGAAAGCCTTGTTGAGCGAAGTGACCGTGTGATCGTAATGGTGATGGTGTTCGTGTGTCATGACTGCGAATCGGTTATGGTCTCCTTGATTTCGGAGAGTTCGACCAGTTTGTTGACGATGGCATAGATCGTGAGCCCCGCCGCGGAGTGTATCTGCAGCTTGGCGGCGATGTTCCGTCGGTGGGTGATGACGGTGTGGGCCGAGATGCAGAGCACGTCGGCGATCTGTTTGTTGGTCATGCCCTTCACCACGCAGACGATGATCTCCTTCTCGCGGGCGCTCAGCGGCTCGGGCTTCGCCACACGGGGTCCCGTCGCCGCCAGCCGTTCGACGGCCGGAATGAAAATCTCATCCTCGACGGCGTTGTGCGAGGCGAGTTCGTGCTCGCAGTTGAAGATGTCGAACAGCACGCCGTTCAGCTCGTTCGTACTGCCCGAAGGGTAATATTTGATGATGATGTTTTTCAGTTCACGCAGCTTGACGTCGACCTGATCGTGGCGGCGGCGGAAAATGTCCATCGAATAGTCCGAATTCTTCCCGCCCGCGAGCAGCGACTCGACATAGGGAAAGACGGTCTGCTCCTCGTAGGACATGTGGCGCTGGACCTCGGCAGCGTATTCGTCGAAAAAACGCATGATGGCGAACGACACGTCATTCCGGGCGCAGTCGACCGCCTCGATCAGCTTGCGGCGGATGGCCGGAAGGCGGAAATCGAGGAAGTAGCCGTGCGAATTGTGCAGGTAGTCGGTCAGCGAACGCACCGAGACCTCACCGGCCAGTTCGGCCCCGCTGCCGAAATTCATCAGCATGTTGACCACGGCGAGGAACGTGGCCGCATCGACCTGGTTGTCGGCGCACACCTCGGCGATGGTCTTGTCGCCGAACCCCAGGGCGATGCCGAAACGGCTCATCACCTGCAAGACGGCATAACGGTCGCACACCAGATCGCACATCCTGTCGTCGCCCGTATATCCACCCTTTTTATACATAAATATAGGTATTGTTTGCTGAGCACAAAGGTATCCGGACAAGGCCCGTGCCGCAATACCTAAAATGCGGTATTTTCATCGGCGGCCGATATCCGCGTAAGTCGTCTGCAGCATCGTGCGGCCGACGTCGAGCAGTTCGGGGTTCGTCGCCGTCACCGCCCTGCCGGCCGTAGCGTCCCACACCGCCTCGCCCGAGGCGTCCACGACGCCGAACCCGTCGTTGAAAGTGTAGTAAGCGAACTTG
>CATKXN010000005.1 GCA_949840605.1 uncultured Alistipes sp.
CAGGGTGAAGTTGCGCAGACCCCCCTCCCTGAAAGCGAGGATTCCCTCGCTGATCCAGAAGGCGGCCATCGCCACGAGGAAATAATAGGTGATCTGCGGGTGGTTGGCGCCGATCTCGAGCGACGCCGTGAGCGCCGTGAGCGCCGCGCCGCACCAGACGCTGCCCCGCAGCGTCATCCATGCGCCGCCCATCATCAGCGGGGCGTAGACCAGCGCCCACATCTTCGTCACGTGTCCCGCGCCGATGATCAGCAGGAAGTAGGTCGACAGCCCGTAGGCCAGCGCCGCGACGATCCCCACCCAGGGATTGACACCGAAGATCATCAGCATCAGCCACATCGACACCATGGCGAAGAAGAGGAACGCCGCCGGGGTGTCCATGATCTTCACGATCTGCCCGACGGTGCGCTTCACGAGCTGGGCCGGGTAGGCGACGTTGATCAGATAGGCGGGCATTCCGCCGAACATGCCGCCCGTCCACTGGGGGTCTTCGCCCGTCGCGGCGCGCATGTCGGTGATGTCCTTGGCCATGCCTTCGTACTGGATGACGTCGTGCTGGGGCAGCACCTCGCCGCGGAACTGCGGGGCGAAGTAGAGCGCGCTCACCACGAAGAAGAGCGCGAGGGCCGTTGCTGCCGGCAGCAGTTTTGTGCGTATAGCGTTCGAAAATTCCATTTTACCGAGTCTTAACCAATTAACAAAGGTACGAAAATGCCGGACGGGTCCAAAACCGAACTGCTTCCGGTTCGGCAAAACCTTCCTGCCGATAAAAGGGCCGTTACGACCCCGCGTGTGAAAAAGCCGGACAGGGCCGAAGCCGAATCGCGTATGGCTCGACGAAACTTTCCGCTCTTTTTCTGAAAGTGCCGTTACGGCACCGGCCTCAAAGGTACGAAAAAATAGTTACTCCCCGAGCCGGGATTCCGAAAAATCACTATCTTTGCAGATATGATTACACTCGAAGACATTCACAAACCCGTGACTGCCGAGCTCGAGGCCTTCGACGAATTCGTCGACCGCCAGTTCACGGCCGAGGGGGAGTTGCTTTCCGATATGCTGCGCTACGCCCTTTCCACGCGCGGAAAAGGCATCCGTCCCATGCTGGTGATGCTCTCGGCGGCGATGAATGCACCGGTGAAGGGGGCCGCGATGGGCCGCCGGGCCTCGCTGGCCGCCATGCTGGTCGAAATGATCCATGTGGCTTCACTGATCCACGACGATGTGATCGACGAATCGGACATGCGCCGCGGAAAGCCCTCGGCCAACGCCCGCTGGCAGTCGCACAAGGCCGTGATCCTGGGCGACTACATTCTTGCCAAAAATATGAACATCGGCCTGCAGAGCGGACAGTTCGACCTGGTGACTCACGTCTGCGGCTCGATGGCGGCGCTGTGCGAGGGCGAGGTTCTGCAGGACGACTGCGCCCGGAACCGCACGATGACCCGCCAGTTTTACCTCGACATTATATATAAGAAGACGGCCAGCCTGCTGGGCGTCAGCGCCTCGGCGGGAGCGCTGGCCGTGGGGGCTACGCGCGATAAGGTCGCCACGATGCGCCGTTTCGGCGAAGCCGTGGGCATGGCCTTCCAGATTCAGGACGACATCCTCGACTATACCCCCTCGGCGCATACGGGCAAACCCGCCAACAACGACCTGCGCGAAGGCAAGATCACCCTGCCGTTGCTCTCGGTGCTCGAACGGGCTTCGGAGGAGCGCCGCGCCGACCTGCTGGCCCGGCTGGAGCGCTGCCGCGAGGACGACGAGGCGGTCGAATACCTGCGCTCGGCGGTCGAGAACGAAGGCGGTCTGACGTTCGCCGCCGAGGTGATGCAGGGCTATATCAGGCGGGCCGTGGAGATGCTCGCCGACTACGAAGATTCCGAATACCGCTCGGCGCTGGTCAACCTCTGCGCCTATATCGCCGAACGGGACCGCTGACACGATGAAACTTATTAACCTAATTCGATAAAAATGGAGACAAAAAAACAAAACTATGTTTTGCCGATCGTCGTGATGATCTTCCTCTTCGGTATGATCTCGTTCGTGACGAATCTGGCTTCACCGATGGGTGACATTCTGAAGTATCAGTTCAACGTCCCGAACTGGATGGGTACGCTGGGCGTATTCGCCAACTTCATCGCCTATGCCATCATGGGTTATCCCGCGGGCAACATGCTTCAGAAGTACGGCTACAAGAAGACCGCGCTGGTCGCCATCGCTGTCGGTTTCATCGGGGTCGGCATCCAGACGCTGTCCGGTACGGCCCAGAGCTTCGGCGTGTACCTGCTGGGTGCGTTCATCGCAGGCTTCTCCATGTGTCTGCTCAATACGGTCGTCAACCCCATGCTGAACAAGCTCGGCGGCGGCGGCAACAAGGGCAACCAGCTGATCCAGGCCGGCGGTTCGTTCAACTCGCTCTGCGGTACGGCCGTGATCATCCTGACGGGTCTGCTGATCCCGGAGGGCATCAAGAACGCGCAGATCAGCAACGTGTTCCCGCTGATGTACGCCGCGCTGGCCATCTTCGCCTTCGCGTTCATCGTGATCAGCCTGACGAAGATTCCGGAGACCAACAAGGAGGTCGGCGTGAAGACCGCCGAGGCTTCGAAATACGGTCCGCTGTCGTTCCGTCACTTCACCCTGGGCGCTGTCGCCATCTTCGTATACGTAGGTATCGAGGTGGGTATTCCCAACGTGCTGCAGAAATGGCTGCAGAATCCCGACCTGAACGTGCTGGGCGGCGGCGTGAATGCCGAGGCCGTAGCCGGATCGGTCGCCGCCACCTATTGGTTCCTGATGCTGATCGGCCGTCTGCTCGGCGCCGCCATCGGCAGCAAGGTGTCCGCCAAGAGCATGCTGACGGTCGTTTCCTGCGTGGGCCTGCTGCTTACGCTGGGTGCGATGTTCGCTCCCGAGGTGGCTGTCAATCTTCCCGTCTTCAACGGTTCCGCGGGCTTCGGACTGGTGAACGTTCCCGTCAACGCGGCGCTGCTGGTAGTTATCGGCCTGTGCACCTCGGTCATGTGGGGCGGCATCTTCAACCTCGCCGTCGAAGGGCTGGGCAAATACACCGAGAAGGCTTCGGGTATCTTCATGGCGCTGGTTTGCGGCGGCGGTATCCTGCCCCTGCTCCAGAATGCGATCGTTGACGTAACGGACGGCGGCATGGGCTATCTGACCAGCTACTGGGTGATCGTGATCGCGCTGGGCTACCTGCTCTACTACGCGCTCGTGGGTTCGAAGAACGTCAACAAGGACATTCCCGTAACGGAATAATTTTCAGCGGGCGTCTTCGCCCTGCCTTTGTCCGGTCCGGTTTTATCCGGGCCGGATTTTTTTTCTTGCCGGCGCAAAAAAACAGGACGGGCCTTTCGGACCGTCCTGTTTTTCTGCAACCGCTGCGGACTATTTGTCCGTGCGGGTGATACGCTTCTCCTTGATGCGGGCCTTCTTGCCGGTCAGGTCGCGCAGGTAGTAGATACGTGCACGGCGTACGACACCGACCTTGTTGACCTCGATCTTCTCGATGTGGGGCGAGTAGAGGGGGAAGATACGCTCGACACCCACGCCGCCCGAAATCTTGCGGATGGTGAACATCTTGGTCTTGCCCGAACCCTTGATCTGGATCACTACGCCGCGGAAACTCTGGATACGCTCCTTGTTACCCTCGACGATCTTGTAGGAAACGGTGATCGTGTCACCGGCCTTGAACGACGGTACGTCGGCGTCCGTCTTCGGCCACATCTGCTCGTTGACGAGCTTGATGATTGCGTCTTTGTTCATTGTTGCAACGAATTTTTGTGTTTCGCATTCGACGTTTCCGCTGCGTTCCGGCTACCATACGGGCCCTTTGCCCGTAATCCCGCGGGAGCCGCGTCCGTCTCCGTCCGCGCCCGCATCCGCCGTACCGCCCAATGAAAGAGGTCGATATACGCCCGAAAGGGACTGCAAATATAGGAAGAATTTTCGGAATGGTGCAAGTATTGCATGAAAAAAGCGCGATTTGACTATTTTTGGGGCCGGTGCCGTAACGGCACTTTTGGGAGGAGCGGAAAGTTTTGTTGCGCCGTACGCAATCCGGTTTTGAACCGCCCGGCTTTATTTGTATCTTTGTACGCAAACAAATGGAAAAGATGAACGACAGACTGATACTTGTCACCAACGACGACGGTTACGATTCCAAGGGCCTGGCCGCCGCCGTCGAGGTGGCCCGGGGCTTCGGCCGGGTGGTGGTCGTGGCTCCCGAGACGACGCAGAGCGGCATGAGCCAGGCCATCACGATGTACAATCCCCTCTACCTGCGGCGCGTCCGCGAGGAGGAGGGGCTCGAAATATACGCCTTTTCGGGAACCCCGGTCGACTGCGTGAAGATGGCCTTCGACTACCTGCTGCGCGACGAGCGCGTCGATCTGGTGATCTCGGGCATCAACCACGGCTCCAACTCGGCCGTCAACGTGCTCTATTCCGGAACGATGGGCGCGGCTATCGAGGGCAGTTTCTACGGCTGTCCGGCCATCGGGCTGTCGCTCGACGACCACCGCGGCGACGCCGATTTCGACGCGGCGGTCGTCTACGGCAAACGGATCGTCGGCGACATCCTCGCCGCGGAGATCGAACTGCCGCTGTGCCTTAACGTGAATGTCCCGGTCGGACGCCCCGAGGCGATCCGGGGAATAAGGCTCTGCCGCCAGAACCGCGGTTTCTGGCGCGAGGAGTTCTACCGCCACGAAGATCCCCGGGGACGCGAATATTTCTGGCTCACGGGCGAGTTCGTCAACGGCGAACCCGGAGCGGAGGACACCGACGAATGGGCCCTGGCGAACAACTACGTGGCGGTGGTTCCCGTGCAGACGGACCTGACCGATTACCGCCAGCTGAAAAATCTTGGCGATGTGCTGAAATAATCGTATATTTGCCGTAAGACAAATCCGACGCCTATGCTGATCAAGATTCTGCTCGTCATCGCCATCGTCATCCAGTGCGTCGCCACGGGCTATGCCCTGCGGCTGGTGCGCACCACCAAATACAATTCGGTGTGGATTCTCTTCATCGTGGGTTTCTCGCTGCTCTCGGTCGAGCGTCTCGTGCAGCTGCTCCTCGCCTCCGGGTTCGAGGTCATTCCTCGCTGGTGGTTCGGCTACCTGGGCATCGTGATTTCGGTCTGCCTGTCGATCGGCGTGATGTATGCCCACAAGCTCTTCAAATACATCGACCGGCTCAACCGCCAGCGTTCGATGCTCAACAAGCGCATCCTGACGGCCGTGCTCCGCACCGAGGAGAAGGCCCGGTCGCGCTTTTCGAAAGAGCTGCACGACGGCCTCGGACCGCTGCTTTCGTCGGCGCGGATGTCGCTCACGGCCCTTTCGCGCGAGGAGCACGATGCCGACCAGCGCGAGATCATCGACAACACGACCTATGTGATCGACGAGGCGATCCGCTCGCTGCGCGAAATCTCGAACAACCTTTCGCCGCACGTGCTCAACGACTTCGGACTGGCGCGCGGGGTACAGAACTTCATCGACAAAAGCGCCGCGATGCACGACGTGAAGATCCGCTTCACGACCAACCTGCGTTCGGAGCGCTACGACACCGACATCGAGGTCATCCTCTACCGCGTGATCTGCGAGCTGATCAACAACTCGCTCAAACACGCCGCCTGTACGGCAGTCAACCTTTCGCTGTCGCAGAACGGCCACGAGCTGACGCTCGACTATACGGACAACGGCCGGGGATTCAATCCGCAGGCGATGATGGACTGCGGCATGGGGCTCTCGAACATCGCTTCGCGCATCAATTCGCTGGGTGGGACCTTCGACATCTCCTCGGCCAAAGGCAAGGGAATGCGTGCCGCCATCCACGTCCATACGCAGCAGGACCCTGCGCCTGCCAAACACCGCAAACGCCGCCGATAATATGGAACGCCGAATTCTGCTTGTAGACGACCATTCGCTTTTCCGCAACGGACTGCGGGGACTGCTCGAACGCTGTGCGGAGTGCCGCGTGGTGGGCGAGGCGGCCAGTGGCGAGGAGTTTCTGGCCATGCTGGACGATGTCGATGCCGACATCGTCTTCATGGATTTCTCGATGCCGGGGCTCGACGGCGCGCAGACGACCGAGCGGGCGCTGGCGCGGCGTCCCGACCTGCGGATCATCACCCTTTCGATGTTCGGCGAGGAGAGCTACTATTCGCGGATGGTCGAGGCCGGGGCCCGGGGTTTCCTGCTGAAGGATTCCGACATCGGCGACGTGATCGAGGCCATCGAGACGGTGGCGGACGGCGGCAGCTACTTTTCGCCGCAGCTGCTGTCCTCGCTGACGGGACGCATGCGCACGCGTGAGGATGCCGCCGACGAGCAGCTTTCGTCGCGCGAACGGGAGATTCTGGTGGCGGTCTGCCGGGGATTGTCGAATCAGGAGATCGCCGACGAACTTTTCATCTCGAAGCGCACGGTGGACAAGCACCGCGCCAATATTCTCGAAAAGACCGGCTGCAAGAACACCGCCTCGCTGGTGGTATATGCCATCCGCAACGGCATTGTCGACATTTAGGTTTCGATTCTTACGGGTATTTTTTGCACTTCGCTTGCGGTCCGGGACAGGCACACACTTCGGTATGCTCCTGCCCGGTCACTTCACGAAGCCCGAATCCTGCGCCGTGATAATCAAAACCCCGTCTCTTGAGCGGGTTACAACAGCGGGGAGAAGACCCGCATGAGCGATTCGGTCCAGCGACGCGGCCGCGGACGGTTGAACCATTCGTTCGGGGTCAGGGCGTGGCAGCGCGTGGCGTCGTCGCGGAACACGGCGTCCATACGGGCCGTGAACTCCGTGTCGTAGACGAAGGCGTTGATCTCGAAATTGTGTTCGAAGCTGCGGAAATCCATGTTCGCCGAGCCGATTACGGTCAGCGTATCGTCGATGATCAGCAGTTTGGAGTGCAGGAATCCGGGTTTGTAGAACAGAATCTTCACCCCGGCCTTCATCATGTCGTCGAGGTAGGAGTGCGACGCCAGGTCCACGACTTTCGAGTCGGAGCGTGCCGGGAGCATCAGCCGCACGTCGACGCCGGCCAGCGCCGCCACCTGCAGGGCCGTGTTCAGCACGTCCGAGGGCAGGTAGTAGGGGGTCTGTATCCAGATCCGCCGCCGGGCGTTCGAAACGGCGTAGCTGTCGGCCTGCAGCAGCGCCCGCCATTGGCCGAAGGGACCGCTGGGGACGATCTGGAGAATGTCGTCCGTGTGCCGTTCCGACTGGGGGAAATAATCCGCGCCCGTTATGTGCTGCTTGGTGGTCGCCGACCAGTCGCTCAGGAACGACACCTGGAGCCCTGCGGCGCCGCTGCCCTCGATCCGGAAATGGGTGTCGCGCCACGAACCCCACCCCGTGCCGCGGACGTAGCGGTCGGCGACGTTCATGCCGCCGATGAATCCCACGCGGCCGTCGATGACGGCGATCTTGCGGTGGTTGCGGTAGTTGACCTTGCTGGTGAAGAGCGGGAACTTCACGTGCAGGAACGAGAATACCTCGATCCCTTCGCGGCGCATCCCCTCGAAAAAGGACTTTTTCACACCGCTGCATCCCACGTCGTCGTAGAGGATGCGCACCTCGACTCCCTGCCGGACCTTCTCCACCAGCGCGTCGCGCAGGCGGCAGCCCGTTTCGTCGTCGCAGAAGATGTAATACTGGATGTGGATGTGGTGCTTCGCCCGGGCGATCTCCGCCAGCAGGGCCTCCATCTTCGACGTGCCGTCGGTGTAGGGGGTGATGCGGCTGCCGAAGAGCGCGACGGAGTGGGTCGTGCTGTAGAGGAGCGCGGCCAGCCGGCGGTGCTCCTCCGGGATTTCGGGCCGTCCGGTGTCGCGGGTCTCCTCGAGCTGCATGGTGATACGCCGGCGCGTGCGGCGCGAGATGATGCGCCGTTTGGAGAGGTTCTGCCCGAAGAAGAAATAGAACACCAGCCCCACGACGGGGGCGAACACGAGCACGATGATCCACGGCAGCGTTTTCAGCGGGTTCCGGTTGTCGGTGATGATGATCAGGACGATACCGAGGATCGTGACCGTATAGAGTACGAGAAAAGTATATGTCAGTAACTGCTGCATATCTTCGGTTTCTTCGTTTCGTACACGGCGCCGTGCGCCGAAGGCCCGCGGATTACTCCGCCTGCCTGGGGAAGCGCACCGAATAGAGCAGGTGCTCGACGCCGCGCATGTAGTTGCGCTTGCGGGGTTTGTTCAGGTCGGGGGCGTAGACGTAGCAGTCGAGCGTGAAGACGCGGTCGGTGGCGGTGTCCACGGTCGAATAGCTCACGAACGGACCGCCCATGAAGTCGCCCTGCACGTCCCAGAATCCGCGCAGCTCGCACCACAGGCGTCCCTCGAGGCGGAACATGCGGTAGTCGGGTTCGAAGGCGTCCGAGGTGGTCATGTACGAGCCGTCCGACGGACCCGGGATCAGCGCCGCAAACCGGTTGCGCGCGGCGGTCAGGGCTGCGGCCGAGAGCGATTCCGGCCCTTCGTAGGGATAGGAGTAGACGAAGAATCCCTGGCTGGCGGTGGGGTATTCGTTGCGGGCCCAGACGAAGTCTTTTTTCTCCGCGGCCAGCTGATAGCCTTTCGGGACGCGCATTTCGACGCCGAACGTCTTGCGGATGGACGCTTCGACGCCGGGGTTGTTGTAGGTTTCGTTGGCTTTGACGGCGCGGTCGCGCTCGGCCTGTTCGAGGACGTGGACGAGTTCCCCGCGGTGCTGCGAGAGATAATCGACCACGGCTTTGTCGTCGGGACCCTGGAGCGTCAGCACGATCTGCGGATCGGCGGTGACGTCGTATTGCACGGCCGTCGAGGTCTCCTGCAGCGAGGGATCGACGATCACCTGGAGGATGTTGCGGTGGTCGGCGACCATGCCCGTGAAGCCGCGTTCGGTGACGCGCAGCACGTCGAAGATGGGTTCGACCTGGTTCAGATAGGGCACCGGGGCCGTGAAGATCGCGCGCAGCGAATCTCCGACCTCGCCCGTCCACTCCGCCTGCGGGCATACCACGATCAGCTCGTAGGGTTTTCCCTGCGCGCTTTTTTTCGAGTTGTTCAGGGTCTTGAAGGCATCGCAGCCTGCCGCCGAGGCGACGATCAGCGCCGCGAGCGCTATCCGGAAAAACGTTCTCATAACGGGTTGATTCTGTTTGTCGTTCTACAAATATAGGCATATTTTTTCCAAATAGCCCGGATTTTCACTATTTTTGCGTCGATATGCGTTTCAAGCCACCGAAAATAATCCGCCGCCTGATGCCGGACCTGATCTGGGAGATCGACGACCAGGACGGGGTGTTCCTCACCTTCGACGACGGTCCCACACCGGGCGTCACCGAGTGGATACTCTCCACGCTGGACAAGTACGGTGCCAAAGCGACCTTCTTCGTGCTGGGCAAGAACGTCGAGATGTATCCCGACCTCTACAGGCGCATCCTCGACGCCGGGCACAAGGTGGGCAACCACACCTATTCGCACCAGAAGGGCTGGGGCATGAGCCTGGAACGCTATACGGAGGATGTCGATTTCGCCAACGATCTGATCCACAGCGAGCTGTTTCGTCCGCCCTATGCGCGGATCACCCCGGCGCAGGCGCGTTTTCTGGGCCAGCGCTACAAACTGGTGATGTGGGACATCATTTCGCGCGACTACAACCGCCGTCTGTCGCCCCGCACCTGTTTGAAAAACGTCACGAAATACCTCGCGCCGGGCGCCATCGTGGTGTTCCACGACAGCGAGAAGGCTTTCCGAAACATGCGTTACGCGCTTCCCCGCACGTTGGAGAAGATCCGGCAGATGGGCCTCAGATGCAAGGCGATAGAGCTCTGAGCGCGTTTTGCGGGCGTTTGCCGCGGGCCGTGGCCCCGGGAATAGGATTTTTCGGATTTTTTTCGTAACTTTGCGCCGCGAAAAAAACAACAATTATAAACTATATTCCTATGACAATCACAGCAGCTGACATCAAGATCGGCATGTGCATCGAAATGGACGGCAAGACGTTCCTCGTCGTCGATTTCCAGCACTGCAAACCGGGCAAGGGCCCTGCCTTCGTCCGTTCGAAACTCAAGAACCTGGAAAACGGCCGCGTGCTGGAGAACACCTTCTCGTCGGTAGGCCAGAAGATCGAGCAGGTGCGCGTCGAGCGCCGTCCCTATCAGTTCACCTATGAAGACGACCTGGGCGCCCATTTCATGCACACCGAGACCTTCGAGGAGATCAACATCGACCGCAACCTGATCAACAACTACGACCTGATCACCGACGGCCAGATCGTCGAGGTGATGTTCCACACCGAGAAGGAGGCCGTCCTCTCGGCCGAGCTGCCTCCGATCGTCGATATGGAAGTGATCTACACCGAGCCGGGCATCAAGGGCGACACGGCTTCGACCAACTCGCTGAAACCCGCGACGGTGAATTCCGCCACGGCGAAGGACGGCGCCACGATCCGCGTGCCGCTGTTCATCAACACGGGCGACAAGATCCGCGTCGACACCCGCACCCGCGAATACTACGAGCGCATCAAATAAGGCCGCGCCCCGTATAATGCAGACAGCGTTGCAGCCGAACCGGTTGCAACGCTGTCTTTTTTACTTTCTCAGGTCGATGAATTTCACGGCCTTGCGGCTCATTTCGGGGAAATTCATGCGGTGGATGACTTCGCAGTCGTCGACGGCGATCTCGGGTGCGACCCGGATTTTGGCCCGGAAGCGGTCTTTCAACTCCTTGACCACGTCGAAATCCAGCCCGGGTTTCAACCCGACGCGCACCGTGACGCGGTCCTTGTCGTTCTCGTCGTTGGACAGCTCGACGATGTAATTTTCGAGATAGGGGACGTTGTCCAGGATGTCGAACAGCGCCGGCGGGAACAGCGTCGTTCCCTTGTATTTGATCATCTGGCCCTTGCGGCCGATCACGGGGCTCAGCCGCAGCGTGTTGCGCCCGCAGGCGCAGGGTTCCGAATAGCCGTAGCAGAGGTCTCCGGTCTTGAACCGCAGCAGCGGCATGCCGCGTACGCCGAGCGTGGTGATCGTCACCTCTCCGGCTTCGTCCGCGGCCACGGGACGATTCCGGTCGTCGAGCAGTTCGACGATGATCAGTTCGGGCTGGAGATGCCCGCCGCAGCCGTGGTCGCACTCCGTGAACGAGCTCTGCATCTCGGTCGATGCGTAGGTCGTATAGAGTTTCAGCCCGGGCCATTTCGACGCGATCTGCTGTCCGAGGACGTTGAGCGTCATGTCCGGGTTGCGGAGCGATTCGCCGATGCAGACCGCTTTGCGGAGCGACGAGGCGTTGTGGTCGATTCCGTTGCGTTCGGCGTAGGCGATCAGGCGGGTCAGGAACGACGGGACGACCATGCAGAACGTAGGCCGGATACGGGCGATCGTATCCCATTGCAGTTCGGGAATGCCGTTCCCGACGCGGATGATTCCGCAGCCGAGTTCGCGGGCGCCCATGAAATAGGCCAGTCCGGCCATGAACCGCCGGTCGAGGGTCGTCATCAGCTGCATGACGTCGTCGGGAGTAATCCCGGCCGTCGAGAACGAGAGGTATTCGTTGTAGGCTAACCGCCGGAGGTCGCCCTCCGTCAGGGCGAACGTCACCGGATCGCCCAGCGTCCCGGAGGTCGTCACGTAGTCGACGATCTCGCGTTTGGGGACGCACAGGAACGCCTCGTTATGGCGCTGCAGGTCCTCTTTGGTCGTCACCGGGAGCTGCTGCAGATCCTCGATGCGGCGTATCGCCGCGGGCTCCGCGCCCGACCGGCGGAAAAGCTCGCTGTAAAACGGCGAGTGTTCCTGCAGATAAATGACCTCTTCGCGCAGGCGTTCTTCCTGCCAGGCTTTGATTTCGTCCGCCGCGGCGAACTGGATTGCCGGATTCCGTTGTATCATCTGTCACTCGTTTAATTTGTGTTCCAATGTCATCCGCTCGCCCTCGGGAATAGGCCGTTCGAGGGCCCTGCGGAACCACGCCCGGGCCTGCTCCTGCTCCCCGCGCGATTCCAGACAGCGTCCGATCAGGGCGTGGGTCTCCCAGTTCTGCGGGTTCGCGGCGGCCAGCGAATCGACCGTCTCTGCCGTCAGTCGGCGTTTCAGGCGGCGGAAGCGCAGCAGTTCGGGCAGGCTTTCCCGCACGAAGAGGGTGTCGGCCGGAAGGACTTTGTCCCGGTCGTACAACTCCCCGTCGAATGGCTGTTCCTCCCGCAGCAGCCGTCCGACGTCGTAGCAGACCCATTCCCCCATGCCCCAATACGCGGTCGAAACCCACATCCGGAGCTCCCGGGGCTGGAAGACGACCGAATGGTGGGCGATCTGCTGGTTGATGGCCAGCGGGTTGTCCAATCCCAGTTCTTCGCCGCCCCGGCTGCGGCGGTCGCGGAGTATGCCGACGGCTTTTTCGACCGTCAGGGGGATGCTGTGATCCAGCAGTTCCGCAAGTCGCTCCGCCCGCGGCTTGCTGTCGGAGAGGGCGATGTTCTCGCGGTTGTACGCATCGTCGGCAAAGGCCTCCGACTGGAAATGGTTGGTGCATCCGATCGTCTGCCCCGGGACCGTATGGAGCGCCTGCCTTTCGGGGGTTTTCTCGATCACGGCGCACTTCGCGTCCCGGGCCGATCCGATCAGGAACGACTCGGAGACGAAAATCCGGTATTCCGCGGCGATCGCGCAGGCCTCGTCGATGGTTGCGGCGTATTGCAGGATTTTCCGGGCGAGGATCGAGACCGGCGTCGCGGAACTCAGCGGAACCGGTCCCCGGGCGGCGTTCAGCGTGACGGTGAGTCCCGCTTCGTTCATGCCCGACAGCACCCCGACCATGCCGGGCCAGCCGATCGAGACGAACCGGTAGCCCGTGTCGGGGTAGCAGAACGTCAGCAGCCGGTTGCGGGCGAACCCGTCGCCGACGTAAAAGTCGAAATTGCGCCCGACGATCATCCCCTCCGCGGCGGCTTCGCCCCATGCGCCGAACGACGTGCATCCCACCAGCATATAGCTCTGCATGGCGTGCCCGATGTCGTGGGCGGCGTGGTAGTTGAGCTGCCGGAGATAGGGCCCGCCGATGAAGTCGAAGTCGTGGGTGCAGAAACGCGACATGGCCGCGATTTCCGTGCAGTACTCGTCGGGGATGTGGCGCGCGAGACGGCGGTTGAAGATGATGGTCAGGTAACGCAGGAATCCCAGGTAGCGGTCGTTGGGGACGATGGAGCGGATCTGCTCCACGAAGACGGCCTCCTGGTGGTACAGCAGGCTGTCGGCCAGCGCCCCGAAAGCCGCACCGCGCTGTTCGGCGTCCCCTTCGAGACGGAGTTCCCAGAATCCGTTTTCGCTGTGCCGCAGCCGGCTCGGGCCGAATGTCCGGCTTCCGTCCGCCGTCCGCCGCACGACGCTGTCGGAGAAGTCCCGGGCAGCGTCCGGCGGCGTCAGTTCGGCGGTGCGGTAGAGGTAATACCCGGTTCCGACGGCGGCGAGCAGCAGTCCGGCGATGGCGAGCAGGCCGTATGCGGCTGTTTTAACGACTTTCCTCATGTTCCCGTGGATTTCCGATTTTACGGGCCGTGTATTCCCTGCCGAGCAGGGCTCCGCAGGTCGATACGGCCGTCATGACGACGCCCAGGGCGCCGTGTATGGCGAGGTTCTGGCCCGTCAGGTAGAGTCCCCCGACTTTGGTTTCCGGGCCGAACGAGGTTCCCAGCACGTCGTTGCAGTCGATCTGCATGCCGTATGCCGATCCCTGCGGAGTGCCCGTGTAGTTCTCGTATGTCAGCGGTGTCGCCGTATGGATGCTCCGGATGGCGGCGCGGAATCCCGGAAAACGGCCCTCGACGCTCCGGATCGCGGCTTCGGCCTTAGCCAGCTTGAACGCTTCGTACTCCGCGCCGCGTTTTCCGATCTCCGTGTCCGCCCATTCCGCCACCTCCCCGAACGACATGGGACACAGCAGCGAAACGGCTTCGCACGTCTCGCTGCCGGCCTGCGCCTGCATCGAGAGCATCACGATCTGCGGCCGCGGCGCCTCTTCCCGTTCCGCCCAGACCTCGTCGCCGTCGATGATGTAGTGGTTCCGGTTGCGGTAGGGAAAGGCTTTTTTGTCGACCGTGGCAAAAACCGAGAACACGCCGCAGCTGTTCGGCGTCGATCCGATGCGGGCCGCATAGGAGGGTCTGATCCGGTTCTCCCGGCCGAGCATCGGCAGCAGCCGCGCGGGATGGATGTCGGAGAGGACCGTCGCGGCTTCCAGCACCTCTCCGGAGGCTGTTTCCACGCCCGTCACCCGGTTTTCCCGGAGGCGGACCTTCGCGACGGCGTCGCCGCAGCGGATCTCGCCGCCGTTGCGGCGGATGGCCCCGCACAGCGCGTCGGCGAGCTGCTGACTGCCTCCGGCGAAGCGGTAGGCTCCCCGGATGAAGGAGTGGTTGATCATGGCGTGGTGGTAGAAGGGCGTGCAGCCGCGGACTCCGTCGTAGAGGAACGAGGTGCCGGCCACGACCTTGCGGAGCAAAGGGTCGCCGATCAGCCGCTCGATCTCCGCCGAGGCCGCCACCGACAGAAATCGCAGTCCGTCCGAGGAGATGATCCCCTCCCGGAGTTTGCCGACCCCGATCACGTTCCCCACTTCGCGGAGCGATGCGGCATAGTCTTCCAACGGCCGCCGCTGTGCCGGGAACTCCGCGGCCAGCGTGTCGACGAACCGGTCGTATCCCTGGCAGAAGCGGTATTCGCGGTCGCCGAGGTGAATCACGTCGAACGCCTCGTCGAGCCGCTGCAGGCGCAGGGAGTCGTAAACGCCGCAGTAGCGCAGGAAATGGTTGAGTATCTCGCCGTCGTCCATGCTGCCGACATAGTGCATGCCGGTGTCGAACAACACCCCGCCGCGGCGGAACGACCGCAGGCATCCGCCGGGGACGGGTTCCTTTTCGACCACGCAGACCCGCTTCCCCTCCTTCGAGAGGATCGTTCCGCAGCTCAGTCCGCCGAGTCCGCTGCCGATCACGATGACGTCGTACCTACTCATGGCGAACCTCCCCGCGGCATAGTTTCGCGAGGCGCTCCGCGGCCTGCGGCGGCACCAGCGACGTAAACAGGTAACAGTCGGCCTTCGGGACCTCGGTCAGCGAGTAGTCCGTCCGTAAGAACGTTACGGACGGCGTGCACAGCCGGCTGTGCATGGCCAGCGCCACGGCCTCCGCGTCGGCTTCGAACGCCGTGACGTGCCGTCGGGGCGACAGCAGGGTCAGCAGGAAGGGCAGTTCGCCCTGCCCGGCGCCGAACACCACCACCGATGCGTCGCGGGCGATCCCTGCGGTCAGCGCTCTGAAGTCGCCGGTCCTGCGCAGACGCCGCCGTGCCTTGAGTTCGGCCCGGTCGGCCTTGTAGAAGTAATTGTTGATCACGCTCTCGTGGAAATAGGGATTGTCCACCGTGTCCAGTTCGGCGCACCATGCTTCGTAAGCCGCCTTGAAACAGTGCGAAATCTGCTTCGTGCGTTCCCGGTATCCGACGCCGAACGACGCATCCGACGCCGCGATGCGGGGCAGTATCCGGGCGCCGTAGTTGCCTTTCTGGATGCTGAACGGCTGCCGTTTGGAGCACAGCATGCCGGTTCCGTAGATCAGTACGGGGACGATGTCCGCCTCCAGCTGTTCGGCCAGGTAGAACGCCCCTTTGTGGAACCGCCCGACCGAACGCCCGTCTTTCGTGCGGGTTCCCTCGGGGAAGATCACCGCCGAGTTGCCTTCGCGGATGCTCCGGCGGAGATGGACCGCAACTTCCTCGTAGCCGTCGTCCACGCAGCAGAAGCCCAGGTAGCGGATGATGCGTCCGAATACGGGCGATTTCCATACCCACGAGTTGGTCACCATCACCAGGTGGGGGCTGAGGCTGAGCAGCAGCAGGATGTCGATGAACGACTGGTGGTTGGCGATTACGACGGCGGGCCGGGAGAACGTCTCGCCGGCGTCGTTCCGGATGATCTTGTGCTCGGTGAGCGCGGTCATCCACAGCAGCCATTTGCAGCCTTTGTGGATCGTCATGCGCATCCACCGGCGTTTGCACCGGCCGCCGACGGGCAGGAAGATCAGGGTCGGAATGACGATTTGGGCCGCGACGCACATCAGGACGAAGATGAAAAAGCCGTAGACCGTCCGGGCCAGTGAGGAGAGCGTATAAGGCCGTCCGCCGCGGGATACGGGGCCCGTGACGAACCGGCGGAACAGCATCGGCAGGATGGTGTAGGCCGAGAAGATGACGGCCAGCATGCCGATGATGGAGATGACCGACGTCGAGAGCAGGACCGGGTGGCTGGCGAAACTCAGCGCCCCGATGCCGATGACGGTCGTCAGCACCGAGAAGAAGATCGCCGTTTTGTGGTTGGTGAGCATCGGGCGGCCGTTGGTGTATTCGCGCTGGAGGCCGTCCATGATGAAGATGCTGAAATCGTCCCCGATGCCGAAGATGAAGGTCGAGAGGATGATATTGACGATGTTGAAGTCGATGTTCAGTACGGCCATCAGCCCGAGGATGATGGTGAAGGCGATGAACATCGGGGCGAAGGTCATCAGTGTCAGTTCCAGCCGGCGGTAGGCGGCCAGCAGAGCGAAGAAAACGAGCAGCCCCGACATATAGAGGACGTAGTTGAAGTCTTCGTTCACGGTCTGCGCCATTTTGTTGGCGAAGTAACTGCGGTCGGCGGTTATCACACCCTCCTGCTGCGCGAGGGCCCGGTAGACGGCCTCTTTCCGGTCGTTGTCGAGACGTATCTGGGCCAGTACGAGCGTCGTCTGCTCGGAACTGCTGATCCATGCCCCCAGCAGGGGGATGGCGTCCCGGTCCGCATAGTCGATCGGAGCGTAGTTCCGGCTGAGCATGCCGCCGAATCCGTCGAACGCCCCGGGGGCGAATCCCGCCCGGCGGCCCGCCTCCCCGATGCTGCGGAGCGCCCTTTCTCGCCGGCCGTGCGTGTTCCAGAACTCCTCCCAGCGGGCGATCTTTTCCTGCTGTTCCGACGGGGCGATGACGAACCGCTGTGCCGAGACGACCGACCGGATGTTGCCGGCTTCCAGTTCGTCGCCGAGGACGCTGCACATCCCGGCATATCGTTGTACGGCCTTTTCCACGTCCGGGGCCGCAGCGATGACCGTGACCATCCGCGTATCGGCTTCGAACAGCTTTTCGAGCCGTTGTTCCGCTTCCGCGATTTTCGGAGGGATGTAGCTCAGATGCGACATGTCGCTGTCGAATCCCACCCGTTTGCAGGTGAAGACCCCCAGCAGGAAGAGCGCCAGAATCGCCGTGACGAGCCATTTGTTGCGGTCGAAGGGATAGGCGTTGAACCGTTCGATGACGGAGAGCATGCGGTTGGGGGCTTCGTCCTTTCCGCCGCGGAGCAGGTGGGGAAGGCAGACGAGCGAAAAGAGGGTCGTGCCGACGAGCGCCAGGGCGGCGAAGAGCCCGAAGTCGGAGAGCAGCGACGACGAGGTGAACATCAGCCCGACGAAGGCCCCGATCGTGGTGAAACTGCCTACGGTCATGGGATAAGCCAGTTCGGCTACGATCTCGCGGGGGTCGCCCGTATGGTTGGCGTGGCACACGACGTGGATCGAGTAGCTGATGGCGATGCCGAACACGGCGGCCCCGGCGCCGATGGCGATGAGCGAGATGTGCCCGGTCAGGAGGGCGATGCACGCCAGGGCGAACAGTCCCCCGAAACAGACCGGCAGGGTGATGAGCAGGACCGCCCAGCGGTTGCGGAACGAAAAGGTGATCACGGCCACGATCAGCAGCAGCGCCGCCGTGAGCGTCACGAAGGTGTCGTTTTTGATCTGCCGGGCGTTGTAGACGGCGATCCCCGGGGTTCCGAAGCAGACGGCGTCGATGCCATTGCGGGGGAATTCCTCCAGCATCCGGTCGAGGGCGGCGATCAGCGGTTCGTTTCCCGAGGTGTCGCTGCTCGCATGCGTCGGTTCGATCAGCAGCAGGCAGGTCGACCTGTCCGCCGAGAAGATGTGGTCGTCGTAGAGGGTGTAGGAGAGCGAGGGATTGAAGTTCTGGAGTTCGCTCAGCGTCTTTCCGGCGATCGACAGCGGATCGCGGGCGATGAATCCGCCCAGTCCGATGCCCGCGGGCGACAGCAGACGCTGGTAGTTCCGCTCCATGACCGCTTCTATGCCGCCGTTGTCGAGCAGGGAGTCGATGCGCGCGTAATCCGCCTCGTCGAGGAAGACCGGCAGATAGTCGTAGATGAAGTCGGCGGTGCGGGAGATCTCCTCCCCGCCGATCTCGGAGGTGACCGAGCGGATGCCTTCGCGGACGGACGGTTCTTCGAGCCCCGCGGCGAAGGCGTCGCATGCTTCGACCAGGTCGTCTTCCGTCACCTCCGCGTCGCGGGCCGAGAAGAGGACGATGATCCGGTCTTTCGATTTGAGGTTGTTGAAGACCATCGACATGTTCTGCCCGTCGGTCGTCTTGGGGAAGATGTCGGTGATATTCTCGTCGAACCGCACGCGTGCGGCCAGCAGCGCGAACAGGAGGACCGCTCCGGCCGTCAGGACCGCCAGCAGTCTCCTCCGGGGTGCGAAGAAATCGTACAGGGCGAGGAAAAAACGCGTCATGGCCGTTGCGGGTTGCGTTGAAAGACCATGAACAGGAGCCGGAAGAGTCCGTAGGTGAGCATGCCGCATACCGCGGCCAGGGCGATGCTTCCGGCGACGTATTGCAGGAGCGACTCCGCCACGGCCTGCGGCGATATGTCACGCAGCGACAGCAGGAGGGGCCTGCCGAGCATCCATCCGCCCGCGGCGTAGCTTCCGAAGAGGATCGCCGGGATCATCGGCGGGATGCTGATGTTCGTGGCGGCGAACGTCACGACCTTGTTGAGCTTCATGAAGTGCCCGGAGACGACGGCCAGGACGCCCTGCCAGCCCCATACGGGCAGTATGCCCCAGCAGACGCCCCATGCCGCCGACGCGGCCAGCGTGTGGTTGCTTTCGCCGGAGTGCACGACGTGGCGTGAAAAGAACGTCTTGAGATTCTCCCTGCGGAGCCATCGAAGGAACCGGAAGGGGTAGTAACAGAGGACGGCCCACGTGACCAGACAGGTGTTCAGGATCGAGATGCGCGTGAAATCCTTGGCCGGTTTGAAATGCGACACCCGCTCCTCCTGCGGCGGATAGTAGACGCGGATCGGAATGTTCCTCACCGCGACGCCCCTCCATGCCGCGCGCACGATGACCTCGACTTCGAATTCGTAGCGGGGCGTGTAGAACCACATGCCTTCGAGCCGGTCGAGCGGGTAGAGCCTGAATCCCGACTGGGTGTCGGAAAGCGTCTGCCCCGTCTCCACCTTGTACCAGAAGTTGGAGAATTTGTTGGCGAAGGTGTTTTTCGAAGGCATGTTCTCGGCCGTGAGGTTGCGGGCGCCGATGAACAGCGTGCCGGGCTGTCGTTCCGCGGCCTCGACGAACTGCGGAATGTCGTCGGGGAAGTGCTGTCCGTCGGCATCGAGCGTCAGCAGGCAGCGGAACCCCCGCCGGGCCGCCTCGCGCAGTCCCGTGCGCAGGGCGTATCCCTTGCCGCGGTTGCGGTCGTATCCGATCACGGATATCCCGCCGGTGCGGGCGAGGATCGCCGCCGTGCCGTCGGTCGATCCGTCGTTGACGACAATCACGTCGCGGCAGTAACGCTGCGCTCCGGCGACGACGCGTGCGATGGTCCCGGCATTGTTGTATGTCGGGATCAGCACGGCGCACCGCAGGGCCTGCATTCGTTCGGGTATGCCGTCAGTTCGGGTCATCAAGCAAAGATAGCTTTAATTTTCGTTTTTCGCACGCCGCCGGCGCTGATTGTCCCGCGCACGTCGAGGCTGCCGTCCCCGCCTTCCGTCAGCACGAGTTCGACCCGGAGGAGGACGTCATGCGGGGGTAGGACCGGGCTCAGGAATTTCAGTTCGCGGACCGTCCGGGCGTTCAGCAGCCTTCCGGCGCGTCTTTGCACGAGATGCCTGACGATTTCGAACTGGCACACTCCCGGCAGGACGGGGTGTCCGGGGAAGTGCCCGGCGAATACGGGATGACCGGCGTCGAGACGGACGTCGGCTTCCAGATGCGTCGTGTCGCCGCTTTCGGCGATGCAGGTGTAAAGTCCTTCGAGCATGTGTTTCCGGTTTATTTCCCGCAGTCGAAACAGGAGTCCGCCACGGGCAGGTTCGTCCGTTTGTTCCGGAACCGGTAGAGCGTGTAGTTGCCCGACGTTTCGGTCATGCGCAGTTCGTCGAGCAGCATGTTCCGGCTTGCGAACACCAGCACGAGTTCCGTGATGTAGCGTCTGGCGCGTTTCGATTCGGGGGTTATGCGCACGGTGTAGGTCTCTGCGCCCTTCTCGCAGCGGAACGCCCCCTCGCTGCAAAGCGCGGCGATGTCCCCCGAGAAGCAGGCCGCGAAGACCTGCTGCATTTGCAGGAAGAACGGGTTGGCGGAGATCTTCACGACGCTGCGCGAACCTCCCGCGACGATCAGGAACGACGTTTCGCCCATCACGACGCGGTCTCCCGCCGGATCGTCGTAAATCAGGGCGAGTTTTCCGGGGCGTTTGAAATAGAATTTCCCCGAACTTTCGGCGTCCTGAGCCAGCAGGGAGTTGTGTTTCACCTGCGTAAAGTCGCAGCTGATCGTTTCTGTTTCGGTGCTGTTCGCCCGGAGCGCCGCCAGGAACTCCTCCTGCAGCGATTGCTGGGCATATCCTGCGCCCCACGGCAGCGACAGCAGCAGGATCAGTATCTTAGTTTTCATCTTCATAAGCACGTATGTTCAGCAGTTTGTCGACGCGCACGACCTCGTAACCCTCCTCCGCGAGCATCCGCAGCACCTGTTCCGCCAGCTGCGGACTTCCGGGCCGGTCGTCGTGCAGCAGGATGACGGCGCCGTCGTGAAGCCCCCTGCGGATGCGTTCCACGACCTTGCCGCGCGGACCGGCGAGCGTGTCGAGCGACCGGATGCTCCATCCGATCACCGTGTAGCCCATCCGCCGGACCGTTTTGCCGACTGTCGGATTCGTGACCCCGAACGGCGGACGGAACAGCTTCGGACGGCGGTGCAGCGTCTTCGCGATCGCCTCGTCGGTCCTGCGGGCCTCGTCGGCCATGCGTTGCGACGACGCGAAGGGTCCCGTGCCTTTGTGCGTGAAGGTGTGGTTGCCGACGATATGCCCTTCGGTGTCCATGCGGCGGAGCAATTCGGGTTCGATCCGCTCGCCGATGAGAAAAAAGCAGGCTTCGGCACCGTATCTTTTCAGGACGTCCAGCACCTGCGGCGTCATCTCCGCATGGGGGCCGTCGTCGAAGGTCAGCGCGACCCGCCGCCCGGCGCCCCGGGCCCGGCACCGCGCGCGGACCCAACACCGCGATCCGATGCGGAACGAGGTGGCGTAGAGGCCGCATCCGGCGGCGAGCAGCAGCAGGATCGTTATAAACATCTCACTTCCAGTTGCAGGTTTCCGAGGTCCGCCGCGCCGTTCTGCCCTTCGGCGACGAGCCGGTAAAGACGGCGGGCCGGCTCCAGCGGATCGCTGTATCCGGACTGTGCCGCGCCTCCGGCCGTATCGACCCGGATTTGCGCACACGCTCCCTTCTCCTCCGCCGAAAGGAGGAAGAAGAACGCGCCTCCCTGTTCCGGCAGGTTGCGGACCCGCATGCGCCCGAGCAGCGTGCGCAGCGTGGGGGTGACCTCCTCGACGGCTCCGACCAGCACGTGCCGGGCCTCCAGCCCCTCGATCAGCATCAGGGCGTCGAGGACCGCTGCGCCGAAACCCTCCGCTCCGTGCGCATAGGTCATGTTGTAACAGTGACGCTGCTGCAACAGCGCGACGGCGGCTCCGACCGTGTTGAAGGTCGACTGGATGAACGCCGAGGGCGGCAGCAGCTGCTCGTCGTTGTCGATGACCGCCCGCAGGAACTTTTCGCTGTCGGCCAGGCATCCGTATCCGGTTGCGGTGATGATGGCGTCGACCGCGCATCCTTCGGCGCAGAGGGCGGCGGCCGTCACGCCGTCGCGCACGATCCGGCTCATGCGCCGCCGCATCAGCGGGTCGGGCACTACCGCCTTGAGGTCGCATCCGGAGTGCTCCGAGGCGGCGATTCTGTGGATGTAGGCTTTCATCGTTTCGAGAAGATCAGGGATGTGTCGTTGCCGCCGAATCCGAATGAGTTCGTCAGCACCCGTTCGACCGGGGCGTTCTCTTCGAAATTCCGGCACGGAACCAGCCGGGTCCCTTCGACCGGGTTCCGGAAGCCGGGGCTTCCGTAGCGGATGCCCCGTGCCGCGGCCAGCACGGAGTAGACGGCTTCGATGCCTCCCGCCGCAGCCAGGGTGTGCCCCGTGAAGGACTTGGTCGAACTGAACGGAGGCACCTCCTCCCCGAACAGGCGTTCCAGAGCCGTTGCTTCGGCCGCATCGTTGTTCGGCGTGCCGGTGCCGTGCACGTTGACGTATCCCACCTCCTCCGGCGCGATGCCGGCCCGGCGGAGGGCCTGGCTCATGGCCCGGTAGGGGCCTTCGCCCGTCGGCGACGATGCCGTCTGGTGATAGGCGTCGTTGGCATTGGCATATCCCGCGAGGTAGCAGTACGGCTCCCCGTCGAGCGTATCGGCGCGTTGGAGCACGAGGTATCCGGCCCCTTCGCCGAGGTTCAGCCCCGCACGCGATGCGTCGAACGGCCGGCACGGCGCCGGATCGAGGATGCCGAGCGACATGAAGCCGTTGAGCGTGAATTTCGACAGGGCGTCGCAGCCTCCGGCCACCACGGCGTCGCAGACGCCGTGGTCGATCAGCCGTGCGGCGAGCAGGACGGCGTTCGCCGCCGAGGAGCAGGCCGTGCTGATCGTCGCGGTGTAACCCGTGATCCGGCAGTGCGCGGCGATCCGGCGGGTGCTGCAGGCCGGGTCGTGCTGCGCCGCCAGCGCGATGCGCCCCGCGGCGGGGTCCTGCATGAAGCCGCCGAAGAAACGCTCCGTGAGGTCCATGCCTCCGACCGACGTGGCCGATACCAGTCCGACGCGCAGGCTTTCTCCGGGTGCGGCGTCCGCCAAGGCTTCGCCTGCGGCCGCCATGCCCAGCAGCGCCGTGCGCGAGACGACGGCGGCAGGGGCGATCCCGAGCCGTTCTTTCAGTGCCGCATTCGTCAGCTTCACCTCCCCGACGGGCACGGCGTGCTGCGACGCGAAGAGCGTCGGTGCGCCCACGCCGATCCGACCCGCCCGCAGGGCGCGCAGGTTCTCCTCCGTGCTGTTTCCGATCGCCGAGATGACGCCGATACCGCTGACCGCGATGCGCATGGCTGTTATTTCTTCCGGTTCTGCTCCACGAAATCGGCCAGCGTGTCGATCGAGTAGAAGATGGCTTTCGACTCGGCGGGATTCGCCAGCTTGATGCCGTATTTCCTGTCGAGAATGATGATGATCTCGAGTGCGTCGATCGAGTCGAGTCCGAGCCCCTCGCGGAAAAGCGGGGTCGACGGGTCGATGTCGTCGGGCTGTATCTCCTCGAGGTTCAGCGCCTCGATGATCGCCTCTTTCAGTTCCTGTACGAGTTGTTCTTTCATATTTTTTCCAGTAAGTTCAGTTGTATTTCATAACGTTCGCCGAGGCAGTCGCACCAGCCGCAGAGCACGGCGTCGAGTTTTCCCGATGCGATGAGCTGCCGGGCATACCGCATCGGAAATCCGTTTTCATCCCGCGAGGGCTCGATGAAGAACAGCCCCTCGCCCTTGATGCCGTGGCGGATGGATATTTCGCCCGCCACGATGTTGGGGAGCGTGTGCACGAAGACCGCGGGCGACGCCCCCTCTTCGGGACGGCTTTCGACGATCTGCTGGTGGCGGATGTCGGTGTCTAATGACGCCGAGCGGTTTGCGAGGACGATGCCCACGCGGTCGGCGCCGTATTTTCCGACGGCGTCCGACGCCGCAAGCAGCTTTTCCGCCGCCACATACCCCAGTTTCGAGAGATTGTCCATGCGTGAGAAGCGCAGGTCGTTCCGGCCCGAATCTCCGTATTCGCGGCGGATGCACGTCGCGAACTCCCCCTCGCGGTCCGACAGCGCATACGAGGCTGCCGTCCGCACGCCGCGGGACTCCTGCGGGTGCGGTTCCGGGACGGCTCCGCGGCTCAGCACCACGGCGGCGTTGCATCCGCCGAATCCCGAAGCGCTTTTCAGCGCGGCAGACAGCTGCATTTCCCGGTGGTGCGCCGTGACGTTCACCGGCACGGGCGTTCCGCATTCGGCGTATCCCGGAGTGCCGAAAACGATGCCCCGGCGGAGCTGTTCGGCCGTCAGGATGGTCTCCACGACCCCCGATGCCCCGAGCGTGTGTCCCAGATAGGGTTTCAGGCTGTTCAGCGGCTTATCGCCCAGCCCGGCCAGGTGCAGGGCCTTGCTCTCCATTTCGTCGTTGTAGAGGGTTGCCGTGCCGTGCGCGTTTACGAAGCCGATCTCCCGGGGCGTAAGGCCCGCCTCCTGCATCGCCTGCCGCATGGCCTCGGCCAGTTCCTCGCCCGTGCGCGACGGGGCCGACAGGTGGTTGGCATCCTGCGTCAGCGCGCCGCCCGCCAACAGGACGGGCGTTCCCTTGGCTTTCCGGGGATCGGTGGTGAGGAGCAGCGCTCCGCAGCCTTCCCCGAGCGAAAGTCCGTCGCGCATTTTGTCGTAAGGTCGGCAGACGGTTTCGCTCACCGATTTGAACGACCGGAATCCGGCGACGACGAACTCGGTCAGCAGGTCCGCGCCGGCGACGATTACATCCGAACAGGTCCCCGCCTCGATCATCCTGCGTGCGACCGCCAGCGCCGCGACGCCCGAGATGCAGGCGTTGGAAACGACCGCCGGGGCAGCCGCGAATCCCAGCCGGCCGGCGACGCGCCGGGCCGTCTCCGCGATGAAACAGCGCGGATCGGGTTTCGGGTCGTGGCGCAGACAGTCGACATTGCCTTTGGTCGTGGCGATGACCAGCCGTGTGCCCGGGGCTTTCGGGTCGACGCCCGACTCTGCGACGACGCTTCCGATCGCCTCTTCCAGCAACGCTTCGAAATCCGTCCGTCCGTTCGGACGGATGAACCGCGTGCGGTCGATGCGTCCGGCCGTCAGCTCCCCGTCGCAAAGGGCCGGGTCGCGGAACGTCGCGACGCCGGGCTTCCCCCCCCCGATAGACTCCATGTTCTCCCGGGTCGTGAGGCCGCAGGCGCTGATGATGCGGTCGGCACCGAGGTATATCGTTATCTGAGCCATCTTTTTTTCCATTCGACGTAGAAATCGGGTTGCACGAGGCACAGTTCCGATGCGGCGTCCACGAACACCTGCACGGTCGAACCCGTTGCGGCGACCGCACCGTCGCTCTCCCGGCGGATGACGTATTCGAAACATATTTTGGCGGCTTCGGTGTCGATATACCGGGTCTCGACCGATGCCGTATCGTTCATCCGCAGCGGGCTTTTGAACTGCAGCGACGCCTCGACCACCGGCGCCAGATAGCCCGACCGCGCCAGGTCGGCATAGCCCAGCCCGGCGTAACGGCGTCCGAAATCCTCGCGTCCGTCCTCGAAATAACGCATGTATTCGCCGTGCCACACGACCTGCATGGAGTCGACCTCCGAGAAGCGGACCCGGATCGGGGTCCGGCAGATCAGGGCCGCCGTTCGCTCTTTTCTTTTCACCGCTCTTCCGTTTTATGTTCCGTAAACAGTTTCATCCGGCATTCGGCGATCGGTTCGCCGTCCACCCGGCTCGTCACGGCGATCAGGATGATGTCCATGACCGTTTCGAGCACTTCGACCGTCGTCGTTATCCGCTCTCCGATGCGGGGCGGCCTGCGGAACGAGGCGTTGTCGACCGAGCCGATGAATCCCAGCCGCGGTTTCTCTCCCCGGCTCACGGCCAGATAGCCGTTCCGTGCCGCGGCCGACTGGGCCATGTGCTCCAGCACGCCGGCTTCCGACAGCGCGCCGCCCTCGACGAGCAGGTTGTCCGCCCGCACGGTCAGTTCGCACACGGCGCCCGATTCCCCGATGCCGCAGAAGGCGTCGACCTCCACGATCGGGGGACGCTGCGGAATCAGTTCCAGGATGTTATGCCTGTCATACAAAGCGTTCATCGCGGTCGTGCGTTATCGGACCCGGCACTGCATGATGCTGTGGCCGAATCCCAGTCCGTCGTATTGTTTTTCGACCGTCAGCCCGGAGGCCTCCACACACCGCTCCAGGTCGCCCGAATGGTACATTTTGCTGTTGCCGTTGGCCAGGGCGGTGAAGTAGACCGAGGTTTGCGCCAGGCAGAACGACGCGGTTTCGTACTTCTGCCGGTCCCAGAAGGTCTCCATGATGTAGAGCCTCGAATCCGGGGACATGGACGCCGCGGCCCGGGTCAGGATCGAGACCGCCTCCTCTTCCGAAAAGCAGTCGAGGAACTGGCTCATCCAGACGGCGTCGAATCCCTGCGGAAAACGCGTCTCCGCATCCAGCAGATCGGCGCCGTATCCGTCAATGCGCTCGGCTCCGGGGGCTCCGGCGACGTTTCGGCGCATGATCGCCAGCTGCGCCGGCAGGTCCATCACCGTCACCCGCACCGCGGGGTCGTGTGCGACGCATTGCAGGGCCCAGCGGCCCGTGTTGCCGCCTACGTCCAGCAGCGTGCGCGGCGCGGCGGCGAAGACGATCCGCAGCGCCTCCCCGAACGAATTGTCTGAGTAGAAATGGTCGAACCCGAACCAGCTTGCCTGCACGTCGGCCGGCAGTTGCGAAAGCCCCTCGTAGATCGTTTTCCACGGTCCCAGCCTTTTCAGCCCTTCGGGCTTTCCGTTCCGCAGCGACGCTTCGAGGTCGAACAGTCCCAGGTAGTTGACGTCGTGGTTGAAGCCGATGTTGGCCTTCGACATCGGGTCGTTGAGCAGGAACCACCCCGTCTTGGCCAGGAAAAACCGGTCGTCCCGGACCAGAACGGTCTGCGCCGTGAGCGACGATTCCAGCAGGATCTGCGCCGCATAGCGCGTCAGTCCGGCGTGCTCGGCGACCTGCTCCAGGGTCGTGCCGTCGGGCCTTCCGGAAAGCAGTTCGAAGATGCCGAACTTCACCATCAGGCGCGACACCTGAAAGGTGACCGGCCCCCAGGCGATCTCCTGGGCGCGTCGCTGTGCCTCGCGGGCCGTGAACTGCTCCTCGGAATAAGTGGTATTTTGAGGTTCGGGTAATTTCATGTTTCAGTCCCAGAATTTGTAAAAGTTAAACCATTGTGCGTTGCTGCGGCGTACCTCCTCCTCGAGCAGCGACAGGAAGGTAGCGAAACAGCGGCTTCCGTCGCGGCGGCGTCCCGTTTCTGCTCCGGCGACGAAAAACCGGAACCGGTAGGTCCGGTGTCGCTCGCGGGTCGCGAAGTAGAACACGACGGGTACCTGCATCCGTTCGGCGATCAGGAACGGCCCCTGCGGGAAGCGGGCTTTCCGGCCGAGAAATTCGGCCTCGAAAGTCCGGTGGGGGTTCAGGAACCGGTCGCCCATGAAACTCACGCATTCGTTGCGGTCGAGGGCGGCCTTGATGTCGAGTATGCTGGCCAGCGGGTCGTCGCCGACCGGGATGATCCGCAGCTCCGTGCGCTGTCCGAACCGGTTGAGCGCCTCCTTGACGCGGCGGTGTTCGGCGTCGTACATGACCAGGTTTATCCGCCCGGCATGCTCCCCGAAAAATTCCGCGCCGATGGTCGGAACTCCGAAATGCGCCCCGATCATCACCATTCCCCGTTTCTGCCCGAACAGCCGGAGCGCTTCCTCGTAGGATTCGAACTCGTACCGGAACCGTTTGCCCAGTCCGTTTTCCACGGCGACGCGGTCGATAAGGGTCTGTCCGAACCGGTAGTAATGTCTTACCAGACAAAATGCGCTGGCCCGGCGGCTCCGGTGCAGCGTCCGGCGGTAGTAGTCCCAGACGGCCGCCGTGGCCTTCGGGGCGAAGGGGATGAAATAGACGGCGACGAATCCCAGCAGGATGTAGGCCGCCCGCAGCCCGACGTGACGGATCAGGAAAATGAATATCGCGTAACCCGCATATCCACCCCGTGATCTGCCGTCCCACCCGTCAGGCTTCGGGTTCATCGAGTTTGGCGATGACCAGGTCGCAGAACTCCCCGAATGTCTTTATCCCTGCGAAATCGGGGCCCTGGAGTTTGATTCCGAAATTCTGGTGGATGAGCACGACGACATCCACCAGGTCGAGGCTGTCGAGCCCGAACGTCTCCTTGAGCGACGACTCCGGAGCGATCTCCGTGGCGTCGACCTCGAACTCCCTGGCCAGAAGTTCCGTCAGTTTCTCTACTGCTTGTTCCTTTGAAAACATATCTGAATAATTACGGTCTGAATTTGCGGACGATCAGCGTGGAATTGGTCCCTCCGAATCCGAAAGAGTTCGAGAGGAACGCGTCGAACTGCGTGTCGATGCGCTGCGGCGGGATGTTCAGGCGCGACGAGAATTCGTCGCCCTCTTCGTAGTTGAGGTTGGGGGCGATGAACCCGCCCTGCATCATCAGCAGGGAGTAGATCACCTCGCTCGCGCCGGCCATCCACATTTCGTGTCCCGTCTGCGATTTGGTCGAGGTGACGTAGGGCTTGAGGCTGCCGAACACGGCGTCTATCGCCTGCGCCTCGTTGGCGTCGCCGAGCGGCGTCGAGGTGGCGTGGGCGTTCACGTAGCCGATCTCTTCCAGCCCGATGCCGGCGTCGGCCACGGCGCGCTGCAGCGAGCGCGTCGGTCCGTCCACGTTGGGGACGGAGATATGGTCGCCGTTCGACGAGAAGCCGTATCCGGCCACTTCGGCCAGGATCGTCGCTCCGCGGCGCCGGGCCGATTCGTAACTTTCGACCACGAGCGTGGCCGCGCCGCCGCTGGGGACCAGCCCGTCGCGCGACCGGTCGAACGGGCGCGAGGCCTTCGCCGGCTCGTCTTCGCGGACGGAGAAGGCGGCCAGCGTGTCGAAATTGGCCACCGAATAGTCGTTGACCTCCTCGCAGCCGCCGCAGATCACGCATTCCTGCATGCCGTTGCGGATCAGCAGTGCGGCCAGCCCGACGGCGTGCGAACTGCTTGCGCAGGCCCCCGAGACGGTGAAGTTGATTCCTTTCAGGTTGAAGATCACCGAGAGGTTCATCGAGACCGTCGAGTTCATCGACCGGAAGATGTTGCCCGAACCGATCATGGCGGTGTCCTTCGTCTCGCGGACCTTGTCGATCCCCTCCACGACCGCCGCCGCACTGCTGTCGTTGCCGTAGAGGATGCCGACTTCGTTCCGTGCGAGGTATTCGGCCGTGATTCCGGCCTGTTCCAGCGCTTCGAGCGTGGCGATATAGGCATACTGCCCCTCTTCGGGCAGGCAGATGCGCTGCCGGCGGTCGAGCTTCCCTTTCAGGTCGGGACGGGGCAGCAGTCCGGAGAGCGCCGACCGATACCCGAATTCATGCCGGCCCGGGACGATCCCGATTCCCGAGCGTCCGGCGTAGAGCGATTCCGCGACGGCTTCTTTCCCGACGCCGATGCAGGAGTAGATGCCCATGCCCGTGATTACGACGCGTCTTTCCATCAGTAGATCCCTCCGTTTATTGAAATCGTTTCTCCCGTGATGTAGGCCGCCTTGTCCGACACGAGGAACGCGACCAGCTCGGCCACCTCCTCCGCCCGGCCGAAACGACCTGCGGGAATCTGTTTGCAGAGCTCTTCGCGGTCCAGTCCGTCGGTCATCTCCGTGGCGATGAACCCCGGGGCGACGGCGTTGACCGTGACGCCGCGCCGGGCGACCTCCTGTGCGAGGGCTTTCGTCGCGGCGATCATGCCGCCCTTGGCCGCGGAATAGTTCGTCTGGCCGGGCAGGCCTTTCAGCCCGGAGAGCGAGACGACGTTCACGATCCGTCCGCGTCGCCGGGTCAGCATCGGTTGCAGGAGGGGCTGCGTGACGTGGTAAAAGCCGCCGAGCGAGGTGGCGATCACCCGGTTCCAGTCGTCGGCGGGCATCCAGACCATCAGGTTGTCGCTGCGGATGCCGGCGTTGTTGACCACGACCTCGATGAATGCGTCGGGGTGTGCCGCGGACCACGCGTCGAGCGCTTTGCGCGCGGCCTCTGCGTCCGCGACGTTGAATTTGAGCGGTTCGCCGTCCGAGCCTTGGGTCCGGACCGCCTCGAGCGTGCGCTCCGCTTCGGCGTCGTTCGATCGGTAGTTGACGAGCAGGCGGTATCCTTCCGCTGCGAGCCTTTCGCAGATTGCCCGTCCTATTCCGCGCGAGCCGCCCGTGACCAGTGCGTATTTTGTCATAGTTCGATATTTTTCCGCTTGAGGTAATCCGTCATCCGGGCGATGTCGCGGTACTTCGGCGTATCGTCCCGGAATGCGGGGAAGAAGGACCTGATCTGGTCGTATATTTCGCGCGATGCGGGCGCCAGCCGGTCGGCGGCGCCGAGGCAGTCGACCGCCTGGACGATCGCCATGAAGTGGATCGCCAGGACCTGATAGCCGTTCTCGACGACCGTGCGTGCGATCAGCGCCGAGTTCGTGCCCATGCTGACGATGTCCTGGTTGTCGTTGTTGTTGGGGATGCTGTGGACGTAGTTGGGCATCGACAGCGTCTGGCATTCGGCCGTCGTGGAGGTGGCCGTGAACTGCGATGCCTGCAGCCCGTAGTTGAGTCCCAGCACGCCCATGTTGACGAACGGAGGCAGGATGCCGTTGATGCGGTCGTGGAACAGGTAGTTGAGCTGGCGCTCGGCGAGCATCGTGAGCTTGGTGACGGCGATCTTGAGCTTGTCCATCTCGAACGAGACATAGTCGCCGTGGAAGTTGCCGCCGTGGTATACGTTTTCCGTCTCCGGATTGACGATCGGGTTGTCGCAGGCCGAGTTCAGCTCCCCGACGAGGACGCTTTCCGCATGGGCGAGGGTGTCGCGGACCGGGCCCAGCACCTGCGGAACGCAGCGCAGCGAGTAGTAGGGCTGGACTTTGTGTTTGAAAACGGCTTCGCCGTCGTGGTTCCCGTCGTAGAGTTCGGCCTGCCGGTCGCGCATGCTGCGGCTTCCCGCGAGCCATTTGCGCATGAAGGCCGCCACGGCCCGCTGCCCCTCGTGGCGCTTGACGGCGTTGATCTCCTCGGAGAGGAAATCGTCGTATGATCCGGCGATCTCGTTGACGAGGGCCGAGGCGACGCATCCCCATCCCAGCAGCCGCTTGGCCAGGATGATGTTGTTGAGCCCGATGCCTGTCATAACGGAGGTGCCGTTGGTGATGCACAGCCCTTCGCGGATGTGGACCGACATGGGGGTCAGATTCTCCTCGCGCAACACGTCGGCGGCCGGCCGCCACTCGCCGCGGCAGTGCACTTCGCCCTCGCCGATGAGCGCGAGGGCCAGATGGGCCAGCTGCACCAGGTCGCCGCTGGCCCCGACGGAACCGTGGCGCGGGATCATCGGATAGATTCCCCGGTTGAGGAACTCGACGAGCAGGTCGGCCACCGAGACGTGGATACCCGAGCAGCCCTGCACGAGCGTTCCCAGACGGGCCACGATTACGGCCCGTACGTCGGTGTCGCACAGCGGGTCGCCGGCGCCTGTAGCATGGCTGCGGATGATGTTGTACTGCAACTCGGAGAGGTGCCGGTCGCTGATGCGCCATTGCGCCATCGGTCCGAAACCGGTGTTGATGCCGTAGATGACCTTGTTGGCGGCGAATCGTTTCAGAAAATCGTAGCAGTGCGCGATCCGTTCCCGGGCGCTGTCGGACAGGGCGAGCGGTTCGTTTCCGAAAACGACCCGTTCCAGCTCCTGCAATGAAAGTTGTTGATCGTAAATTACCATGGTATGCCGAAAAACCTGGAATTCCCTCCGGCCGTTATTTGTATTTGTAATAGGACTTCATCGCCTGATAGAGCGCATTGGCCCAATAGTTCCGGAGACCGAATCCGCCGGGTTTCCCGACGGCCGGAGTGCAACTTTCGACCTTGCGCGAGGCGATGTCGAAGGTGACGAAATAGAAACTCCCGCGGCTGTTCCGCTTGTCCAGCAGATTGGCTATGATGACGGCGCCCCGCCCTTCGGTCTGGGGAAGTTCATAGCCCGCGACCTGCGATTCGACCTGCGGGGCGCAGTCGTAATCGGGGTCTTCGTACAGCAGCCGGTGTTCATCGTCGGAGCTGGCGGTACCGGCGGTTCCGATCGCTTTTTTCGTCGCGCGTTTGGCGACGGAGAGTTCTTTCTGCGTGATCGGCAGCCGCATGTATCTGGCGACGTCGTATTTCTGGCTTTCGGAGATGAACAGGTCGTTGATTTTGTTGAATGCGAAGACGAATTCGGTGTCCGATTCGTCTGCTCCGCAAACCTTTACCAGCGAAAAGTCTACGCCGTAGAAGACGACGGGGGTTTTCTGCGCGAAGGCGTTCATTGTCACGATAACCAGGAGGCACAGGAAAAGGAGCTGTTTTTTCATCGTCGAAAATTTTTGTAAAGGTATTAAATTATTTTCAGAAAATATGCAAAAAAAGGCGATGAATGGAGTGCAGGGGCATTTTCGATAAAACGGCCAGACACATGTGCCTGGCCGTTCAAGGTTTTTGGGGAGCGGACGCTATTCGATCGCCAGGCTCCGGCCTTTGGGGTATTTCACCGCGTAGCGCAGTTTCAGTTCGCGCTCCTCGCCGGGTTTCAGCTCCAGCCGCCAGGTGACCGTTCCGCTGTTTTTGTCCAGCGTGCCGCCGCTCAGCTCTTCCCCGGTGACGCTGATCGCGCTGTTGCGCGACACGGGCAGCTGGTCCGTGAGCAGCAGCGTCACGGGTTCCGTGCGGGTGTTGCGGACGGTGAGTTTCCATCCCATGGTCTGGGTCTGGTTCGATCCGACGGCCCGGCGCGCCGAGTAGTCGCTCTCCTTCGTGCGCTCGATGCGGATGCCCCGGTCGCGGCCCATCGAGAAGCGGAGCGTGTCGCCGGCCTCCCGGGGGCTGAGGATGCTCTTGCCGACGAACGTGTTCTCGAAATAGACGTTGGCCTCGCCTTCCAGCAGGTTGAGTTTCGCCCAGTCGGTGGTCTCCGCCACGAGGAAGGCGTCCTTGTCGATCTTCGGCGTCGACCGGTAGGTGTATGCCGCCGGGAGGCGGTAGCGTCCGATCTCGGCAGCCACGCTCTTGCCGTCGGAGGGGATGGTGTAGGGCTGCCTGATCTCGAATTCGTAACCCAACTGGGTCTGCGTCTGACCGACCTCCATCACATCGCTTTCTTCGGCAAAGTCCGCAAAATCCACCTCTACCACCGTCCGGGTAGCCGCTTTATTGCGGGCCTGTACGCCTGCGACACGGCCTGTGAGAGCCGCGGAAGGAGCGCTGCCGTATCCCGTGACGACGACTTCGTCCAGCTGTGCGTTATCCTCCTGCATCACGACGTTCATCGTGCTGCCTGCGATGGCGAGCGTCCGGGGCTTGTAGCCGATGTAGTTGAACTGCAGGCTCGAAGCTCCGTCGGGCACGGTGACCGAATAACGCCCCTGCACGTCGGTCGAGGTCCCGACGGTGGTGCCCGGAACGAGGACGCTGGCGCCTATGAGCGGTTCGCGCTGCTCGTCGAATACCGTTCCCGACACGGTATTGCCCGTCAGTTCGGGATTGTAGTGGGGCGGCGTCGTTCCGTAGTCGAGCCACCAGGTCTTCAGCTGCGGGGCGATGCTCCCCGTCGTGGGGTTCGACGAGGAGAGCGTCAGTTCGACGTTTTTCCACTCCTCTTTGGTATTCTGAAAAATATTGGCCTTGTAGGAGATCTCCACGGGCTCCGACAGTCCGCTCGAGCGGATGTCGTAGGAGGGGAACCACCCGGCGCTGCGGACGTAGTAGGTCAACGTGAACGTCCCCTTGCAGGCCGCCGGGGCCTCGATCCGCACCTCCACCTCGCTCATCGGAGCCGACTGCCTGCCGCCCAGCTGGGTCAGTTCGGCGAGCAGCTGCCGTTCGCGTTCGTTCAGCTTTTTTGTCTGTTCGTCCGCGTCGATCGCCCGGCGTTTGAGTTCCTGAACGCGGGAGGTGTAATACTCGTTGAGTTCCTTGATGGCCGCCAGCGACGTTGCCACGTTGCGGTTGCCCACCGAACAGTTGACCTTCAGCAGTTCGTTCTCGGCGTCGATCACTTCGCGTGCGGCCTGCTGTTTCCGCTGTTCGAGCCGGATTCGGCCGAGTTCCTGCTCCAGCGCCTTCTGGCGGGCCGAGCGTTCGAGGCTGTCGGTGTGGTTGAAGAGCCGGTTGACGGCCGTCACGGTGAATCGCCCCTTGGCGGCGACCTGCATGCTCTTGTCGTCGAGGTAGGGCGAGAGACCCGTGAATACGAGCGTCGAATTGCCGGCCGGCAGGTCGATCTGTTTGGTGCGCGTCACCTGCGCCCCGTCGATGAAAAGGGTGACTTTTTCGACGGAGGTTTTCACCTTCGTCTGCCCCGAGGCCGGGGCCGCCGTCGCCGCGAAGAGGCCCGGCAACAGCCACAACATGATTCGTAAGCGTTTCATGGTTCGGTTTGGGGTTGGTTTCAGACGAATTCTTCCAGCACGCGCTCCATCTTCTGCCGGATTTCGGCGGTGCAGAGGTTGCCGATGCTGCCTTCGTGGGTGTGGTGCACCTCGCGGGTGGGGGTGTACGCGCCCTTTTGCACGGCCATGCCCACCTCCTTGTAGGCTTCGCGGAAGGGCTTGCCCTGCAGCACCAGCCGGTTGACGTCCTCCACCGTGAAGAGGTAGTCGTATTTCCGGTCGTCGAGGATGTTTTCGTTGACGCGCAGGTGCGCCAGCATGAAGTCGCACATCCGGAGCGTCCGTTTGATCTCGGTCGTCGCCGGGAAGAGGATGTCCTTCATCAGCTGCAGATCGCGGTGGTAACCCACCGGGAGGTTCGTAGTCAGCAGTGCGATCTCGTTGGGCACCGACTGCAGGCGGTTGCAGCGTCCGCGCATGATCTCGAAGACGTCGGGATTCTTCTTGTGGGGCATGATGCTCGACCCGGTGGTCAGCTCGTCGGGCAGCGAAATGAAGCCGAAGTTCTGGCTCATGAACAGGCAGGCGTCCATTGCCAGCCGGCCGATCGTCGCGGCCACGGCGGCGATGGCGGCCGCGGCCGCGCGTTCGCTCTTGCCGCGGCTCATCTGCGCCGCCACGACGTTGTAGTGCAGGTCCTCGAATCCCAGCAGGCGGGTGGTCATCGTGCGGTCCAGCGGGAACGACGAGCCGTATCCGGCGGCCGATCCCAGCGGGTTCTGGTTGGCGATGTGCCACGCCGCGGCCAACAGGCGCATGTCGTCGACGAGCGTTTCGGCATAGGCCCCGAACCACAGCCCGAACGACGAGGGCATGGCGATCTGCAGGTGGGTGTAACCCGGCATCAGCACCGCCTTGTAGCGTTCGCTGAGCTCCTGCAGCCGGTCGAAAACGGCCTTCACGGCGTCGGCGGTCTGCCGCAGTTCGTCGCGCAGGAACAGTTTGAGGTCCACCAGCACCTGGTCGTTGCGCGAACGTCCCGAGTGGATTTTCTTGCCCGCGTCGCCCAGCCGGCGGGTGAGCATCAGTTCGACCTGCGAATGCACGTCTTCCGTGCCGGGTTCGATCTCGAAGCGCCCGGCCTCGATCTCCGCGGCGATCTCCCGAAGACCGGCCGTCAGCGTCTCGAGTTCCCCGGCGGTGAGCAGTCCGATCTTTTCCAGCATGGCGATGTGGGCCAGCGACCCTTCGACGTCGTAGCGCGCCAGCCGCATGTCCAGTTCGCGGTCGTCGCCCACGGTGTATTCCTCGATCATCTTGTCGGGTTCGAACCCCTTATCCCAAAGTTTTGCCATATTCCAAAGCTAATTTTTCGATGTAATTTTCGTAGACGGCGATTCCCTCCGCGATCTCCGTCAGGAGTACGAACTCATCCGCCGTGTGCGAGCGCGACGACTGTCCGGGACCCATCTTGAGCGACGGGAAGGGCATCAGCGCCATGTCCGACGTCGTGGGCGACACGTACGAAGTGCGTCCGGCGGCCCGGGCCGCCCGCATCAGCGGATGTTCCGCGCCGAGTGCCGAAGCCCGGATGCGCGTCGAACGGGGCACGGCGTCCGACCGGATGGCTGCCCGCAGTATTTCGACCGTCTCCTCGTTGGTGTAGGCGTCCGTCGTGCGGATGTCCGCGACGAAGCGACAGGTGTCGGGCACCACGTTGTGCTGGGTCCCGGCCTCGATCTGCGTCACCGCGATCCCGACCGGCCCCAGCAGTTCCGACTCCCGCTCGAAGCGGAACGAGCGCAGCCGCGCGATGTCCTCCAGTGCGATGTAGAGGGCGTTGACCCCCTCGCCGCGGGCCGCATGCCCGCTTTTGCCGTGCGCCGTGCAGTCCAGCACCACCAGCCCCCGCTCGCCTGCGGCGGCCTGCATGCCGGTCGGCTCGCCGACCAGCGCCATGTCGATCCGGCCCAGCGCGGGCAGCAGGGCCCGCATGCCGTGTTCGCCCATGCACTCCTCCTCGGCCGAGACGGCCAGCACGAGGTTGAAGGGCAGTTTCCGCGTGCGGAAAGTCAGGAACGTCTGGATCAGGCACACCGCCGAAGCCCCTGCGTCGTTGCTTCCGAGGCCGTACAAACGGTCGCCCTCGATGGTCGGCGCGAACGGGTCGCGGGTGTACGAAGCCGCCGGACGCACCGTGTCGTGGTGCGAGTTCAGCAGCAGCGTCGGCCGCGCGGGGTCGAATCCTTCCGACCGCACCCAGACGTTGTTCGCAAGCCGTTCGGGCGCGGCGCCGTGCTCCGCGAGGTATCCCGCGATCAGCTCCGCGGTGCGGGCTTCGTCGCGTGAGAGCGAAGGTACGGCGATCAGCCTTTTCAGCAGTTCGACGGCTTCCGTGGTTTTCGTGTCCATTTCCAAGTTCGGCATTCCGGAGCGTTAATTTTGCCGCTTGCGGCATTAAGTCCCTCCCCGGGGGAGGGATTTAGGGCGGGGCGGATTTGTATACACGACCGCAGGTCGTGAACAGGACGTCCCGTGCCGCAGAACGGTGCTATTTTATGGTTGTTCCCGTATTGTTCAGCAGATTATCGGAATGTTTGATCGTGACGCTCCGCACGCCTTTCTCGATGGCTTTCAGGGCGTTTTCGATCTTGGGGATCATCCCCTTGCTCACCGTACCGTCGGCTTTGAGCGGAGGATAGGTCGCGGCCGTGATCTCGCGGATCAGCGTCGTGTCGTCCTCCGGGTCGCGCAGGACCCCGGCTTTCTCGAAGCAGAAAACCAGCTCCGTCGGGGCGACCTGCGCCGCACCCAGCGCCACGGCCGAAGCCACGCTGTCGGCGTTGCAGTTGAGCAGCGTGCCTTTGCCGTCGTGCATGATGGCCGAGAAGACGGGCGTGATGCCCCCTTCCAGCAGCCGGCGCAGCAGCGCGGAGTCCACCCGCTCGATGTCGCCCACGAATCCGTAATCCACCGGATGCGGGTCGCGGCGGCGGGCCGTGACGGCGTTTCCGTCGGCTCCCGACAGACCGAGGGCGTTGCATCCCGCGGCCTGGAGCCCCGCGACGACCTGCTTGTTGATAAGCCCCGCGTAGACCATCGTCACCACGTCCAGCGTCCCCTTGTCGGTGATGCGGCGTCCGTCGACCATCTGCACTTTCAGTTCCAGCCGCTCGGCCAGCCGCGTGGCCAGCTTCCCGCCGCCGTGGATCAGGATCTTCGGACCCTCCAGCGCCGCGAACTCCCCGAGAAACCGTTTCAGCGCCGCGGGGTTGTCGATGACGTTGCCGCCGATTTTTACGACTGTGATGCGTTCCATTATTCCAGCCCCTCCAACAGTCGTTTGAGCACCACCTGGGCCGATATTTCGCGGTTCGCCGCCTCGGGAATCACCAGCGAACGGGGCGATTCGATCACCTCGTCCGTGACGATCATGTTGCGGCGGACGGGCAGGCAGTGCATGAAGTAAGCATTGTTCGTGAGCGCCATTTTTTCGGCGTCCACCGTCCATGCGCGGTCGCGCGACAGCACCTTGCCGTAGTTGGGATCGGTGTATGCCGCCCAGTTCTTGGCATAGACGAAGTCGGCGCCCTCGAGGGCCTTGCGCTGGTCGTATTCCACGCGGGCCTTGCCGACGAATTGCGGGTCGAGCTCGTACCCCTCGGGATGGGTGATGACGAAGTCGTAGTCCGCGGCGTTCATCCACTCGGCGAACGAGTTGGGCACGGCCTGCGGCAGGGCGTTGGGGTGCGGGGCCCAGGTCATCACGACCTTCGGGCGCTCCGCGGCCTTGTACTCCTCGATGGTGATGAGGTCGGCGAAGCTCTGCAGCGGGTGGCGCGTCGCGGCCTCCATCGAGAAGACCGGGCGTCCCGAGTAGCGGATGAACTGTTCCAGCACGCGCTCTTCGTAATCCTCGGCCTTGTCCGCGAACCGCGCGAACGAGCGCACGCCGATCACGTCGCAGTACGATCCCATCACGGGAATCGCCTCCAGCAGATGTTCGGCCTTGTCGCCGTCCATCACCACGCCCCGTTCGGTTTCGAGTTTCCAGGCCCCCTGGTTGACGTCGAGGACCATGACGTTCATCCCGAGGTTCATGGCGGCCTTCTGGGTCGAGAGCCGCGTGCGGAGGCTCGAGTTGAAGAAGAGCATCAGCAGCGTCCTGTTGCGCCCCAGTCCCGTGAACTGGAAGCGGTTGTGCTTGATCTCCATCGCTTCGGCGACGGCCTGGCGCAGGTCGCCTATGTCTTGTACGCAGGTAAACTTATCCATAATAATACGGTCGTTTCAATTTGTTTTTCTGTCCGGATCTCGTTCCGGGCGGTCGTTGTCGCGGCTTGCAGCCGCGTTCGCAAATCTGACCCACCCCCAAACCCCCGCCTCGGCGGGGGCTTTCGGCTGTCGCCTATGCGAGTACCTCTTTGAATGCCGCCAAAAAGCGGTCCGCCATTTCGTGCGTGAGGCACAGCGCCGGCAGCAGCCGCACGGTCGAGGCTCCCGCCCCGCCGGTGAAGATGTGTTTTTCGAAGAGCAGCCGTTTGCGGAGCTCCGGGCCCGAACCGTCGATCTCGATGCCGATCATCAGTCCGCGTCCGCGCACCGCCTTCAGCCCGTCGATCCGGTGCAGTTCGGTCAGCAGATGCTCGCCGACCTCGGCGGCGTTCTCCACGAGCCCGTCGCGTTCGATCACCTCCAGCACGGCGATCGCCGCCGCGCAGGCCAGGTGGCTGCCTCCGAAGGTGGTTCCCAGCAGTCCCGGACGCGCCTTGAAATGGGGCGCGATCAGCACCCCGCCGATCGGAAATCCGTTGGCCATGCCCTTCGCCGTGGTGACGAGGTCGGGACGGATGCCCGCCGCCTGATGGGCGAAGAACCGCCCTGTGCGGCCGTATCCCGACTGGATCTCGTCCAGCACCAGCTGCGTCCCGGTTTCGGTGGCCGCATCGCGCAGCCCGCGCAGGAAGTCGTCCGTGGGGCAGTGGATGCCCGACACACCCTGGATGCCCTCGACGATCACTGCCGCGAACTCGCGTGTCGCCAGCTTCCGCCGGGCGGCTTCGAGGTCGTTCAGCGGGGTGAACTCCACGTTGGGGGTGCGGTTGAAGGGCGACTGAATCGCGGGGTTGTCCGTCGCGGCGACGGCTCCCGACGTGCGGCCGTGGAACGCCTTCGAGATGGCCAGCACCTTGCTGCGGCCCGTGTGGAACGACGCCAGTTTCAGGGCGTTCTCATTGGCCTCGGCCCCCGAATTGCAGAGGAAGAGGCGGTAGTCGCCGTAACCCGAGATGCGCCCGAGTTTGTCGGCGAGTGTCCGTTGGAGCGAATTCTCCACCGAGTTCGAGTAGAACCCGATGCGTGCGACCTGCTCCTGCACGGCCCGCACGTAGTCGGGCTGCGCATGTCCGATCGAGATCACGGCGTGGCCTCCGTAGAGGTCGAGGTACTCGGTGCCCGCCTCGTCGTAGACGAAGCAGCCCTTGCCGCGCACCGGTTCGATCGGGTATAAGCTATATACGTTGAAAAGTTCCATTGTCGTAATTTTTGGTGTCCGGCCCGGCAAAAAAAGCGTCGGGAAAGATGCGGACTAAAAGCGCGAGCGCGGGGGACGGTTTGCTTGCAAACCTGCGAATAATCGCCCGGAGCCAGCGTTAGGCCGCGTCTTTCAGCTTTTTTTGTCAGCCGGTCGGTTTTTGCACCGCTTTTTGCCGATCAAAAAGCGGTTGTCGTGCAACCGGCTGAAAGCCGTCGGTTAAAATGCACTTGCTTTGAGTCGCAGGCCCTCTTTCTCGTCGAGCCCGAACATCAGGTTCATATTCTGCACGGCCTGCCCCGAGGCGCCTTTCAGCAGGTTGTCGATCGCCGAGACGACGTGCACCTTGCCGTCGTAGACGGCCGTGTGCAGCAGCGCCTTGTTGGTGTTCACCACCTGCTTCAGGTCCACGCCGCGTTCCGTGACGCGGGTGAACGCCGCCGGGGCATAAAAATCGCCGTAGAGCTTCCGGACGGCCTCGCCGTCGAGCGGACACGCCGTGTAGACGCTCGCCAGAATGCCCCGCGTGAAGTCCCCGCGCATCGGCACGAAGTTCACCGCGCGGTCGAACGACGGTTCCAGCAGCCGCAGGTTGCGCCCGATCTCGATCAGGTGCTGGTGCGTGAAGGCCTTGTAGACCGAGACGTTCGACGCCCGCCAGCTGAAATGGGTCGTGGACGAGGGCTTTACGCCCGCGCCCGTCGATCCGGTGACCGCCGTCAAGTGCACTTCGTCCTGCTGCAGCCCCGCCGCGGCCAGCGGCAGCAGCGCCAGCTGGATCGCCGTGGCGAAACAGCCCGGGTTGGCCACGCGCTCCGCCCGGCGGATGCGCTCGCGGTTCAGCTCCGGAAGGCCGTAGACGAATCCTTCCGATTCGTCACGGAAATCCTGCGCCAGGTCGATGATCTTCACGCCTGCGGGAATCGTGTTCTCCGCCATCCATACCTTGCTCTGCCCGTGCGCCGAGCAGAGGAACACGACATCGGCCGACGCGAGGTCGTACGCTGCGCTGAACCGCATGTCGGTGTCGCCCTCCAGTCCTCCGTGTACGTCCGCGAGGCGGTTGCCCGCGTTCGACGTGCTGTGGACGAAGACGATCTCCGCCTGCGGATGGTTCGCCAGCAGGCGGATCAGTTCGCCGGCGGTGTATCCGGCGCCCCCGATGATGCCGACGCGGATCATTTCCCGTTGCGTTTCTGGACGTTATAGAAGATTTTGATCTGGTTGCCGAGAATCTTCGTGAATCCTTTCACGTCGTCGGCCGTCCACGCCTTGTTGGCCTCGCCGTATTCGCCGAAATCGGTCTTCATCAGGTCGAACGTCGAGTCGACGCCCACCAGCGTGTAGTTGCGCGGACGCAGGATCAGCTCCACGGTGCCCGTCACGTTGCGCTGCGACGAAACGAGCATCGCCTCGATGTCGCGCATCACGGGTTCGAGGTACTGTGCTTCGTGGAGGAACATGCCGTACCACGTCGCCACCTGCTCTTTCCAGTAGATCTGCCACTTGGTCAGCGTGTGCTTCTCGAGCATCTTGTGCGCGGCGATGATGAGCATCGGCGCCGCGGCCTCGAAGCCCACGCGGCCCTTGATGCCGATGATCGTGTCGCCGATGTGCATGTCGCGGCCGATGCCGAATTTCGAACCGATGGCCTCCACGGCGCGGATGGCCTCGACCTTGTCCGTGTAGGCCGTGCCGTTGACCGCCGCCAGCTCGCCCTGCTCGAAGGTGAGCTTGAGGCGCTCTTCGCCCTCGGCCGTGATCTGGCTGGGATAAGCCTCCTCGGGAAGCGTCTGCTCCGAGTGGAGAGTCTCCTTGCCGCCGATCGAGGTGCCCCACAGGCCCTTGTTGATCGAGTACTCCATCTTCTTGTAGTCGGCCGTGATGCCGTGCTTGCGCAGGTAGTCGATTTCGTATTCGCGCGTCAGGGTCATGTCGCGCGTCGGGGTGATGATCTCGATCTCGGGGGCCAGGATCTGGAACGTCAGGTCGAAACGCACCTGGTCGTTGCCGGCGCCCGTCGAGCCGTGCGCTACGGCGTCGGCGCCGATCCGCTTGGCGTATTCGATGATGGCGATGGCCTGGAAGATACGCTCCGAGCTGACCGAAATGGGGTAGGTTCCGTTGCGCAGGATGTTGCCGAAGACCATGTAGCGGATGCTCTTCTCGTAGTACTCCTGTTCGATGTCGAGCGTGGCGTGGGCCACGGCGCCGAGCTCCACGGCGCGCTGTTCGATTTTCTCGAGTTCGGGCTTCGAGAATCCGCCCGTGTTGGCGATCGCCGTGTAGACGTCGTATCCTTTCTCTTCGGAGAGGTATTTTACGCAAAACGAGGTGTCCAGACCGCCGCTGAACGCCAGAACCACTTTCTTCTTTTCCATTTTATTTCGGTTTTTACTATTTCAGGTGAAACAACTTCTTTACTTTGTTCCTCAGGAACATCCGGTAGGGCGCCAGGCGCGACTGCTTCGCGGGCGGCTCCTTGGCCGGGTCGTAGAGCATCCCCGTACAGAGACACATGCGGCGGTTGTTGCGCTGCAGGATGTCGTAGTTGCAGCAGCCTTCGCAGCCGCGCCAGAACTCCTCGTCCTCGGTGAGTTCCGAGAAGGTCACGGGGACGTAGCCCATCCGCGAATTGAGCTTCATGACGGGCAGCGACGTGGTGATACTGAATAACTTGGCAAACGGGAATCGTCGTCGGGCAAGCTCGAACGTTCGTCGTTTGATCTGTTCCGCGAGTCCCATGTGCCGGTACTCCGGATCGACGATCAGTCCCGAGGTGGCGACGAAGTCGCCGTGACCCCAGCACTCGATGTAGCTGAACCCGACCAGTTTTTCACCGTCCAGCGCCACGACGGCCTTGCCACCGGTCATTTTTGCGGCGATGTACTCGGGCGAACGCTTGGCGATGCCCGTACCCCGCTGCAGGGCCGACTCATAGATCAGATCGCAGATACGCGGTGCGTAGTGTGCGTGTGACGAGTCGGCGAATACGACGCTGATTGTGTTGTTATTCATTTATCGTTTATGTGGGTAAAAGTTGTTTTCGGATTAGTTGATGCGGTAGGCCCGCTGCACGCCCTTGATACGCATGATCTGATGGATCAGCGTATCCACGACGGCTGCGCCGGGCACCTCGACCGCGACAGTTCCCGCCAGACAGCCGTTGCCGGCAGGGGCGAAGTTCATCGAGCGGATGCCCAGTTTGAGGTCGCGGACGATGACCTCGGTGATGTGGTTGGCCATGCCCGTCGTATCCGCCGCCACGATGCGGATCGTCACGCGGAAAGCCCCCTCGGCGTTCTGACGCCAGCGGGCGTCGATCACCCGATAGGGATAGTTCTCGCGCATGCGCTTGGCGTTGGGGCAGTCGCAGCGGTGGATCGTGATGCCCGAATTGATCGTCACGAACCCGAACACGTCGTCGCCCTTGATCGGGTTGCAGCACTTGGCCAGCTTGTATTGAATTTTCGAAATGTCGTCGTCGATCACCAGCGCGTCCTGCGGCGCGGCGCTCTCCCGTGCGCTGTGCTGCGCGGCCTTCTGGCGTTCGATTTCGGCGGCCGCTGCGCGGCGCTCCTCCGCGGCCTCTCCCGAGAGGTGGCGGGCCAGAATCTCCTTGATCGACCCGAAGTCGAGCTTCTGGGTGGCGATCAGGGCGTAGACCTCCGTTCCGAGGCGCAGTTTGAAGTATTTGGCCAGGTAGGCCACCGCCTCGTCGATCGTGATGGCGAATTTCCAGTTCTTGAGCTTGCGTTCCAGCTCTTCGCGCCCCATGCGCGTATGTTTGGCCTGCTCCTCGCGTAGGAAGGATTTGATCTTGTTGCGGGCTTTCGACGTGACGACGAAGGTCAGCCAGTCCGATTTCGGGGTCTGGTTTTTCTGGGTGAGGATCTCGACGATGTCGCCATTGCGGAGCGTTTCGCGGATCGGCACCGAACGGTTGTTGACCTTGCCGCCCACGCATGTCGAGCCCAGCGAGGTGTGGATGTCGAACGCGAAATCCAGCAGCGTGGCCCCTTCGGGGAGTTTTCGCAGGTCGCCGTTGGGCGTGAAGACGAAGATCTCGCCCGAGGCGGGCTTGGCGTCGAAACGCTGCGCCAGCGCGTGCGTCGTGTCCTCCATCAGTTCGCGCAGGTGCCCCAGCCACATCTCGCTGGTCTGCGCCCCCTGGTTGACCCCCTTGTAGCGCCAGTGCGCAGCGATGCCGCGCTCGGCCACGGCGTCCATGCGTTCGGTGCGGATCTGCACCTCGACCCAGCGTCCTTCGGCCGACACGGTGGTGTGCAGCGACTCGTAGCCGTTCGACTTGGGGATCGAGATCCAGTCGCGCATGCGGTTGGGGTTGGGGGTGTAGAAGTCCGTCACCACCGAGTAGGCCGTCCAGCACAGCTGTTTTTCGGCCTCCTTCTCGCAGTCGATGATGATGCGGATGGCGAAGATGTCGTAGACGCCCTCGAACGGGACGTGCTGCTTGTGCATCTTGGTCCAGATCGAGAAGATCGACTTGGTGCGGCTCTTGACGTGGTATTTGATGCCGAGCCGGTGCAGCCGCTGTTCGATGGGTACGAGGAAGCGGGCGATGAACGCGCGGCGCTCCTCGGCGCTCTCTTCGAGCTTCGTCACGATGTGCTCGTAATCCTTCGGTTCGAGGTATTTCAGGGCGATGTCCTCCAGTTCGCTCTTGATCGAGTAGAGGCCCAGCTTGTGGGCGATCTGGGCGTAGAGGTTCATCGACTCCCAGCTCTTCTTGCGCCATTTCTCGCGCGGGAACATCTCCAGCGAACGCATCACCTCGAGGCGGTCGGCCAGCTTGATGAGGATCACGCGCGGGTCCTCGGAGTAGCTGACGATCAGGTCGCGGAAATTGTCGGCCTGCTCCTTGGCCACTTTGAGTTTCAGCTCCGAGATGTTGGCCAGCCCGAGGGTGATGCCCACGACCTGATCGCCGAAGCGTTGGCGGATGTCGGCGCTCAGGGCGAGGAACTCTTCGGCAGGGAGCTGCTTGTGGGCCAGGCGCAAGACGTCGTGCAGGATGGACGCCACGGAGGAGTTGCGGCCGAGGCCCACCTCCGAAATCACGATCGAAGCCACCGCGGCGGCATGGTCCAAGAGGGGCGAGCCGTCGTAGCGCACCAGTCCGGCGAGCTTCGCGCCGGCATACTCCAGCGCTTCGTCGACGAGGCGCCGGGTCTGCTCCGAGAAGTTCGCGCTCACGAGCGTGCGGAGGTTTTCGTAACGTGAAAGGTCCATTTTTACCTAACCAAAAGCCTATGCTCGCAAAGATATGAAAATTTTTCATAAATTTGGCAAGTAGAAACGAACAGTTGCGTTATGACGAAGAAAAAGGAGGTTTACGTGCCGACCGTCGGCGAGGAGGTCGCCAATGCCGTGTCCCACGGCGTGATGTCGCTGCTGGCGCTCGCGGCCCTTCCCTTTGCCGCCGTATGGGCCTATGTGCACGATCCCGACAGGGTGCTGGCGTCGGCGTCGGTGTCGGTTTTCGTGATCTCGATCTTTCTGATGTTCCTCGCCTCGACGCTCTACCACTCGATGAATCCGCAGTCGAAGCACAAGGACGTGTTCCACATCCTCGATCACATCTTCATCTACGTCGCCATCGCGGGCAGCTACACGCCCGTCGCGCTGGTGGTCATCGGCGGCTGGCAGGGGGTCTTCATCACCGTCCTCCAATGGGTGGCGGTCCTTTTCGGCATCTTCTACAAATCGCTCTCCCGCAAGTCGATACCGGCCGTCAGTCTGACCATCTATCTGGTCATGGGCTGGACGATCGTCTTCTTCCTGCCGATGTTCGTGCGCCGGGCCTCGGCGCCGCTGCTGGCGCTGATCGCGCTGGGCGGACTGCTCTACACCCTCGGGGCCTGGTTCTACGCCAGGAAGGGATTCCGCTACCACCACATGGTCTGGCATCTGCTCATCAACCTCGCGGTCGCGGCGCATTTCGTCGGGATCGTCTTTTACCTCTGCTGATATGGCCGCTTTCGACCTGCATATCCATTCCGAATACAGCAGCGACGGGGAATTTTCCGTCGCCGACATCGTCGGCAAGTGCCTCGGGGCGCGGCTGGAGCTCTTTTCCCTGACGGACCACAATTCTGTGCGGGGCGTCGGCGAGGCCGCCCGGCTGGCCCGTGAACGCGGCGTCGGATTCGTTCCGGGCATCGAGATCGACTGCAGCTACCGGGGGACGGACCTTCACCTGCTGGGATACGGCATCGACTGGCGGTCGGCGGATTTCGCGCGTTTGGAAGAGGAGGTCGCCGCCAAGGTCATGGCGTCGTTCGGCGGCATGGTCGATAACCTGCTGAAACTGGGTTTTTCCGTGGATGCCGAGGCGGTGCTGGAGGCCGCAGGCGGGGGACTGCCGACGGGCGAACTGATCGCCGAGGTGATGCTCTCCGACGCGAAATACCATACGCCCCCGCTGCGGCCCTATAGGAAGGGCGGCGCACGGAGCGACATGCCGTACATCAACTTTTATCTCGATTATTTCGCGCAGGGACGTCCGGCGTTCGTGCCCGTGGAGTATATGGATTTCCGCCGGGCCGTCGAACTGGTCCGCGACAACGGCGGCGTGCCGGTCGTGGCGCATCCGGGGCTGAATTTCCGGGGCCGCGAGGAGGTCGCCGAACAGTTGTTGGACCGCGGGGCCGCGGGACTGGAGGTCTTCAACAACTACCACACCCCCGAACAGGCCGTCTATTTCGCCTCGCTGGTCCAGTCCGAAGGGGCTCTGATGACCTGCGGCAGCGATTTCCACGGCAAGAACAAACCCCGCATCGCCGTCGGGCGCTTCCCGTCGGACAGCCGCTTCGACGGCCGCCTGTCAGACTTTGTAAACCACGTAGATGTGATCCGAGGGCAGGGCGTATAGTCTGCGCTCGGCGTCGGTGAAGGTCGCGGCGTAGTCGATGTCCGCGGCCTCGAAACCCGCTTCGCGAAGGCGGTCGGCATAGTCGGCGCCGTAGATGCGCCGGTGGTCGTACTGCCCGAAGATGCGCGTGCGTTCGTCGGGATCGGTGATCGAATCGTCCTCGTAGGTCTGTTCGTAATCCGGGTCCACGGGCGAGAGGACGACGCCCCAGCCGCCGGGTTTGAGTATGCGGTGCAGTTCGCGCAGCGCCTTCCGGTCGTCGGCGACGTGTTCCAGAATGTGGTTGCAGATCACCACGTCCACCGAACCGTCGGCCAGCGGAATCTGCTGCACATCGAAATGGAGGTCCGCCAGCGGACTTTCGAGGTCGGCTGTGACGTACTGTCCCGGGTGCGTCTTGAAATGCGGCTTGAGGTGGCGCATGATGCAGACTTCGGGGGCGATGTGCAGCGTGCGCGGGAAGGAGGTCAGGAGGTCGGTCTCGCGCGTGAGGTAGAGCCACAGCAGGCGGTGGCGCTCCAGCGACAGACATTTGGGGCACAGCGCGTTGCCCCGCGGCTGCACATAACCGTAGGGCATGAATTTCCGGTATTTCGCGCCGCACACGGGGCATTCGGCCCCGCGGCCCTTGTAGAGGAGCCCCGCCGCGGGCACGGCCCAGCCGGCGATGCGCTGCAGTACGGGGCGCGGAATGTGGTTCAGCGACCAGCGGATCAGTTTTTTCATCCTATTCCAGCACTTTGTTGACGTCGGCTTCGGCCTTGCGCAGCCGCGCCTTGCACGAGGCGATCAGCTCCGTGGCGCGTTTCACCTCGGCCGCGAGGCTGTCCACGTCCATCTCCTCGCTGCGCAGGCGTCCGAGAATCTTTTCGATCTCGGCCATCGCCTCGGCATAGGTCAGCTCTTTTTTTGCCATATCTGTTCGGTATTTACGGTTGCATTTATCTTGCCGTCGGCGACCTCGACCTCGATGGGTTCGCCCGCCGCGACCGCCCGGACCGAGGTTACGGCCCTGCCGCCGCTCCGCACTACGGCGAATCCCAGCCGGAGGATGCGTTCGGGCGAACGTCCGGCGATCAGTTCCGCGGCGTTTTCCAGCCGCATCGTCTGCCGCGCGAGGTAGTCCCGCGCCGATTCGGGAAACACTCCGGCGAGGTGTTCCAGCCGCAGCGAATGCCGCGTGAGGAGTTCGCCGCTCAGCCGCCGCAGTTCGCCCGAAAGGCGTTCGAGACGCACCTCCGAGGCGTGCATCGCCACGGCCGTCGTGTCGCGGAGCTGCAGGGCGGCGCTGTCGAGCCATCCGTCGATTCCGGCCATCCGTTCGACGAGCCATCCGGCCACCGCCGTCGGGGTTTTGAGCGCCGTGTGGGCCACCATGTCGGCGACGCTGGTGTCCTTGTCGTGCCCGATGCCCGTCAGGACCGGCAGCGGGAACTGCGCCACGTGGGCGCAGAGGCGGTAGGCGTTGAAGCAGTTGAGGTCGCTCCGCGACCCGCCGCCGCGGATCAGCACCACGGCGTCGTAATCCTCGGAACGGTCGGCTACGGCGCACAGGGCTGTCACGATCGACTCCTCGGCCGCTTCGCCCTGCATGAAGGCGTCGAACAGCGTGAGGCGGAACCGGTAGGGGCTTTTGTCCAGCTCCTTGCAGAAGTCCTGGTAGCCTGCGGCGTTGACGCTCGACACGATGGCGATGCGCTGCACGACGGCCGGCACCGGCACCTCGCGGTTCATCTCCCAGACCCCGTCCTGCTGCAGCTGCGCGATGGTCTGCTGGCGCTGCCGTTCCATGTCGCCCAGCGTGTACGAAGGGTCGATGTCGGTGATCTGCAGCGAGAAGCCGTAAAGCTCGTGGTAGGAGACCAGCACCTTGGCCAGTATTTTGATGCCCGCCGCGAGCCGTTGGCCCGTCTCGGCTTCAAAGTAACCCGCGATGCGCGGGTAGTGCGACCTCCACACGACGGCCCGGGCCTGCGCCGTCGGCACGCCGTTGTCGCCGCCCTTCTCGACCAGTTCGAGGTAGCAGTGGCCCGAGTAGTTGACCTTGATCTCCGAAATCTCGGCGCTCACCCATACGGGCAGGGCGAACTGCCCTTCGAGCGCCGATTTTACGCGGCGTTGCAGCTCGCGCAGGGTGATATGTTGAGTTTCAGCCATCAGCGCAGCAGGATTCCGACGGTGAGCAGGGCTCCGAACAGCAGGATGTTACGGGCCGTTTCGCCCAGACAGACGTTCAGCTCCTCGCCGTGGTCGATGCGCACCATCTTGCGCCACGTGGCGGTGTGCGCCGCGAGGTAGGCGAGGGGCAGCAGCGCGGCCCACGGGCGATCTCCGGCAAGCAGCGTGAGGCAGAGCGCGACGGCGGCGGCCCCGAGGGCGAAATAGCCCCGGCGTCCGACTCCGGCCCCGAGGCAGACGACGATCGTGCGCTTGTTGCAGCGCGCATCCTCGTCGCGGTCGCGGAAGTTGTTGATCATCAGCATCGTGTCGATCACCAGTCCGCAGGCCAGCGCAGCGACCGAGACTTCCCATGTCCACGTTCCGGTCTGGATGTAGTAGGTGAATCCTACGGGGATCAGCCC